>JAFGMA010000069.1 GCA_016927835.1 Candidatus Zhuqueibacterota bacterium | reverse complement strand
TTAAATTTCACGATGTCTTCCAAAAGTGGAATTATACCTTATCGCCTCAATAAAAATGTGAAGTTATTTTTGAGCGATTACTTAGATTACAACCATTTCCTGCTTTTTTTGGGTGCACGTGCTATGCCGAGTAAACCATCAATGGATAAATCCTCGTCCAACTTGCGGTGTAAGAGGCATTTGATAATCTATTTGAAATTTCTTCGATTTTAAAGACATATTCGTTGTTATACCTATTAAGGGATAGTTTGTAATATCATATTCTTAAGCATGTCATTGCGTGCGTAACGCAGTGGAGCGAAGCAATCTCTATGTTTACAGTAAGTTATGAGATTGCTTCGTCGCAAAAAACGCTCCTCGCAATGACAGCTCAAAGGTAGTTCTCGGACAGACACTTTTTAATCCTTAACGAGTATATCTACCTTTAAATACATCTCATTGTCTTTGAATTCAATTTTCTGGGCATGATGAATTTTTCTCATTATTTATGCTCCTTCTGAAATTTATCCCATTCATTTTCGATATGCTCAAAATATTCAAATATTATTTTCTTTACTTGACGCTTATCTTCATTATTCATGTTCTAACTGTGTGCCTCATCAATATCAAAATTTGCTCTGTCAATCCAATATTTACATTCTTTCTCAGCATTTCGGCAATGGATATTTCATTTCGTTGGTATAAAAGTAAAAGCGCCATCCCATGATGAAAAGAATTGTAGGCATAATAACTCCCGGATATTTTTAAAATTAAAAACCGACGTGTTAAAATAGCACTTTTTTTTGACTATGTCAAATCAAAAATTTGCTACACTAAATCAACCTGCATTATTCTTCCGGCATTCCTCAATCACGCGCATCACTTCGCGTGTTTCCTGTATCGGCACAAAGGGCTCCCGGTTCAGCGCAAAATAATCGTAGCATTTTTGATAATAATCGACTTCTTCATAGTCCGAGAGCGGAATGCTTTTTTCCCGCCAGGGGATGACTTCCCCGCTGCTGTACATGCGATTGGGCGCGGCAAGTTCCGGATGAACCGCAATATCCGGCAGATCGCGCTGATAGTAATATTTCACGCGCCACACCTGCTCTGCCTCATCCAGCAGGATGCTGCCCCGCTGCCCCAGGATTCTCCAGGGTGTCATGGGGAACGCCGATGCCATGTTGATATCCAGATCGAGTACCAATCCGCTCTCCGTCTCAATGACCACTTTCACGACATCTTCCGCGTCACCGAAACTGACAATTCTGCGCAGCACGCAATGGATTCGTTTCGCTGGTGATTGCGCCAGGTACAGCAATTGATCAATATAATGTGCGCCATAGTTATTCAGCATGCCTCCGCCGAACTTTTTGAGCGCCTGCCAGTCATTGCGGCGCAAGTAGGCATAGCGCTCGCGCTTAATCATGTAAACCGGTCCGATGAGCTGCTTTTTCAGCATCGCCTGCAGCGAAACCGCCTCCCTCCTGCCCCGGTGCGGCTGATAAAGCATCAATTTGCGCCGATGCTGCTGCATGGCGTCGATGAGCTGATCCACATGTTCGAGTGTGGGCGCCAGCGGTTTGTCGCAAAATACGTCGCAACCGTGTTGAAATGCGGCAGTTATCTGTTGCTGATGTAAATGCGTTGGTGAGGCAATCACCACAAGGTCGAGTGTTTCCGATTCCAGCAGGTGTTGAAAATCGTGATAACCGGTGACGCCAAATTCCGCATTCACTTCATCGAGCCGTTCCTGCACCGGTTCGACCACTGCCACCAGCTTGAATCCCTCGTGGCTGACGACTTGCGGGATGTGAAATTTCCACCCGATTCGACCGGCACCGACTACAGCGGTACGCAAAATTTTCATCTAAATTTCCTCTTCTAAAAACAACGGCTTGCCCTCAGGCTCGATCACGACTTTGCTTAATCGTTTTTCCGTGAGAATCTCGATTGTTGGTTTTGCATAGTCGTCATTGAAGCGGATTTTGCGGATTTGGTGAACACTGCCCGCAGGAACCGGTTCCAGCACAGCGACAAAGCGTGCCCTTTTACCGCGCCGATGTATCATGCACATCGGAATCCGATCGGTGATGGATTCGCCCGGTCCGTCTCCAATTCGAACCATCGTCCCGGGGCTTCCCGCCATTGTCAAATATGTGGTAACCTTTTCATCGATGAACTGAATTTGAAAATCGTCATCGATTGTCCCCTGCTGGATATTTTGAATGTATATCGCACCGGGAAATGCCGTACCGACGGATGCTCTTTGCAGCGGATGATTGCAAATCAGCTTATGTCCCCGGTTGCGATACACCCAATCATATTCCTGCTCGGTATTCGATTCCAGCGTATCGTAGATGAGCAAGTATGTCGGCGCTAACAATAAAAGCCGGCAATGCTCAACGCCCGCGTAAGCGTCCGAACAGCTTGCGGAGACTGCGGAGCAGGTTTCCCCGGCAAAAAAGGTATCCAGCCTTCCTGACGCCGGCTGCTGGGATTGTTGATTTACTAAAACGGTATTGTGACTCAGCGATGCCTTGTACCAGTTTTTGTGAATGGGAAGACGATACGCCTGACTTTTCGCACGTCCCGGATCAACGCCCAGTTCCTCGCCGAAGCCGAAGAATACAAAACTCAATTTATCGAGATGACCATGAAATCCGCCGTACGGACCAAAAGTCATCACCGCCGTGAGCGCGGCATTTCCGCGGGAACGTAGAATGGCATGTCCGGCATTCCGAAACAGGCTGCTTTGCGGAATGATACCCGAAGCCGGTTCGAGCAGTTTAAATGTTTCCCTGCCAAGTAAAATCGACTCAAACGTCGGTTCAGCCGGGAGCTGCGCCCGAATTGCCTCGCTTTTGAAGGCATGATAAATAGCTTCCATCGAGATGGCATTCCCCGCAATCGATGAATTGACGTCATCTCCAAAACGCGGCAGCGATCCGTCGGGCATGGCATATTCGAGGGGCAGCAGCGCCATTTTTCTCATAACCGGATGCGCCCAGAGATCGGCGCCGAGCCTTCGAGCGCACTCCGCGATATGCACCAGGGCGTTGAGGGTGTAAAAATGATAGCCCCAACTGTTTTCATACCACAACCCTTCATCGCTGACGGAAACCTGCATTTGGTATGCGAATCCGTTTGCGGAATCGGCGATTGCTTTGTTAATCCAGTTCGCGTCCCCGAGCAAAGCGCCCGCCCAGATCATCGCCGCGTTATGCCAGGTTTGCCAATTGCTCTTGCCGGCTTTATTTCTATCGATATTTTCGAGCATTGGCAGCAGCAAATTGTTTTTTATGTGCGCGTGCTTTTTCGGGGAGAGAATTCCGGAATTATAAATCAAATCATAAGCAGGCGCGATATAATGCGACATGGCATAGGCTTCATTCAGTGTTTGCTCGAATAAATGACCACCGGATATTCTGCTCCAATTGCCGCTGTCGCGGTGAGCCGAATGATAGGGATAACTGCTGTAACGATCGGCATAGCCCGATAGGACTTCGACGCAATATTCGGCATATTCAATTTTACCGGTAATCGCATACGCCCACGCGGCATCGTTCATCTGCCATAAATTCTTCGTATGCTTCCGGCTGAAGATGACATCGTCATACGGTTCCCCGGAATAAATTCTTCGACATTCAGGGCATTGATGATGCGTATCGTCAAGCGTTTGCAGCGCAATCTGGCACGCTTCGCATTGATACCACTGGTTATGCTGTCCTCCCCGCTCCGGAAATTCAACGGGTTCATCCAGAAAAGGATCGCACTGTGCGATCATCTCCGCAATCACGGCGTGCGTTGCGCCATCTCCGCGATAAGCATCTCTCAGCCGCTCCAATTCAGAAGACGTGCATGAGACAAAAGGGTGTTCAATTTTCGATGACAAATACACCTTTGGTACGTTCCAGGTTTGCTTTTGGCAGGATATCATGAGTAGATCCGTAAACAAGATGAGTATCAGAAACCAACTGTTTCTCATAAAATTGTGTCCCTGTTTGCGCGAAAAATCGATTTATGGGATGCCTGGTGCTCCGCTATTTCATCAAGCCGAAATTCATTGATTCGAATCGCCGGATACCTGATAACAGCCATCCTCGCCTGGCGATTTTGAAATTGAAAATTTTGATGGTCTCCGAAGAAGCATCAGATAATTTTGGATTTCAATAATTCAAGCAATTCCATACTTTTAACCGCATCCCGAATACTGGTATCGGGTTCTTTCCGCGCTTTAGCGCAATCGATAAAATGCCGGTCTTCGAAATAGAAACCATAATACTTGTAAAATTCGTTGCTTCCCGCCAGTTCCATGCCGTCGATTTTGGTGATCCCTTCTGAAGCCGCACCGCGCGCCGCCAACGAATACCGGATGTCACCCTCATGCGCCAGGATGGTTGCTTCGCAGGAAGCCACGCCAAATCCGATATCAATATAGGCGCTCAAACCGGGACCGTGCAGTTCGAATTTATGCACGCGTCCGCCGGTTCGGTAATTGGCTTTGATAATTGCGCTGACGCCATTGTCGAATCCACAGATCGCGTTCCAGGAATTGAGCACAACATCCTCATGCTGCGCGACAATCATCGCTGCTTTTTCCGGCTCACCGCCCGCCATCCAGCGAACGAGATCGATAGCGTGCACCGTGTCGGAATCGAAAGCCGGCAAACTCCCCTTGTCAAATGCCCCAACGCCATATTTAAAAAAGCAGCCTTCAACCTGCGTGATTCGCGTGCGCTGCGAAACCAGTTCCTTCACATAGCGCACCAGCGGGATAAACCGGCGGTTGAATCCCACCTGCAGAATTTTTCCGGCTTCTTCGGCTTTGCGCGCCAACGATTCTGCCTGAAACAGGGTGATTCCTGGCGGTTTCTCCGTGAAGGTATCGATGCCTGCATCCAGACAGTGCCAGACCACGTGATAGAGATTGCCGGGTTCTACCAGCACAAAGATCGCATCCAAATCCTCGTTTGCTAACAGATCATGATAAACCGTATAAACATTGGGAATATTGTATTTCTCAGCCATTTCAACGGCTTTCGACTCAACCAAATCACAGATCGCAACGAGTTTTACGTCTTCCATATCGGAAATCGATGGCAGGTGAACACCGCGCGCAATTCCGCCGGCGCCGATAACGCCGACGTTGAGTTTCTCTTTCGATGCAATTTCATTCATTTTCAACTCCGGTAAAAGTTATGATATCTCAAATTCAAGCTTATTTCAGCAGGTCCGGTCGAACGGCGGGCAGGCTTTTTCCGGCAATGAGTATTTTCCCATCGCTGAGCCCGTCTTCAACGCGCGGTGCCAGTTCGGCGACCATTCGCGCGCGCCAATGGTTTAATTTATCACGTATTCCCGGCGCATTCGCCAGGTCATGCAGCTCCTTAGGATCGCTGGCAAGATCGAAGAACTGCTCCTTCCCAGACTGCGTGTACCAGATATATTTTTCCTTGCCATCGGTCAGGAATTGCATGCCATTTTTGCGGTGATAGCAGCCGGAATGCTCGCCATGCACGTAATCGCGCCACCCGATTTCGCGCGCCGATTTTGAGAGCAGCGGTAACATACTACTGCCTTCAACACTGGCGGGAATCTGTAAACCCGCAATATCCAGAATCGTCGGCATAAAATCCTGCTGCGACACAGGGGCATCGCAGACATGATTTTGCAAGCGTTCCGGCGGACAGATAATCAGCGGCGTTTTGGCTGAACCTTCGTAAGCGTACGTTTTTCGAAACAGGAAATGGTCACCCAACATTTCGCCATGATCGGCAGTGAAAATAATCCATGTGGGACCAACATTCAATCTCCGCAGCGCAATGACCACCCTCCCGATTTGGTTGTCGATATGTGCGATCTGGGCATAGTACGCCAGCATGGTTTTTTTCAAAATGTTCGGCGGGACTACACCACACCAAGCATTCATATCTTCCACGGGCACATTATATTCCTGTGCCCAATCCCCGACCGGCGGCAGTTGAATTTCCCGATCTTTGTACATTGTATAAAAAGGCTCAGGCGGATCGATTGGGGGATGCGGTCGATGGAACGATAAATTCAAGAAAAACGGTCGGGTCGGATCGCGCCGTTTTAAAAATTCCACCGCGCGGGTCGCCACCCAGCTATTGTTGTGCAATTCTTCTGGCAAATGACTGGGGCGCGAAAACCACGAATTTCCGTCCACGCCATGGTCGAATTCGGTGAATCGATTATTAGACATCTCCCGCAGCCACTCATAATAATCATTGACGTATTTACCATCAAAATTTTGAGCGCCTTCGTAGGATTCCAGCGACTGAAATCCGAGATGGGCGCGCTGCGGAAAAAAATGCGTTTTGCCGATGCAGTGCGTCTGATAGCCCCCATTACTCAATTCTTGTACAAGCGTTGTGGGATAGCGCCATGGCACCTGATCGCGATACCCCAACCGCCCGTGAGTCGCCGGTCGAAGCCCGGTGAAGATGGATGCCCGTGCTGCGATACACGAAGGACAGGCGCTGTAGGATGCGATGAAATTGATCCCCTTTCGCGCGAGCATATCAAGATTTGGCGTTTCAACGACCGGATGACCGGATACGCTCAGGCAATCTCCCCGCATTTGATCGGTGATGATGAATACAATGTTTGGGTTTGAAGGTGCGTGGGCTGATTCCTTTGGGTCTGGCATGATCTGCTCCTGTTAAGTGTCTGATTTCCTCTGGCAGGTGAATTCAACGGAATTCTGAATATGGGAAAAAATTTTATAACTTTCAAGTGTTTTGTGTTTTTTCTGGGGTTATTGATTGTACTCGGGGTGATCGGAATTCTGGCGACGGTCATTACTTTGAAAATGAATGAAAATGGCATATTAGCCAGAGAAGCTGTTCTGAAAAGCAATTTGAAGTTTCTTAGAAAGGCTGTTATGACGTATCATGCGGAACACGGCTTTTTTCCTTGCACAATCAATGATGTAAATTGCCAGGGCGATCCAACCTATTTCAAACGCCAGTTGACGTGGTTTACAAATGACAAAGGAGAAATTTCTCAGAGCCGATCCGATGAATTTCACTACGGACCTTATTTGCAATATTTCCCCGAAAATCCTTTTTTTGAAGGAACCGATCCGATGATTGGCAAAACTATTTACGTCGATACCAAAAACCAGCGCATACTCGAGGCATTAAAACAAGCGGCAAAGAAAGGCAATGGCAACAGCGGCTGGTGGTACGAGGCAAAAAGCGGAAATATTGTTGCCAATCTGGGATGTGACGTATTCTCTGACAATTATTGCTCATTTTAAACCCTGTGCAGTGCTCGGGATCCTCGTCCGGAAATTGGGCGGCGTCACCATTTATCATTACTTGATACCCATCATGATGTATGCGCTTCTCTTCACAGTGGGAGTTGTTATCGGCAGCTTTCTCAACGGCTGCATGTCGCGTTTTCCGCTGAAAAAATCGATTACAGTTCCCCGTTTACAGTGCCCCGCGTGCGGCGTTAATAGAAAATTTTACGAGTGCATTCCAATCATTAGCTATCTTTGCCTGAAGGGAAAATGCGCCGATTGCAACGCACCGATTCCAAAAAGGTATGTGGTAGTCGAAATGATATCCGGCGGGCTGCTGATCGCGCTGTATCGAACCTTTCAATTGCAACCGCTGTTTTTCATGCATGCGCTCTTTTGTTTCTGCCTGATTGTCATCGCAGGTATCGATATTGAAACGAAACGGATTCCCGATAAAATCACTTTGCCCGGAATAGCGGCGGGACTCATTCTGTCGATTTTCAATGATGAAATGACACTGAAAAACGCGACTATTAGAATGTCTGTTGGTGGCGGGCTGTTATTATGTGTGGCATTTCTTGGCATACTCGTTTACCGCAAGGAAAGCATGGGCGGCGGCGATGTGAAATTAGCCGCCATGGTTGGCAGCTTTTTGGGAGTTCAGGGAATTGTTTTATCGCTGCTGGCTGCATTCATTGTCTCAGCAATCGTTGGCAGCATATTGCTTTCAATCAAGCGAATCGAATATATTCCGTTCGGTCCGTTCATCGCATTCGGAGCCTTCTTTTACCTTTTCAGCGCAAACGCCGCCTGGTTTCAAACATTCACCTCGATTCTGCCTTCTGTATAATTCGGCGCGATTAATGCGAGCCCTGTTCGTCTTCCAGCTTTTTCATTTTCAGATGTTCGCCATCTTCTTCGACAATGCGCCGATACCAATCTTCATCGTACCCCGGGTGCGTTACCTTGCCAAGTTCATTTTTCACATTGCCATCGAGATATTTATAAAGTAAAAATTCACCGAGTTTTTTCCAGCGCGTGACCGTTTCCTCGCCGACTTTCACTGAGTAGTCAGTCAGATAATCAACCGCCAATTGCGGCGATGTTTCATGTAATGCTCTGGCAGCCGCCTCAATTCTGGGTTGATCGGCGATGAATTGTCCTTCCAGGCGACGCTGCAAAAGCTGGATGTCTTTGATCATGTCACAATAGCGCAGGTATGCAAAATTGGATACAAAGTTGAAGACCCAGAATGCGGAATTCCAACTGAATGTATCAAATGAAGCCGTGCCTACAGCGTACGGCGTCGGAATTTTGTTAATGCAGCAATACATCGGGACGTAGATCGTGCTGTACGTATCGTCCACGCTGAACCAGAGAATCCCGCCGATGGGATTGGGCAGCCATGCGCGCGCCTGGGCGATGAACGAAAATCCGGTCTGTTGGGTCGATGTGGCGCGTTCGTTCAGGTATTCCTGATCATCCACCTTCCAGTGCAGCGGTCGCCAGCGATATGGTAATTTGAACGGTCCGGCGCCGATGCCTTTCGACAGATCGAATTCCGAATCTTCAAAATGATCCCGCATGAGTTCCATGACATCCCTGACAGATAGCTTTTCATCGGGCTTAATCCATAACGGCAGCGGTTTGGCGCCGCTCACGCCCTTCACATAGTCAGTGGATAAATTCATCGAAGGCGCGGCGCGCCGGAACATGCTCCAGACCCTGGCTTCGCAAAAACGCAACGCGCCATAATCCGGCGGGGCGTACGCATCTGCGAAGCTGAATTCTTTATCTTGACCACTGAAATAACCTTTCTGCCTGGCAAAAGAGATCACATCCGGGGCATACAGGCAATTTTCAGGATCGTTCATCGGGAAGCTCCGGATTCTCGCCTGATTGGCGTGCGCGCTGATGTATCCGTCCGGGATTTTGCGCGCCACCCACACCGCCCCTTTATTGCCGGTTCCCTTGCTGATCATATCCATAAACCAGACCTCATTGGGATCGGCGATGGAAAAGGATTCGCCGGAGCTGTAGTATCCGTATTCCGCAACCAGATCGGTCATGACTTTGATTGCTTCGCGGGCGGTTTTTGAGCGCTGCAGAGCGATGTACATCAAACTCCCGTAATCCATAATCGCCGTTGAATCCTGCAATTCCTCACGCCCTCCCCAGGTGGTTTCGCCGATTGACACCTGGTACTCATTCATATTGCCGACTACGGTATGGGTTTCTTCCACTTGCTTAATCTGTCCCAGAAATTTTCCCGAGTCCCATTCATATACATCGAGCATACTGCCGGGCAGATGCTTGCCAGGCGGCGTGTAATACAATTCTCCGTATAGGACATGTGAATCGGCAGCGTACGTGATCAGGGTTGAGCCATCTTTTGAAGCACCTTTTGAGATGAGGAAGTTCGTGCACGCAGTGATTTCTAGAGCGAACAGAAAATAAATTGAGACTAACATGATGAACAGGTTCTGTATCTTTTTTCGGAGCATGTTTGAGGTTCTCCCAGGATTTAGGATAAAAGGTCTAGCAGAATTCTGGATATTAAAAGAACGCGTGATTTTTGGAGCACATCGTCTGTGTCGATGCACTGAATTGACGCAGTCAATTCACTTCATTAGAGTCATGATTAGGATTATTTACGGTGTCGGGATTTTATAGCGCTCGATCATGCGCCGCAGGGTTCCTTTATCAACGTCGAGTTCCCTGGCAGTCGCCAATCGCTTCCAATTATTGCGCTTGAGGGCATTCTGAACCGCCCGGCTGGTAATTTCAGCGAGGGATGAGCCCTGTATGGCTCCATCTTCGGCATCGCCATCAGGATGGAATTGCCTGGGAAGATGAGCAATCTGGATAAAATTTTCATGGCAGAGGATAAAGGCATATTCGATGATGTTTTCCAGTTCGCGAATATTGCCGGGGAACGAATAATGCATTAACGTGGTGAGCACTGCCTCGGATACACCAAGGATCTGGCGATTTTTCAGCGTGTTAAAACGATGGATAAAATGGTCGATTAAAAGCGGGATATCTTCCTTGCGTTCTCTGAGCGGCGGGAGTTCCAGTGAGACGACATTGAGTCGATAATACAAATCCTCCCGGAAATTGCCATTTGCCGCCGCTTGCTCCAGGTTTTTGTTACTGGCAGCAATGATCCGGACGTCAGCCTTTATCGAAGTTGTGCCCCCGAGAGGCTCATACGTTTTTTCCTGCAAAACCCGCAGCAGCCGGACCTGGAGTGCCGGCGAAATATCACCGATTTCATCGAGGAAAATGGTGCCTTTTTCAGCCAATGCGAATCTTCCGGGCTTGTCTTTTTTCGCGTCGGTGAAGGCTCCGGCTTTGTATCCGAACAACTCGGATTCCAGCAGGGTATCGGGCAGCGCACCACTGTTGACGATTATCAGCGGACCTTGCGAGCGATGACTCAAATTGTGAATGGCTCGGGCGAAAAGTTCTTTGCCGGTTCCGCTTTCGCCCTGCAACAAAACAGTGCTTTCGCTTTCGGCGATATCCGGCAAAATGTTAAATAGCTTTTGCAGGGATTCGCTTTTGCTGATGATATCCTGAAATGAGTATTGCTTGCTGAGTTCCTTTCGCAATTCGGTAATTTCCGACAAATCCCTGAAACTTTCGACGCCGCCGATAATCTTGCCGCGTCCGTCCTTCAGCGGCGCCGCGCTGATGCTGATCGGAATGCGTTCGCCATCCGCATTGATGATGTAGATCGACTGGTTGCTGATCGGCGCATCTTTCCTGATGCTCTCTTTTAAAACGCAGTTTGCATCGCACAAATTGGAGTGAAATACGTCGCGGCATGTCCTGCCAAGTGCTTCGTTCTTCGGTACACCCGTGATGCGTTCGGCTGCCTGGTTAAAACACGTGATGTGCCAGTCGCAATCAACTGTAAAAACGCCATCTGCGATGCTATCGAGGATGACATCTGTCTGGTTAATAATATCTGAATGCGGTTTTCGTTCCAATGAATTATAAATCCTTCACCTGATACAATTTTTTATTGGCAAGCATGACATATTCATTCACATATTTTTCATCTTTGTATGAATTGTAGAAATCCATATTCTGATACATTTTCAGAATTCGCTGCCAACACATACGCGCTTTGTCTTTCTTGCCAGCGCCTTCATAACATAGCGCCAGATATTTCAGCCCGATATCGGTCGATGCATATCGCGCGGTCACTTTTTCGAACTCAACCAGCGCCGCCTCATAGTCCTTTTCCCGCAGCGAATATTCTCCCGATAAAAATGTCATCACCATGAAAAGATTGGTTTCAATCGAATCTTCGACAGCTTTGGATAATGCGATTGTGCTGGCTTTCTCCAGGATTCTTTTCGCTTCTTTCCACTCTTCGGTGCGAAACAGCGCCCATGCCAGGCTGTTTTGAAGCGCGGGATCCGCTTTTTCAACCGATAGCAGCATTTCATAGATTCCAAGCGCGTCCTTAAAATCTCCGGCGTCGATGCGTTCGGAGGCGATGGTCAGCATTTTCTCCTTTGCGAGAAAATAATAATGATTTCGCACATCAGAATTGACGTACAGCTTAACAATTTCCTCCCAATTCGCGCGCGCCGAATCAGGCTCTCCCAGGCATTCATAGCACCGTGCAAGGTACTTATACGCGATCTCTTTGAGTTGAAAATTCGCGGTCACATGTTTCAGCGTATCGAGCGCTGCCCGGCATTGATTGTTTTGCAGCAAGGCTTTGAATTTCAGGAAATCCCGTGTAAGGCTGAGATTGGTACGTATCATCGTGTCAAGCTGTTCGCGTGGCGCCAAGCCAAGCGCTTTTTCGAACGTATGCTCTGCGACTTCGAGTCCCTCATTCCGGAGATACGCCCAGCCGAGGTTGTTGAGATTTTCAGGATTATTTTTATCGATCTGCCAGATGGCTTTATACGTCTGAATCGCGTCGGCAAAACGACCCGCCATGATCGCGTCGATGGCGTCATTTTTAAGCTGTGCAACCTGGCTGCAGCTGGCGATGGCTGCGATAATGCCAATCAGGCAAAAAAGGAATTTTTGTTTCATCACAAGCTCCGTATTGAATTTTCGACGAAACCGGGAAACCATAGTGATGCGGAAATGATAATAGTTGCAACTCATTAATTATCGACAAGATAAAAAGATTTCAGATGAATGTCAAGCGGAAAATGATTGATCGATGTAATGGCTCAGTTATGGGAAAAGATTAAGCCTTTTTAGCCTTTCAAAGGTTCGTAACCTTTGAAAGGTTAAACTATGCTACCATTAATTGATCCATTGCTTGATCGATGATGTGTCGCAAAACCGGAATATCATTCTGCCAATCGAACCCAATCGCCAACTTTGACCGGTGAAATTTTCGCCTGGGGCTGCATATCTGTGCGGTTGATATTGAGCTTCTCGCGCTCCTCCCGTACTGGCACTGAAGCATCGACCATCAGTTCGCTGAGCGTTTTGTGCTCGGATTTTTGTTCTATCGTTTTGGTAATCGCAATTGAAATGCGTTCCTGAACATGCTCCACAACGAGTCTTCCTTTGGGAATTTCCAATTTGCCGAGAGATTCTTTTGAATCCGGATCGAAAATCTCATCACCTTCCTGATAAATGATGAATTCCTGCCCAGTCTGAATTTTGTTTTTCAGTCCTAAATTTATAACGAATTTTGATTCATCAAGAATTTGAGCGATTTTTCCGACGGTTGGCATGTTAAGTTCTCCTTCTTGAAAAGATCGTAACTAATTGTTATGAAATAATTTTGGATAGAACGGTTGAAATATAATATGAATAGTCATAAGTCGTATGGTTATCTATGCGATGATAGGTGAATACAGAATCTACATTGCATTAAAATTCGTAAACAGCATAGCATCTAAGGATGGGGCTTTCTCATAGCGAACTTGATGATAATTCCTCGTTATTTGATCGCTGGTTTCTCTCTTTGATTTTAGATAT
>JAFGMA010000068.1 GCA_016927835.1 Candidatus Zhuqueibacterota bacterium | reverse complement strand
TTATTTAATAAGATACGATATGCTATTTTTAAAATAACCGGACAGTAGTGATTGAAATGCTTATTTTCAGGTTTCACCCGGGCGAGATGAAACGGTGTTTCAAGTCCGGGTTTCTTTTTTTGCTTCCGGGAGCCGCCCTTACGTCTGGCTGTGCCCCATCAGCCTTTGATCCCCGATAAAATAATCCCTTTCACAAAATATTTCTGCGCGAAGAAAAACAGGATAAGAATCGGAACGAGTGCCACCACCGAAGCCGCCATCAAATAGTGCGGAAAAATCGAATATGCACCTTTGAACATATTGATGCCCAGAGAGATCGGGAATAAGCGATAGCTGTGCAAATAAATCAACGGGCTGATAAAGTCATTCCAATGGCCGACAAATGAGAGCACCGCAATGGTAGCTATCGCCGGCTTTGCCAGGGGAACCATAATTTGCCAGAATATCCGGAAATTCGAACAGCCGTCAATTCGAGCCGCGTCTTCGAGCTCGAGCGGTATGGTCTTGAAAAATTGCCGCAATAGAAAAATATTGAAAACCCCGCCGCCGAAGTAAGAGGGAACAATCAGCGGCAACCAGGTATTGATCCAGCCAATCTTTTCGAACAATAAATAGATTGGGATCATCGTTACCTGTCCCGGAAGCATCATTGTGCTGAGCAGAACCACGAACAGGAAATTTCTTCCGGGCCAACGCAACCGGGCGAAGGCGAATCCTACCAGCGACGCCGAAGTAACCTGACCGAAAACACTCAGAACAGTGACGATGATCGTGTTGCCGAAGAATTTGTGCAGCGGTACCTTTTTGAAAATTTCGATATAATTTTGCCACAGCGGCGGATTGGGTATCCAGACATGGGGAATTGCATATATTTCCATCAATGATTTCAAAGATGCGGACAATGTCCAGGCAAAAGGAATGATGAAAATTGACGAAAACGTGATTAAAGCCGCATAAGCAAACATACGACCCAGTTGCTTCCGTTTCGAGCGGCTCTGAAAAAAGCCTGGGTTTGCCTTTGCAATCGCAATCGTTTGTTCCTGGTTCATCGGCGTTCTCCTTCGTAATAGACCCAGAGGGCGGATGATTTGATAATCAGTAGCGTGAAAAACAGAATGATGACGAAAAGTATCCAGGCGAGAGCCGAGGCATAACCCATTTCATACTCCTGAAAGGCTTTCTTGTAAAGATAAAGCACATAAAACAGCGTACTCTGTTGAGGACTGCCGGCGCCGTCAGAAATGATGTAAACGGTTGTAAATACCTGAAATGAACCGATGATACTCATCACAAGGTTGAAAAAGATCGTTGGCGTCAGGCTCGGAATGGTCACGTTCCAGAATTTTTGCAAACGATTGGCACCGTCGAGATCGGCAGCCTCGTACAGGTGATCGGGTATATTTTGCAATCCTGCCAGGTAAATGAGCATACTTCCGCCCAACCGCCAGAGGCTCATTATGATCAGCGTGGGCTTCGACCAATTGGGATCGATCAGCCAACCCGGACCTTCAATCCCGAACCATCTTAGCATTGAATTTACGATGCCAAATTGCGGATTGAATACCCACATCCAGAGGACTGCCGTGGCAACGCCCGAAACCACCGATGGCAAATAAAAAATTGTTCGGAAAAGAGCGATGCCTTTGACTTGTTGATTCAGCAGCAGTGCAAGCAGCAGTGCGCCGATAATGCCCAGTGGCACCGAAAAGAACGTGTAAAACGCAGTGTTTTCCAGCGAAATCCAGAACCTCGGATCATGGGAGAATATTCGAACATAATTATCGAATCCGATAAGTCGGATATCATCCAATTTTTTGAGCAAATTCCAATCGGTGAAACTCAGGTAGAGCGAAAACAGCATCGGACCCAATGTGAAAACCATGAATCCGATGAGCCACGGTGATGCAAAGGCATATCCGCTTGCGGCTTCCTTGATTTTTTTTCGATTAATACGTGCCATTCATGACCCTTACTTTTTAATATGTGTTCTCGGGATTAATGATCAAAAGCGACAAAAATGACTCGCTTGTTTGGATGGCATTTTTCAGTCACTTTAATTTGATTTCTATCGCAGCGAAGGATTCCAGCCTCTTTTTATGCGATTCCCTGGAAAGCTGGATTTGGCTTTCACCTGTGACCGAAAACTTCCTCCTGGAGGTAATTCAGTCCGAAATCGGTTGTATCGCCATTGACGACGCGCCCTTGCACTACATCGACACGGTGCTTCTGGCGAATATGATGTTGAAAAAATTGAAACATATTGCCTTTTTCAATTGGTGGCGTGAATTTATCGGTTCTTCTGCCATTCAACAGCCGGTGATCGAACACGAGCAGCGTATCTTTGCTGAAGATGCGCGGTTTGAAAATATCAATCGTATCGCCATGCACAAGTTTATAAGTATACGTTTCGAATTTTTTACCGCGCGGTATTTTAGGGACTTTTTTCGCACCCTTAATGATGCTATATTTCAGAACGATCAGTGTATCGCCATTCTTAATCACCGGCAGGAAAATTTCATAAGGCTCGACTTCATAACGGTAGTTGAGGCGTTTCAATGCATCGAAAGAGGCACGGTCTTTCTTATCGGTCAAATCGTTTATCTCAATCAATTTTTTACGGATCAGAGGATCCTGCGGGCGATCGATGCTTAGCCTGTCCATGTATGTGCCAATCAAATCGCTCATTTTTTTCACACGATCGGTAATGGGCGAAACGCTCCCGTATTGAAAGCCAATGATGTAGCGCTCTTCGTGCTGCTCGGTGGTTGAATCTGCAAAGCTGGCATACGCATCGCTGAAACGCACCGGAACAGCGCGCTTCAAAGCGCCGATTCGCTGCTGGATTTCCGAGCTGAGAATGCACTTAATCACATTCCAGCATTCCTGTTTATATTTTGTGCCCGAATACATTGCCACACCATCCCAGGAGACGCGGCTGCCCTTTTTTCCGCTGGGTCCGGTAGGCATGTACGCAATATCCCAGCGCATACCGCTTTGTTCGAATGCCGTGAATAAATTCAGCATGACGTAGCAGGGCGCCAGACGCATTGCCAATCGATTGGTGAGCAGCATAATCTCGGAGGGCAGCGCGGACATTTCTTCCGATTTGGGCTGCACGCTGTATTTATATTTCAGATCGAGCACGTACCGCATCGCTTGAATCGCTTCCGGGCTATCCATGATAAAATGTTTTCTTTCTTTATCCATAATATCACCTCCGAACGCCCAGATGATATTTTCCGTGTCAAGATAGCCGAATCCGATATCACCGCCATACTGATCGATAAACCCATCACTATCGTAATCGCGAGTCAGGAGCCAGGCGGTGTAGCAGAAATCATCCCAGGTCCAGGCTGAGTCTGGATAGGGGAGACCGGCGTTATCGAAAATGGTTTTATTGAAAATGATTTGCGTGCTGAATCCGTCCCAGGGCATGGCATAGCGGATGCCTTCATAAGTGAAGGTTTCCATCGATGTGGGGATGAAATCTTCGAGCTTCAATTCAACAGCGTCGCGCTGGATATAGGGCTCGAGATTTTCCAGATTTCCGCCGACAGCATACGTCGGGTACAAATCATCGTCCACCGCAAATAAATCGGGAATCGTTCCGCCTTTCAGCCCAAGATGTATTTTTTTGTCATAATCCCCCATACCAGCCGGCGTATATTCCAGCACAAGATCGACATCCGGGTACATCGCCTCATATTTTTTTTCGAGCGCTTCCCAGATATCCAGTTCCTTGAATCCGCCCCAAAACATGAACCGGATCTGCTTTTTGCCGCTGTCAGTCGCTTCATTGCTGCAGGAAAACAGGGTTGTCACCAAACAGATAACTGCCAAGAAATACAGCCTGTTAAATCTAGTTGTCATTCATCAATCCTTTTTAAATTTTCATGATTCAAGCAGGAATTAAAATGATTTGAATTTAAGTCAACTGAATGATATCCCCGGCTTTATACCGGGACGCAATATGTACCACCGGATTCAGGTCGTCCCGTCGTTCGATAATGGTATCAATCTCGCGTTGAACGAGTCTCGGATCATTGTTATTTTCGCTCAGATGTCCCAGGATGAGATGCCGCAGCCGAGAATTTGCATGCTCAAAAATTAAGCTTGCCGAATGTACATTGGACATGTGTCCGTGATTCGACAAGATACGTTGTTGCAGCCAATAGGGATAGGGACCATTTTTAAGCATTTCTTCATCATAATTCATTTCCAGCAAAATGGCATCAGCACTGCTGATTGATGAAATGATATCGTCATTGGGTATCCCGAAATCAGTGGCAGTCAAAAACATTTTCCCGTTGCACGAGATCGCAAAAGCGATCGGATCGCGGGCATCGTGTGATTTGGGAATCGATTGAATGGTTAAATCGCCAATTTGGCTCTCCCCACTTTGATGAATTAATTCAACGCCGTTGAGATAGCGTTTATCTCGCAATCCACCGTATGTTCCTTCCGTCATATAAACCGGAAATCCGAATAATTTGGTTGTGACGTTTACCCCGCGCGTATGATCGGTGTGTTCATGACTGAGAAAAATTGCCGAAACATTTTCAAGGGTTTTCCCTTTTTCCCAGAGTCGTCTGGCGATCTGGAGCCGAGAAATTCCGCAATCGATTAATATGGCGGTTCGCGTCGTGCGGGATTCGATATATAAGGCATTGCCATTGCTTCCCGAAGCTAATACACAAATTTCCATTTCGTTAAAAATCCTTATCGGTTTAATTACATGTAACACGTTCTGCCGTCCCGAGTGAACTGGCATAAATCGCATTGAATAAAAGCATGAATGTCGCTTCGATTTGCGCTCTGAATTGGGGGCGACAACCGAAGCAGATAATTTTTCCTGCCCCAGAATTCAATTCGACGATCGCGCTGAATCCGCGCAAATTTTCAAATCCGTGCGCCATACCGCTGCACGGCGCTGTTTGATGATCGTACCTCCCAATGACATGACCCTGCCTGACGCGGAATACCGGGCTATTGCGAAATAAAACAGCAGTGCGTTCCGGGTATCCGTAACAAACGGGGTGAGCGGTGTCCAGCTTTATATTGAACAAGGATCCGGGGGCGTAAAAATCACGACGTTGCCAGTTCGAGTTAATAATTTCCAAACCCACGTTGAAATGCCGCGCGATGATCTCTGATGATGAATCAAGCGTGATGAGTGTTCCGCCATTGATGACAAATGATTGAAGTTGATTCATGCCGGTTTTGCCCAGCCCGCCGCAAAATTTACGGGGCAGGCTGCCTGCTTTGTGTCCGTTTAAAATCGTTTTTGCTGTTTGATCCGGCAATATGATCACATCGAATTGTTTATTCAATTCACCTTTCCGGATATCCTGATTGCTGAGTGATACGAAGCTGAACCGATATTCATCAAAAAGCCAGCGCGTCCAGCCTTCATCCATTGAAGCCACCCAGCTCCGGTACAAGCCGATGCGCGGGCGCCGCAGCCTGTGCGCGGTCACGGTGATCGGTTTCCGTATCGGCATTAGCTGAATCCAGCCGCCGGTACCGGATTTCTCGACAAATGCCCGGAACTCGTTTTGGGCTGTGATTAAAAATGAACCGGTGGGAATTCGTGCGTGTGAGAGGTTTGCGCCCTGATTGAGCCAGTATATCGGATGGTCGGAGCCAAACATGGTATTAACCAACTTGTATGCCGGATTTCGGGGAAGGATCGCATAGGCGATTGGTTTCACAGTTGAATCAGGCGTATTTGCATGCAAAGGAACATTTTCGAGCAGGCGTGATCGCGCCTGGAATCCTTTTTCGATGGGCACGACACGCGTGCCGAGAAAGCCGGGCAGGAAATGGGTGGTGATATCATACGTCGTGCGCAATACGCCATCCGCATTTAATGCTTCGGGATAGGGTGTGTTTGATAACAGCGTTTTCGCGTAGGCACCAAAGGGCTGGGCGCAATAAATGATGAATGTTCCTGCCGGATATGAAGTGCCCTCGACATGAAAGCTGTCGGTCGCACAATGAACTTCGACAGTGCCTTGCATCAAGAGCCTGGTAATTCGGCGGTTGGCAGCATAATTATCGATATCATCCAGAATGAGAAACGCGAACGGTTTTTGATCGGCTTGAACCGCATTCTTGCTGATTTGCCAGAATTGCTCGAGCCATCGACGGCGATGACCGGCAACGTATTCCAACAGGCAAAATGCGACTGTCTGTGAGTAGTCGACTATTTGAGCCAAATCCCAGGTTGCGTCTTGCCAGGGAACATACCGTCCGGCAGCCTCTCTCGAACGGAAAATTTTGTTCGTCTTTTCGAGTTGTTTGGGATGGAGGGGAACGGGCGATGCGATTTGACAACTGGCTGTTTCGGACAGGAACCGGATGCCATGGTGATAAAACGGGTACGCCCTGGCGGGTGACCAGGCATCGAAGTAAGCCGCGTTGACGATTCCGGGTTTGCCGGCGCGGTTAAAATGATCGACAATCGAGTCACCCAGGCGCTTAATTTCCTGCAGCAGCAACGGATCGATAAACGGATCGATTGGAAGGGAATACGGCGGTACGAACTGTCTCGCAGCATATTGATCCATCTGGTGCATATCCAGAACAATGTGCGGATGCCAGACATTGTATATTTTTTCAACTGTCAAGCGCGTTTCTGCTTGCGTTAGCATGAACCAATCGCGGTTCAAATCGTGTCCGGCGTATTTATGGTAAAGCCAGGGCATATCGCTGCCTTCGAATTCGGAATTCAAATACTTGCGATACCAGTCCACAACGAGTGTATGCCCGTCCGGATTTTGTACCGGGAGCAGGAACATGACGATATTTTCTAAAATCGATTGGATGCGGTTTGAGTTGTCGCTGGCAAGCTGATAAGCTAAATTCAGCGACATCTGGGTGGGACCGATTTCATTTGAATGAATGCCGCAATTAAGGGCGACAATGAGTTTGCCCTGCCTGAACAAATCGGGCAATTCAGCTTCAGATGTATTCCGGGGATCAATAAGTTTATCCTGAATCGCTTTAAAAGCCGGAAGGTGGTTGAGGTTTTGCGGCGAGGAGATGTTCACGACATACAAAGGCTTGCCAGCGATGGTGCGCCCAATCTGGTCAATGGAGATTCGATCATACGATCGTGCCAGTAATTTATAGTAATCGATAATTTGATTATAATCCGCAAGATGACGCGCTTCGCCAGGGCGAAATCCAAGGAAGTCTTCCGGCGAAAGCAGGTCGGCGGAGAAACCTGGTTGGATTGCAAGTGCAGCAACGACAAGCAGTAATTTACGCAAGAACAACAATACCTCTTTCCTGATTTTTTGAAAGGATCCACACCCGGAGTGGATTGGCTCCATTGGTGATTTATAAGCCATACGAGCGATTTTCTATTTCTTAATGAAAGACCGCAATTCATCATCGAGCCACCGGATACACTATCGCAATTCGAAATATGAGGTTACGGTGCATTATTTTTTACGGGGTATTGCTCCCAAGCCAATTATTCCGCAATTGCAATTGCGTCGGGGATGGTTGTGTCATGAGTTGGAGCTGGCAGTCTACAATATTTTTAGCGCGGACTTTGGCTTTCAGGCGCAACGGTTTGCCTTTTCTGGTTGCATTGATTGAAACGATGTTGCCGATTTTCATGCCAGCCACAGCGTTATTGATGTCATCGTTGCAATCAACATGTTTAATCCCGATCGAAACCAGGTGATCTCCTTCCTGAAGACCGGCGATTTCGAGCGGTCCGTCTTTTTCCAGGATCATCACGCGGTTTGTTTTATCCCGAATGATGATTTTTCCGAGATCAGGTCCCACCGTGTCCGATAAGGTAATATTGATCGCGGCAGCAGCAAATAATTCACTATAAGGCAATTCCGCTGTTCCGCGGATGTACCTGTCGAAAAATTCATCAAAATCATAATAAACGATGGCACCCATTGCGCGCTGTATATCGTCGTTGGTAAATTCAGTGCCGGTTTTAGCAAACCACCAATTCATGAACCGCATCACATCATCCAGTGAGCGCCGATTGTCGGTTATCGATCTGATTTTTAAATCAATCAGCAGCCCGATAAGATGTCCCTTTTGAATGTGCGAAATCTGGTTGACGGAAAAATTGCTTTGACACGCATTCAGACTGGCTTGTTCGAGATTATAGACAAGACGATTCTGGTTCTCTTGAAGTAATTTGATTTGGCGCGCCTGGTTTTCGAGAAATTGCTCTGCACTCCAAAGAGCGGAGCGAACCAAAGTTAAATCGGCATAATAGGAAGTGACGCCATCGATGAACCAGAGCGAATTGCTGTGCACGCCGTGATTGTAATTGTCCGGAAAATTTGATTCGGGGCGGATGCGGATTCCGTTCCAGAGTTTGAAAAAATTTGCCGCTATCAATCGCGCCGGGCTTTTAGTATCTGTTTTTAGTAAAGCTGAGGACAGGTTATAGGTTGATGAACTGTAGTGTCCGATTCCTTCGTTGCATTCGATCTCATCGAATATATTGAAGATAAATATGTATGTTTCGAACGGCGACTCATTGAAAAGCGCAGTTTGAAAAGCCACGATTTTGCGGATCATCACCAAAAACTGATCGATATTGAATCCTGTAGCCCGATTCATGGTGATCGTAATTGTCTTCTCATCAAAATTGAAGAAATAATCCTGAAAGCGCCCCATCATCACCGGCGAGTCCACCAGGTTTTCATAATTTTCCGCCAGGTATTCATAAATATATTGAGACGGTGTGAGGCTGGTGGCGATCCTCCAATTCTGCGGAACGCGAAAGCGGGCAGTGATAGGAAGATGGGTATGATCTTCAACATACATGAACACCGATGGTCCCATGATTAGCGCGCCATTGGGATTGATAGTTTTGCCCATGAATCCGTGTTCGCTCATTTGAATATCATAAATGATGCGCAGCGCCTGAAAATTTTTCGTAACGACCGACCAAATATTGGATTGCAGCTTTTCAAATTCAAGCTCGGTGCCTTTTTCTCCGTACGCTTTGAAATTGGTGATCTGGTTACAGAAGTCCATTCGCCGGTATGTGCCCGGCAGCCAATTGGGCATGACAAAGATGATCCGATCGCGCCGGTTAGCATCCAGGGTGATTGACACACGATAGGATTTCCAGGTGTCTTCGTCAATCGAAAGTAAATACGTCAACTCGGTCTGCGTTGGCAGCAGACGATTTTGCGCACAATATCCAGGGGCGATCCGATTTTGCCATAAAAGAAGAAATATAAACAAAATCAGGTGTGCTTTTCGCAGGAGCAAGTTCATGAGACCTCCAACGGCTTGCCATAAACCAGGCTGATCAGTTGTAGTATAAAATAATGGGTTGAACAATTAAAAGCAAGGAAAATTTGCATTATGAGGCAATATCTGCTTTTTAATGTCTGTAATGATTAAAATTGCTTGCGTTGCCGGAGCAGCGTAAACGCTTCAACCGCTTTTATGCGGATGCGATGTTGACAGTGGTTGAAGGCAGTTTGGTTTGAAGTGAAATTCTACGGGAAAGTGGCAAGGTGAGAATCGCATTAGCGCAGGACGTTCACATCCAGGACATTCAGCGTTGCCACACCGTAATTATCTTCGACCCGACCTTTCAAAATGAATGGCTGGGAATGATTGATGAGATGACAAAATCGCTGATACGTTTTCGGGAAAAAGGTGGTTTCGTAAAGTGCCGTTAAATCTTCAAACGAGTAAAATTCCATCAATTCCTGATGTTTGGTGGCGATCAATTTGCCGGTGACCAGCCAACCCACCATCGAAACAATTTGTCCCACGTAATTGTGAATATCTTTGGCTTCGATATGCCTGGGCCGGGCGATAGGATCTCGGTACAACGTGAGAGGGTGCCGGGTGATGGGGAATCCGAAGGCTTCGCTTTCATGTTTCACTTTGGTGCGCGTATCGTAATCGGCTATTTGCGGAAGCGGGGTGGCTGCATCCTCGAACATCGGCAGCCCAAACGCTTTCCGCTGGGTACGCCTGCCTTCCCAGCATTTCAACTGCCAAGCCAGTTCAGGGCGTTTTAAATCAACTTCGAGTTCATCGAATGCACCGGCTTTGATTAAGATCAAAATATCGCCAGGATCAATATCGATACGATTCAGGAAATCGTGAAAAGAATGAAAGGGTCCGTGTTTCTCGCGTTCAATCAAAAGCGCTCCAGTTCCGCTGCGCGTCATACCTTTCAGGTGCATGAATCCGATTCGAATTGTACGGTTTATTCCGGTGGTTTGGTTCTGGCTTTCGTTAATATTCAGCGGCAATATTTCAAGTTTCATGCGCCGGCATTCCGAAAGATATGCCAGCGTGGAATAGTATCCCCCATGATTTGAAATTACGGCAGCCATGAATTCGGCGGGATAGTGGGCGCGCAGGCAGGCGGATTTATACGACACCAGCGCATAGCTTGCCGAATGTGGTTTACAAAATGAATAGCCGGAGAAGCTGAGGATCATCGCCCAGATTTTATTGATGGTTGGCAAATCCACATTGCGTTTGAGTGCACCGGTATAAAATCGCTGTCGAAAATCCTCGAGGCGTTTGGCATTGTTTTTTTTCGATAGTGTCTTGCGCAATTCATCCGCTTCCGCCGGATCAAATCCGGCTAAGGCGATCCCGGTTTTTGATACATCTTCCTGGTAAACCATGATGCCATAGCTTTCGGTCATAATATCCTTCAAAAGCGGATGCAGCGGTTTCCACGGTTTGCCTTTCAAGCGTGCCAGGTATTCCTGAATGAAGGGATTGGCTGCCGGGCGAATAATGCTGGAATGAATCACCAGGTGCTCATAATCATCCGTTCCGGCTTTGCGCTGCAACTGGCGCATGGCAGGGCTTTCCACATAGAAAACGCCCATAGTATCGCCTTGCTTGATAAGTGCCCGCGTTTTCCGATCGTTCAACGGATTCCATTTGGTATAATTGATCTTCACGCCATAATTGCGGTCGATCGCCTGAAGTGCATCCCGGATTACCGCCAGCGAGCGATTACCGAGTAGATCGATTTTGATTAGACCGGCGTCCTCGGCTTGATCCTTTTCCCATTGCACCACGTGAACACCTTTGGCAGCGCGCTCCATAGGCACATAATTGCTCAAACCAGCGGGCGCGATCACCACACCGCCGCAGTGTACCGATAGGTGCCGGGGGATCCCGTGTATGCTTTCAGCCAGGTTGAGAATTTTTTCCCAGTCGCCTGAAAATTTCTGGTCTTTGAAAATCGGATCTTCGCGCACAATTTGCGATACCTCACGTGAATCCCAGCCCCGGAGTCCTTTGGTAACGCGATTGATCTCGTATTCCGGCAAGCCAAACACTTTTGCGACCTCGCGTATACTGGCTTTGCCTTGCAGCGTTACGTGGTTCGAGATCATCGCTGCGCACTGGGTCCCATATTTTTTAAATACATAGTCCAGGATATCGTCGCGTTCGTCCCATGCAAAGTCCACATCGATATCGGGGGGATCTTTGCGACCGGTGTTGAGAAAGCGCTCGAAAAACAGATCGTATTTAACAGGATCGACGTGTGTGATTCCCAATGAATATGCCACCAGGCTTGCGGCAGCCGAACCCCGACCGCAGGTGCGCCGCGAATTTCGTACAATGTCTTCCACAACCAGAAAATACCCGGCGAATCCTTTTTCGCGGATGATCTTCAACTCATATTCCAGACGCTCGCTTATTTGCGCTGTCAGTTGTCCGTAGCGATAAAGGATTCCGGTCAGGCACTTTTGTTTCAATATTTTAAAAGCGGTCCCCGAAGCGGTTGCTGAGCCGTTATTGCGATGTTCCGGAAAAATGAGCCCGCCGAAATCCAGTTCAAAGGCACATTCCTCGGCAATTCTTTCGGTATTTTTGAGCGCCTGCGGACAATCCGGAAAAGCGGCTGCCATCGTTTCGGGAGGCTTTAGCCAGGCATTGGGTGACGCCAATTCGTGTTCGGGGATTCGGAAAAAGCTGGTATTCAAATCGATTGCGCGCAGCAGTTGATGCAGACGATGCTCTTCCGGCTTGATGAACATCACCCCATTGGTTGCTGCCGGCGGAAGACGGGAGGTTTTGCAGAATTGAAGCAGTGCTTTACGCCGGGGACCAGGCTGCAATTCGACATATAAATTTTCCGGACCGGAGTACTTTTTCAATTCTGACAGCAAGGGTACCGAGTCCGAGAGAATGACCAGGTTTTCGCGCCGGCGCTTCAACTGCTGCGAAAGCGAGAAATCGTCGCCATCCAGATGCCGCGCGGTGATGAGCTGCGACAGATTGCGGTAGCCTGCCAGGTTTTTCGCCAGTATGACTGCACGGTCTTGCGGTGTGATAATCTCTGCCCCGATTAGCGGAACGATCTCATAATCCCTGGCGACTTGCAGAAACCAGATCAGCCCATAGACGCCATTGGTTTCCGTCAGAGCCAGGGAACGCATCCCGAGCGCACGGGCTGCAGCGCACAGGGCTTCAATCGAGTTGACCCCGCGCAAAAATGAATAATATGAATGTACATGTAAATGGACGAACATGAACCTCCTTTTCCCGGGTGGCGAATGCTGGTTGCGGACTGCATAATTCCGTGCGTTATTTCTTTTGTTTCACGGAATTTGGAGTTAAAGGTAACGTTGTTATCCAGTTATCATATACACCTTAATTAAAAAATGGTGAACGTATGACTACTATAATATACAAATGTTCACCATAAAAAGCAAGTTTTTTTTATTGAATTTTGAGTGCTATTAGCGAATTGTCATTTTAAATGGAGTGAAGGTCTCGACGTATGTAAGTTTAATATGTGTTCCCACTT
>JAFGMA010000067.1 GCA_016927835.1 Candidatus Zhuqueibacterota bacterium | reverse complement strand
CTCGAAGGAAAGATTACTCAGATTGGAATCTCAGGATTATTCCACCATAATACATGTATAAAATGGAAGCTGGACTTTTATAGAAGTAGCGGGTTTCGGGCGCCCCAGGGTGACTAATTTCGTCGGATTTTCCTGTCGTTTAATGGCTTCAATCTCCCATGGTCGCTGCCAGTAAGGTAAACAGCGTTGACGGTTCAATTCGGCTAAATATGCATTCGAATCAGCATAGCGTTGGCGCTGTTCAAAGTGAATCAGTTCGTGGTGCAAAATCTGATTAACTGAAATTTCGTTCTCCAAAGCCAATTTCAGATTAATGCAGATGGCATCTTCCAATTCCAGCGTATCACGCGCTGTGATCACTGTGCAAAGAGAGCTGAAGAATCCGTTCATCAAAAGGCTATCCGAATCAAAAAAAACCAGGGTTACATCTGGCGGAATTTGTTTCTTATCAATATGAATTTCTGTATTTGTAAAATTCAGACACTTCGGTTGCATTTTTTTAATCATGACACAGCAGGCAAACACGAGACCGATGACTAATGCTTTTTGTAACGCCTTTTTCATAATTTCTGCAAGCCTTTTCGGCAATTTTTACAATTTGCACTAATTACACATTATCTATACGATATTAATTTATCGTCAACATTCAGCAAACGCATTAGCACTGTATTCTGATAATTTGGCTAGTATTTCGAAAGTCAAATAAATATTACAATAATCTAAAAAGCTGAGTGAACACGTTGATATCTATCAAATATTAATTGAAGTTGTATGATTATTGCAACGTTTAATTTATGTTTTTAAAAGGAATATCTCGACTGATATGCTAGATAGAGGCTGAACGAAAAGTTCTTATTTTTTCACCCTGAATGGAGTCGAAAGGTGATAAGTCCTTGTTAATTAGTTATGTTTTGACTCCGCTCAGCATGAAAATTTTCGCTTTCATTCAAGCACTGGATAATAATCACATGTCATGTGTTAAGGGGGTTTTGAATGCACCCGCGAAGGGATCGTGCGGTACTGATAGCCATTATATTCTTAATTTTTCTTACACATAAATTATACGCCCAATCGCGCCTGTATCCGTATGGTTCCCGCGCCCTGTTTTCGATGTCACAGTTTCCGCAGGACGGTTTGCGACTCAATTCAGGCGGCAGTTACTGCACCATCAGTCATAATTCCAGGGATTGGTCGGGCAGACTGGACGAATCCCTTGCGTATTTATTGAGAAACGTCGAAGCTGCAATCGATGCGCTGCGGAAAGATGCCAGACTGAAAACAGATGGCGCCGTCAAGATGGCTGAGATTGAAGTATTGCCCATTTTTATCACGGGACGCAGATTTCATTTCCAGCTTTTCTCAAAATATCAACGACAGCAGTATGCCTACCAGGCACAGGGAACAACGTATTTAACGGCACAGAACGGTGAAAGGACAGCGACGAATTTCAGCGCCCGAACAGAACGAACCCGTTATCAACTCGCTACCGGCTGGGCATCAGCGATTAGGATCGGCTCTATACCATTCGGATTGCGCTTCGAAATTGCTTATCAAAAAAGGGGAAAACCGGAAGGAGAGCTGAAAATCAATGGTGTCAGGTCAAGAGAATTAACCTGGGGATGGAATTTAAACCTGGCAGATGGCGCTAATCTGCTGGGGCAGTCATCGCAAGCCGATGGGTACCTGTATCGAATTTATTCATTTTCATCGAGTTGGGAAACCCGAACAATTTTCGGCTTTTCGACTCAGGCAACCAAAAGCGCTTTTCTGTGGACGCTTCGACTCGACAATGCCCGCGAATTCGAATTCGATGAACAGTCATTGAATTATTTCCCGAAAAGCAGCACCTTCAATCATTTCATCTCTCATACAATCCAGATTCAAAATTTATGGGATATTTCAAATTGTCAATCTCGAAAGCTTTCCCTGCTCACCCGGCTCGAATACAAATGGCGGGGCAACCGTCGCAGCGAAAGCAGCTACCAGGAAAAGCAACCTCGATTTGGGGCACAATCGCTTTGCCTGGAAGCCGGTCCGATTTTGGAAATATTTTACCATCGTGCACTGGCGCTGGGTGGTTTCTTTGTTTCGGGTGGCTTATCGAGATTTGAAAAATGCGATAAAATCCGAAATTCTGAAATATACCAGGCAGGAAATTACAGCGCCGGCATGCCCGATGAAAACGACAACCCATCTTATGGAAAGGCGCCGTACATTGCCTGCGCGATTGAGACAAACATCGAAATCCCGTTGAAGCGGAATCCAGCGCTGCGATTCAGAACAGAGATCTGGCAGCACTTCCGCTGTCGATTCGCGGAATGGCATTACGGGAGCCAACAACTGGAAAACGAGCTGCCGGTTTTTGTGCCGTCTGCTGAAAGAAAAATCCGTATATACGATAAGTCACTCGGCGCTCAAATCGGATTGTGGTATATTGAAAAAGGCTACTTCTGCGGCATTTTCATCGATGTGCCCGTAAATACCTCGACACGCCTCCAAACCGAGATCGTTCAGCCCGATTCAGGAGTGATCTATAAAGAACGCGCAACGATTCCTTTGAATGATAATTCTTCCTACCGGATCAGCATCCTATTCTGTAAAAAATGGTAACTTTATAATTGCTTTTTTCATCGCTTTTAATTACCTTCTATTCATCTCATTTCTTTGCGCCCATATTTTTGACAGCGACACAACGCCCAACAACGGGCAATCTTAACCGGGAGTTGTACAAAATGGATCAACAAAAGCGCCGCAAGCTTTTCCTGGTGGATGGTTCAGCCTTGGTGTACCGTTCCTTTTATGCCTTCTTAAAAAATCCACTGAGAAATTCCAAAGGGGAAAATACAAGCGTAGCCTATGGCGTCACGCGTGCAATTCTGAAGATTATCGATGAAGAGCAGCCTGATTATATTGCAATTGTTTTTGACACGCCCAAACCAACATTCAGACATGAAGCATACGCAGCGTATAAAGCACATCGACCGGCAGCGCCAAATGAGATGATCGAACAACTGCCGAGGGTGCGCCAGGTCATTGAATTATTTAATATTCCGCTCATCGAAGCGCCCGGATTCGAAGCTGATGATGTGATTGGCACTCTGGCGAAAAAAGCCGCCGCCCGCGATTTTGATGTCTTCATGGCAACCAATGATAAAGATATGATGCAGCTTATTTCCGATCGCATTTTAATGTACAATTCGAAAAAAATCGAAGAGCAAGCTGAAATTATCGACCGAGAAAAGGTAACGGAAAAAATGGGTGTACCCCCCGAGAAAATTGTCGACTTGCTCGCATTGATGGGCGACAGCTCGGATAACGTGCCGGGCGTGCCGGGAATCGGGGCAAAAACCGCAGCAACACTGATCGATACTTATGGCTCGATCGATGCAATACTGGAAAACCGCGAAAATATCGAACCGTCGCGAATTAAAAAAGCCCTGATTGAAAACGAGGAAATGGCGCAGCTATCCAAAGAACTGGTGATTCTGAACACTGAGGTGCCACTCGATTTGTCGCTTGAAGCACTCCGACTAAAAGAGCCTGAAAGTGCCCGTTTGGTAGAGCTGTTTAAGGAACTCGAATTCAACTCACTCATCGGGCGCTTTGCGACCAGGGACATGCAAATTAAAGCAACCTACCACACACTGTATACGCTGGAAGATGTCAAAAAATTGGCTGAAAATTTAAAATCAGCCCGACGCTTTACCTATGATCTCGAGACAACAGATGTCAATCCGCTGCTGGCAAAGATTGTCGGTTTGGCATTTTGCTGGAAATCAGCCGAGGCATTTTATATCCCGGTTTGTCACACCCGGCAATCTGCAAAAAGCGACAGCCTGTTCCAGCCGGAAACTGCCAGCGCACTGCCGGTTGATAGCGTCCTCGCAATCCTGTCGCCCATAATGGAAAATGCCGAGATTAAAAAATGCGGTCAAAATATCAAGTATGACAACCTCGTGCTCAGTAATTACAGCGTCAATGTCCAGGGCATCGATTTCGATACAATGGTTGCCGCGTACCTACTGAATCCGAATGATCGCCAACACAATCTCGATCGCCTGAGCCTCGAATACCTGAACTTCACCAAAATACCGACTTCGGACTTGATCGGCAAAGGCAAAAATCAAATCAACATGGCTGACGTACCGATAGAAAAAGTGGCGCAATATGCGTGTGAAGATGCGGATATGACCCAGAGGTTGCGGGAATTGCTCGAACCGAAGTTAATTGAAAATGAATTGGTTGAATTATTCCAAACTGTTGAATTGCCGTTGATTTCGGTACTGACTCGGATGGAGCGCGTGGGCATTTGCCTGGATACCCAATTTTTAAGGAAAATGTCGAAGCAGCTAGATAAAGATCTGGGCAGCCTGATGGAAAAAATCCACCGCATTGCCGGCGCGCCAGTAAATATTAATTCTCCGAAACAGCTAAGCGAACTGCTGTTCGAAAAACTAAAGCTGCCAGTCATCAGAAAAACCAAAACCGGATATTCAACTGATGTCTCGGTGCTGGAAACTCTTTCGAAACAACACGAACTGCCAAAAATGATTCTCGAATTCAGACAGCTCTCCAAATTGAAATCAACGTATGTCGATGCCCTCCCCAGACTGATCAATCCGAATACACACCGCATCCACACTTCATTCAATCAAACCGTGGCTGCAACAGGCAGGCTTTCGTCCAGCGATCCCAATTTGCAGAACATACCCATCCGCACCGAAATTGGCAGGGAAATCCGCAAAGCCTTCATCCCTGAAAGCGATGCATATATCTTGCTGGACGCTGATTATTCGCAAATTGAACTGCGCATCATGGCTCACCTCTCCAAAGATCCCATGTTAATCGATGCTTTTGTAAATGATGATGACATCCATCGGCGAACAGCAGCACTGATGTTTAAAATACCACAAGCGGAGATTTCCGATGAGCAGCGGCGCCAGGCAAAAGCCATAAACTTCGGAATCATCTATGGCATGGGTGAATTTGGTCTGGCACAACGACTCGAAATAACAAATGACGAAGCTTCACGGTTCATCAAGGACTACTTCCAAACGTATCCGAAAGTGAAGGAATTTATCGACCGAACAATCGCTGAAGCGCGCAAAACCGGTTACGTCAAAACCCTGCTAAACCGGCGGAGAAATCTGCCTGACATTTTGAGCGACAATCGTCGAATCCGGGAATTTGCCGAAAGAATTGCCATCAATACCCCGATTCAAGGTACTGCGGCAGACCTGATTAAGGTTGCCATGATCAAGATTCACCATCGTTTGCAAAGGGAAAAGCTGGACGCAAAAATGTTGCTGCAAGTACATGATGAACTTGTGTTTGAAGTAAATAAAAATGAGATCGAGCAAGCTCAAAAAGTGGTGAAAGAGGAAATGGAGCGTGCGATTGTTCTCGATGTGCCGGTGAAAGTTGATATGCAATTTGGTGAAAATTGGTTGGAGGCGCATTAGTGCCGCGATAAAAAAACACCCCCCGAAGACTTACCCAAGATGCAGGCTCAATGATGCGGCTCCGGGAGGTGGTTATCGTTTGATGTTTTTCGCGTATTATTCTGACACAGCTATGTTTTCATTACCTTAAAAGAACCATTCGCTTCGTTGCAACAAAATCGCCAGCAAATATTTTGAAAAAATAAACACCGGCTGCGACATCCTGCCCGTTGAAATCTGTTCCGTCCCAATTTGCAATGTATCTGCCGGGCTGCATATTTTCATTCACCAATCGCTTGATCTCCTGTCCCAGTGAATTTAAAACGATTAAACTCGCAAATCCTTCTTCGGGAAGTTCGTATTGAATGACAGTCGAAGGATTAAACGGATTGGGATAATTTTGCGCCAGGCTATATCGAATCGGCGCCCCGACCTTCAGTTTGACAGGGCTGAAATAGACAAATGTTCCGTCAGTATCTATTTGCTTCAAGCGATAATAATATGTCTGGTCCTTCTCGGCTGTTGCATCTGCGAATTGGTAATATTGCATCTCAGTCGTGGTGCCCTTTCCTTGCACAAAACCGATTCGCCCGAAATTTGTATCAGCGGCTTTGCGTTCAATTTCAAATCCCAGGTTGTTGCTCTCTGAAGCAGTAGCCCAGGTTAATTCAACAGCATCGTTTAAATAGGTTGCTTCGAATGAGATCAATTCAACCGGTGTTGGCTCTGCGACTTCAAGGAATTCAATTTCTCCGAGCTGCCGCCATTCGGAAGCCGGCTCATCAACAACAAATTTAATATATTTTACGGGAATGGCTGCTTCCAGCGGAAACTCTTCCCAGGCGCCTACTGATTTTTTTGCCGAAAGCACCGCACTAAAATCACCCGCAGCAAGTCCTGTTGTGGACACCTCAAGGTGGAACCGTGTCACCCACATAGATGCCCACCCCCGGCGTGTATCAGTCAAGAGGCGCATTGCGCTAATCCAATGTATACTTTGATCCTCAAAAGCTACAGTTACAAATGGAGGATTGCCGGCACAGCTCACGGTTCCGTTTGTATAGCCATCCGAGTCATCGATATCCCCGTCAAATGCATTGCTCCAGCCTTCGTTGGGCCAGGTTCGACTTGAATCCACGATGACAAATTTTCCACGTTTGGGTTCGGAATAAATGAAAACCGTGCTTGCTCGCTGATTCGAGTTCAACGCGATATATCGCACCGATATACCGTTGACGAATGCCGAGACAAATTTTTCACCGGGCGATACCGACGTTAACTCAGCGACATATTTGCCGCTTGTGCCAATTTCCCTGAAATTTTTCAGGTTGTTGTCTGAGCCTGTGACAAAAAACGTAATATCGTTTTCAGTCTTGCCGGTGACTGGCGCTCCGTATTGATCTTTCAGATTGAGCGTTATCGTCGCCTTTTCGACGCCGTTGGCAACGTGCGGTGCTGTTACAGAAATTGTTGAAAACAGCGAGTCGACGATAACAAATTCCGAATAAATTTCAATTTCACCCACCTGGGGGCTTCTTGGTGGCTCATCAATTATAAATTTAATATATTTCGCCTCGGTTGCAGAGATGCCCTGCTCGACCCAGCCCACATCCGTTGTAACGCCCTGCCAAACTGTTGAAAAATCAGCAGGCTCCATTCCGGTGCTTGAAAGTTGAATCCGGAATTTTTTAACTATTTGAGAAAAGCGGTTTATACCCGGATTTGCCAGGACGCGCATCTTCAAAACGTTTTTTGCCCTGCCATCCCTGAACTTGAAAATCGCGTAGGATGGATTTCCGAGCGGGCTGGCGGTGCCATCGATCCCGAAAATATCGCCATCGAATACATTATCCCAGGATTCACCGGGCCAGGTGCTGCACGCCTCTGCAATCGCGAGCCGGCACAAACCGACCGGATTGTAAACTGTAATAAAATCAGTCTGTTGCGTTTTATATTCACTTCCAAGTGTCCGATAGGTTACTTTCACAGTATAGGTTCCGGGTGTTTGATAAACATGGACCGGATTTAATGCCTCTGCAATTGTTCCGTCGCCAAAATCCCATTTTTGATAATATGCCCATCCACCTTTTAAATCGAAATTGACCACCAGCGGTGCGGTTCCAACATTCACATTCGAATCTATCGTTAATGCTGCCTGCGCATTTCCTGATGAAATCAAACAAACCAACAATAGCACCAATAAACTGCCCCCCAAATTGTTGATAAAACTCCTCATTGCTTCCTCCTTTTCGATCATGTTTAATCAGGTGCCCTTTTCATAGATAATCTATAAATGTATTCGCCCTGATTTATTCATTCATTTGATTTGCAGCGTGCTGCCAGCAGTTCATTTAAATTCGCAAAACATATATTAATTTTGCGCTCTCAAATTAGAAAATTCACGCGATATAAGATGTGATTTAGAACATAAAATCGATTTGAACTACTTATTTTTTCTACAATTGTGATCCAAGTCATAAAACTAACACTTGCCGGTGGCACGCATTGCAATCAGAATGTCGTATCATATTTTCCTCGAATATACCCAAAGGAAGACGTATTAATCAAAGGCTATGCCAATAAAAATCGAAATTTTATTGGTACTATTAGATATTGTAATATCAGGCTTTAAGAAATTTCAGGATATTAGATAAACGGGTTTGAATATTGGTATTAAAGCCAACGGAATCGGTATTATTGCCAACAGGCTTGAAGGAAGACAAGTATGAATGAGAGTGCCATTTCTTTAAATGAGGAATTTGTTATAGATTCAGTTTTAAAAATTAGCAAAAAAAAATGCCTGCTCACACAGGCATTTAATTCGCAACTGGTTAAATTCTCTGGTAACCTTCAGTGAATCAAAAATTTGATGTGTCTATACGCGTTCCCAGATAGGTTTCACACGCTGCGCACCCCGAGGTCCCAGAACGACCGGGACAATGCCGGTGATTTCACAAAGATATACCAGAGCGTCGACGGCGTCACCTTCAACCGCCTGAATATGGTTACAAGGAAACAGATTCACAAATTCCTCGAATGCGCAATCGAGTTTTGCATGCACATGCGGCCAGGTTGGATCTGTTTTGGCGTTCAGTTCTTTGCGCACTTTTTCCTTGAGCGACACCACTTCTCCCGGAATAATAACCATATATGGTTTCTCATCGAACAGCCCCAGACGTGCGAACGTCAGCGTACCAGGAGCTGCATCGAACTCGACGCTGGCGCCGCCGGCTTTGAAATAAAATTCAAGTGCGGGATGGAATGAAACAGCCTTGAAATTTTCTTCTGCATTTTTGCTGCGAGCGGCGTAATAAGTTGCATGGTTACCCGAATTGCAGAAGTCCCAGAGATCGCGATCCGGGTGATAGAGCCTCACATCCATGAATAGCGTTGGCAATCCGCCGCTGGCGTATTTCAGCAATTGCATGGTAATCGCCGCATAAGTATCGGCTTCGGTGGCGCAGACAAACGGCTCTTTGGGTCCTCTCCAATCATACGGATCATTCATGAGCATTTCCGGGACATCGCCCAGGCAGACATACTCAGTTAATTCGCGCTGACCTTTCAAGCCGCAGAAATCGAATCCTTTTTCCTGGTTAACGAGTTCCATGCTCAAATAAAGCCGAATCTGCGTTTTCAGCGTTTCTTTTGTCAACATTTTCCCATCATATTTCAAACGATCGCCGAGTAACTTTTCGAACCACGCCAAACCTTTGTCGACTTCCGCTTCATCGATACGATCCATCTGCTTCATCAGCCAGAGCTGATCGATCTGGCGAATCGTCGTACCGAGTGCCTTCAGAGTCGGTGTGAGATGGGAGAAACCGGTCTCCATGCCCATGGAGTGTCCGCCATAGCACCCGTACACTTCGTTGCGGATGGTAGTAACTGCCTGACTCGCCCGTACCCAATCGATTACCTTTCTTCTTGTAACCGGATCATCCAACTCACCGATGATTCGATGCGTACGCTTGCCTGCTTGCCGCAAAGCGCCATCGGTCGCCAATAGGCCCACATTACCCGGAAATTTACCATTATTATTCGACAGACTTAAAACGGGAACATCCTTTCCAAGCGTATTAAGCGTGGGCCAGACCAGGAACGGGAAATTCCATACATTATAGCAGAAGATGATTTGTTTGCAGTCAGCCTCAGAAAGCTGCTTGCCCACATCCTGCGCTGTTCGAATATCATAAATAATCTCTTTTCCGATAACAACATCATACGTTTCGCCGTCAAACGTTTTTCCATCTTCTTTAATAACATTTGCCCATTTTTGCACAACTTCCATATTTTGTGCATCGGTCTGGGTGTGCACATGCTCGCGCTCATCGGTGAGCATGACAATGCCAATATTGGTCTTGCGCATTTTTTCCTCCTTCAAAAATAAATTGTTAATGGCTTTTTATATCTTCGATTAGTTTCTTGAATCTGCGCCCGTATTCAAGGTAAACATTGTAGGCAGCCGTTGCATTATCCGCGTCTTGTGCCAGATGGATGATCGCCGCAAGATGGGGCTCAATGGAGAATCCGCCGTCGTATCCGTTTTTCAATAAATCGGTGACGATTTCTTTGACATAGCCATCGCCCTCCCCCGGATATGTAAATTGGGTGTTTTCGCCAATTTTCGACTGCTTCGCATCTTTAATATGCACATAAATGATGTGCTCTTTTACCTTGTTGTAAAAATCCCATGAATCCAGCCCTTCGCCCGGTCCATTGCCGGTATCGTACACTAATTTGAGCGCCGGCGAATTAACCTGCTCAATCATCTTCAATGAATTTTCCGGGCTTGCACTCGCCCACCCCGAGCAATTTTCATGAACCAGAATAACATCATTATTTTCTGCAATTTTCGAGAGTTCTTTGATCCTGCGTATGGCTTCTTTTGACCAATCTTCTTCGCTCCAATCGGCGTTCGGGTAAGACATAATTCGAACGAATTTGATACCCAACTCATGCATACGCGGAATCGCTGAATTCAGTTCGTTCACATCGGCGCTAAAATCACCATCGATCTTTTTAGACCAGTTCGCAATACCGGAAGCGAAGCAACTGACCTGCATGTTTGCATCGGCTAATTTTTCACGCACGATTTGATATTTGTCTTCGGGCATGCTGGCGAGATTCCATTGGTCAACAACTCTCAATTCCAGATGATTCCACCCCAACGTTTGATGTGCTTTGATTTGTGTTTCAATTGATTTACCAGATTCATCGGATATGCCTGTAAAATACATTATGGCGTGCTCCTTTCATTCAAATACGTGCCAAAGTTATAAGAACGACTCAATGATTTCATTGATTTAAGACTGCTTTAAAACGATGATATGCTTCATCCCAGCGATCCTGATTTTGCGGCTTGTATGTTTTGACTTCGAAGGACTGGCGGATCACCTCACGCGCATCTTCGATTGAATCCAACTCACCGGTCGCTACTGCCTGAACCAGAATGTTCCCAATTGCAGTGGCTTCAACCGGACCTGCGATCACCGGGATTCCGCAGGCGCTAGCGGCTAATTGGCAAAGCAATTCATTCTTGGTTCCACCGCCAACAATGTGCAATACCTTCAACGATTTCCCGCGAAGCTGATTCAAATTTTCCAGGGTCATCCGGTATTTCAGCGCCAGGCTTTCGAGAATGATTCGGATCATCTCGCTGTGCGTTTCAGGACATGGCTGACCGGTATCCTCACAAAATTGACAGATCGCACGCGGCATATCTTCAGGGTGCAAAAACGATGCATCATCGGGATCGATGAATGCCCGGAAGGAGTTGGCGTCGGCTGCCATTTGCGTGAGGGTACCATAATCGTATTCATCCCCCTGGTTCGCCCAGATCCGCCGGCACTCCTGCACCAGCCATAATCCCATGATATTTTTCAGGAACCGAATGGTACCGCCGAAACCGCCTTCATTAGTAAAATTAAACGCCAGACTTTGATCATTAATGATTGGGTCGGCAATTTCCACACCCATGAGTGACCACGTTCCGGAACTCAAATAGGCCCAGTCATCTCCTTTTGCCGGTACAGCCGCTACGGCAGCAGCGGTATCATGATTGGCAGTCGCGATCAGTGGCGCATGCTCCAATCCGGTTTGCTTTTTTATCTCCGGCAATAGCGAACCGAGACGCGAGCCTGTCGGGATTATTTCCGGCATTTTTTCGAGCGGGATGCTCAGATTTTCAAATATCTGGCGCTCCCATTTTTTTGAAAACGGATTGATCAATTGCGATGTGCTTGTAATCGAAGATTCAGTTTTTTTCTCACCGCAGAATAGAAACCCGAGCAGATCGGGTATAAACAGAATTTTATCAGCAGCTTCGAGGATCGGTGAATTTTCGAGCACCATGGCGTAGAGCTGGAAGATCGAATTGAACTGCATGAATTGAATGCCGGTGAGTTGATACAGCGTTTGCCGCGGGAGGCGTTCGAAGGCTTTTTCCATGATATTGTCGGTTCGATGGTCTCGATAGGCGTAAGGTATTCCCACGAGCGAATCGTTTCTGCCGACGAAACCGAAATCAACGCCCCAGGTGTCTATTCCGATTCCTTGCAATTGCCTGGTATGGTTTTGCGCACAGATGCCCATTGCGTTTATCAGTTGTTCGTAGAGGCTATAAATATTCCAGTGTAAATGATTCATTATTGTGATAGGGGCATTGGGGAATCGAGCGATTTCAGTCATGGTCAGCTTTCGATCTGTTAGCGTGCCCACCACACCTCGCCCGCTGGAGGCGCCCAAATCAATTGCGAGGAATTTTGCTTGCGCCATACAATCTCCTTTTTGGTGAATCAAATTCTGTCCGCTTATCAGCATTCGACCGTTGAATCCGGATAAGTAATTTTGATGATAACAGAACCTGATATTTATCGCGTGAACGCTTGAGAATTGCAAAAATCAGCTTGACGATTTGCGCGCTCTGGCATGCCCAAAATCGACAAAATACTCTATTATAGCTTGAAATAAACAAGTAGGACCTATCGGCTGTTCCACACGATAACCATCCGGACAACTCGCGGGACGGCGAAAACATTTCACCTGATCATTAGAAGGCATTGGAATTATCGGAAGCAATTTGTCGGGTCATTCGCGCGAAGGTGAATCAAAATTCAATGCTTCGTTCGCAGGGGGAACCTACACTTGAACCATGCAATTTATTTGCGAACGACAACATTTTGCAGATGATTCCACAAGCGTTTTGCTGTCGGTTGAAGTGCCTTTTCTTCTGATTCCAAATCAACATAGGTTTCAATAATTTCATTGAGCAAATCTACTACAGCTTCCGATTCCGTGCAACCACAGCCAAATGAGTCTAATTCGTTATAATTTGCAATGATATTTTGCCTGTCTTCCTGAACCGTAATCACCAGCGGTTGGCGTAACTCAAAATTAGGGTGATTCAATGTTTTCACTTGAATCGTTTTTTGCCTGTCGCTTCCGGCAAGCAGCAAATTCGGGGCAGTATGATTGCGCTCCGATTCCTTCGTTTTCAACTCTGTGGTCATCTTTGTACTCCTGTGCTGCCAAAATATGAATGCAAAATTCTGAGGAGAATATTACCGCACACCTAACGAGACGCAGGATTTTCATAATCCTTGAATATTTTCTCGTTGGCATGCCCTGATGATAATTTTTTTTCGTGTCTTTCGAGCGATATGAATAAAAGAACGGTGAATCCAGTCAATGATCCCGGCTCGTTCTCACAACTTCATTCCTATTCTAGGGTGACCGCTCGATTTTTCAAAGATCACCCGGTATGATTTTTATAACGTGACGCATAAAAATAATATAACAATAAAATACTTACGAGTCAAGCAAATCTTCTTGAAGCGCGGCAATTCCTCAGATCGTGCATTTTCAATAGCTTAATGTGATTTCCAGGGTTCCCGAATCGTGATTTTGAAACCTGCATTGAAAAGACTGCGAAGCGCTCATTTTATGTCATTCGCGGAAGAACAAATAACTCGATTCTATCAGGATATTCATCAAAAAAAGTTTACCTGCAAAGCCGGCATGCAAAGCTTATTCTAATCTGCCTTCATATTACTTTTTAATTGCATTACAACTTTTTCGAAAACATCATCTTTCATTTTAAAATAATGTTCATCCGACGGAAACCGACCGGCTTTAACATCATCACTATATTCCTTTGCAGCCTCTGTGATATCCTTTCGCACGTCCCGATAAACTTTGGCATGCTTGTATTGCGTGCCAGTCAGATTTAAAATATCATGGATAACAAGTACCTGACCGTCGCAGCGGTTGCTGGCACCGATACCGATTACCGGAATCTGCACCCGGTCCATAATTAAATCTGCCAGCCGCAGCGGCACTTTCTCGAGCAAGAGTGCGAATGCGCCGGCTTTTTCCATCTCGATGGCGAGTTCTATTATAGCCAATGCTTCCTCGACGCTGCGCCCCTTCGATGTCATATCGATTGATGTTTGAGGTGTCAAACCAATGTGCACCATTGTCGGGATTCCCGCTGCAATGATAGCTTTGACATTCTGCACCAGTTCGCCCTTGCATTCACATTTTACGGCATCTGCCCGCGCTTCCTGGATCAATCGTCCCGCATTGCTAATAGCTGTCGAAGCACTGGCGTGATAGGACATAAACGGCATATCGGCGATGACAAATGCCCGTTTTCGTCCCCGCACGACTGCCCGTGTATGATGAATAATGTCCGAAAGCGTCACTTCTTTTTCTGATGCATAGCCCAGAACATTGGTGCCAACCGAATCGCCAACGAGGATTATGTCAATTCCAGCATCGTCGAGCAGCGCCGCAGTGTTGCTGTCATAGGCGGTGAGCATAGAAATTTTTTCGCCATTTCCCTTTAATGACCATAAATCCCTGATACATAATTTTGACATTGTCTATGCTCCAAAAATATTATAAAATCAAAGCAAAAACGAAAAATATTCGCGGCTTAAAAATACTGAAAAAATCCACCGATTGCAAGCCCTTTTTGCAGTCAGTACGCTTATACTAATCATCAGATTGGTAATCAGTATCGCGATCAAAGACGCAATTCTGATTACAAATTTATAATAAAAAAGCTTGAAATTATAAAAATTTGATAGTATATTACAAAATTGTTATTGAGTCGGGTTGATTCGCATGAGATAACTCTTTAGTAATTAAAAAGGTTAGTTGATTCATGATTCAAAGTTCCGGTTATTGACGCGGCAAATAATGCATCGGATCGTATGCGTGTCAGCCTGCAGAAAATTTCTAATTGACAAGTATTGACCGGGCGCTTCCCGCATTTCTCAATAAGAAACCTCGGAACGATGAACCTGAGACGTTACAATCTCTATTTGTTTCGACTTAACAAAACGGAGGTCAGCGATGAAAACATCATCACCAAATTGGAATAGTGCTTTCCGATTATTGCTCTATTGTTTGATACTGTCAATTTTGCTTACGCCTGCAATGACCAGGGCACAGATTGCGGATATGACATTGAAGCAGCTTCGAATCAACGGACTGGGCAGTATGGGCTCAGCTTATGCCGAATCGATTGATGAATCGCGAACAGGTGGCTATATTGGACTTGAATATTGCACATCCAATAATCAATCACTGGCGTTTAACATTGGTTTTGCATCCGTTGCCGAAGGCGAAGATTCGGCTGCCGTGTTTGGCAAAGGAATGAATGAGCTCTATTTCGAATATTTATTCAAAACCGCCTTCATGCAGGATATGAGCGAGGATGTTCATCTTGCCATGCTCTTTGGGGGAGAGATTATTAATATCAAATCAGATAAAGATTACGAGATCAAAGGCGCGTCTTTCATTGCCGGACCGCTGCTCAATATCAGCGTGGAAAAATTCCTTCCATTTATTCCCGTGCCGTTAACGTTTACAAACCAATTGAAAGTCGGCGTATTTCGCGGCACACTCAACTACCCGGTTTATTACACCGATAAAATCAACGCATTTTATTCGAGAGTATCCGTCGATACCGGCTTTTTACTGCCATTCAAACCCAACTTCAAAGGTCTCATTTTATACCACGGTTCCCTCATCGGACCACAATACGCTGAATCGGCGATTTCACTGGGACTCTCATTGGGGCTGGGCTCAGAATAGCCGATCAAGTAATTTGCTGCATTCATGCTGATTTCGCTCAGTGCCTTGTCTTCACTATTTAAAAAAAATCCATCCGAAAACCTATGCTTGCACGCGGGGCGGATTCTAAGCAAAATTAAAACCAATATCTTAGCACCTTTCGACGCCGCTCAGGGTGGAGATGTATGAACTTTTCGAACGAGTTATTGGAGGGACAAAAGACCGCATCTTTTGTCCCTTTTTTCATTGGATGTGACTTGAAATTTTTGTATATTCCACCCATCATCATCCTGAATGCTTTCAAATAACAGATTTTACAGACATCTCGGAGAAGGCAGAAGCGGAATTCCGATTCGGCAGGATGGTCGTATCAGCAAAAATTATGTTCAATTTGAAGCTAACGGATTCGTATTACAATGCTCTCTTGATGAATTTAGCATAAGGGAGGCTCACTATGATTACGACAAAAAGCAGAACCATTGTCACGCCCCACGGAACGCAATTAACCTGCAAAGGGTGGCATCAGGAAGCAGCAATGCGGATGCTCATGAATAATCTGAGTCCGGCGGTCGCGGAAAAACCGGAAGAACTCATTGTCTATGGCGGAACCGGCAAAGCGGCGCGCAATTGGGAATGCTATGATGCAATTATCAGCAGCCTGAAAAAGCTTGAAAACGATGAAACGCTGCTGATTCAATCAGGAAAGCCAGTTGCGGTATTTAAAACACACACCGAGGTACCGCGGGTACTCATTGCCAATTCCCTGCTGGTTCCTGCCTGGGCGACGTGGGAAAAATTTCGCGAATACGAGGCATTGGGGCTCACGATGTACGGGCAAATGACCGCCGGAAGCTGGATTTATATCGGCACACAGGGCATCTTGCAGGGAACGTATGAAACATTCGCTTCCGCAGCCAAAAAACATTTCGGTGGCGATTTAAAGCATAAATTAATTGTTACCGCCGGACTGGGCGGAATGGGCGGCGCTCAACCCCTTGCAGGCACAATGAATGGTGCGGCAATTTTGGTTATAGAAGTGGACGAAAAACGCGCCCAACGCAGAATCGAAACGCGATATTGCGATAAACTGACACACAGTCTCGATGACGCTCTGAACCTGGTTTTGGGAGCCAGGGATGCGGGGCATCCGCTGTCCGTCGGATTGATCGCCAATGCCGCCGATGCTCTCCCCGAACTTGTCAAACGAAACGTGGTGCCCGACTTACTGACCGATCAAACATCGGCACATGATGAGTTGAACGGCTATGTTCCAGCCGGGCTTGCCTATGAGGACGCAGTGCTACTCAGAAAATCCGATCCGAAGGCGTACATCAAACGCGCATATCAATCCATCGCCACTCATGTGCGCGCCATGCTCGACCTGCAAAAAATGGGAGCGGTAACCTTCGATTATGGCAACAATATTCGTGCACAGGCGCAAAAAGCCGGGCTGAAAAATGCATTTGATTTTCCTGGATTTGTGCCGGCGTATATTCGCCCCCTGTTTTGCGAAGGCAAAGGACCTTTCAGGTGGGTTGCGCTCTCCGGCGATCCCGAGGATATCGTCAAAACTGATGATGCTGTTTTGAAGCTTTTTCCCGAAGATACCGCACTCGCCCGCTGGATAAAGCTGGCAGGCGAAAAAGTCGCTTTCCAGGGATTGCCGTCGCGCATTTGCTGGTTGGGCTATGGCGACCGCTGGAAATTTGCTAAAGCCATAAATGATCTGGTGGCTTCGGGCGAAATCAAAGCTCCGATCGTCATCGGCAGAGATCACCTGGACACCGGTTCTGTGGCATCACCCAATCGCGAAACCGAAGGCATGCGCGACGGATCCGATGCCATCGCCGATTGGCCGATCCTCAACGCATTGCTCAATGCGGTAAGCGGCGCATCCTGGGTTTCGGTACATCACGGCGGAGGCGTGGGCATCGGCTATTCCCTGCACGCGGGCATGGTGATCGTAGCCGATGGAACCAAAGCTTCTGAAAATCGGTTGAAGAGAGTATTAACAAACGACCCCGGCACAGGTATCGCTCGCCATGCTGATGCAGGTTACGAACTCGCCGTTCAAACCGCAAAGCAAAAAGGCATCAACCTTCCTATGATTACATAGCAGGAAACCATGGCAGTTCGGGTCATTCGTGAAATGCGACTTAGCCAGTCTTCGGGAAATTTATTGTGAGGGTGGATTTATTAATAAAAAACGCAGCTCAGATCGCTACGCCTGTAACCCGCGTGCCACACGCTTTGCCCGGCAATAATAATTTCATGGTGATCGAAAACGGCAGCGTTGCGATCCGTGATGGCGTTATCGCTGCGATTGGTGAAACACCGGAAGTCATATCCTCGTTGAATGGCGAAATGCCGCGAGCGGTTATCGATGCCAGCAACAAAGTGATTTTACCCGGATTCGTGGATTGTCACACACATCCGGTTTTTTTTCATACGCGTGAAAATGAATTCACCATGCGCCTCATGGGCAAAAGCTATCGTCAGATAGCTGAAACAGGGGGAGGCATTCGCTCAAGTGTCCGGAGCATCCGCAGCGCTTCAAAAGAGCAAATCATTGAGGCTGTTCTGCCGCGACTGGATCGTTTCGTAGAACACGGAACCACCACTATTGAGGCGAAAAGCGGGTACGGGCTTTCAACAGATGATGAAATAAAATCACTTGAATGCATTCAGGAACTCGATACAATACATCCTCTCGATTTGATTCCCACCTTTCTGGGAGCTCACGAAATCCCGGACGAATATCGGACACAGCGCAATGCATACATAGATCTAATCATCAACGATATGATCCCGCGCGTTGCTGAACGCGCCTTGGCGGAGTTTTGTGACATTTATATTGAGCAGCATGTCTTTACAATTGATGAAGGCAGAAAAATACTGACTGCCGCCAAATCTGCCGGTTTGCATTTGAAAGTGCATGCCAATCAATTATCCGCTAACGGTGGCGCGGCATTGGCGGCAGAGGTAGGCGCCATTTCGGCGGAACATCTCGATTATATCTCGCCTGAAGAAATTGAACAATTGGCGCGCGGGAACGTTGTACCTGTGCTCCTGCCCGGCGCGGTGTTCTATCTAAATTCGAATCACTATGCCCCGGCACGCGAGATGCTCGAAGCAAAATTGCCGGTGGCGATTTCAACTGATTTCAATCCCGGCTCGTGCATGACCGAATCCATGCCGATCATCATGACCATCAGTTGCATCAAAATGCGCCTGCTGCCAGCGGAAGCGATTACGGCTGCCACTTTAAACGCTGCCCGGGCTGTGAATCGCCAAAATACCATCGGCAGCCTTGAGATTGGCAAACAGGCGGACCTGGTAATTTGGGATATGCCCGCATTTGAGCACATTGTTTATCACTTCGGTGTCAATCTGGCAGATACGGTGATTAAGAAGGGAAAAATTATCTGGCAAAAGCAACGGAATCCTGTGCTTAAGCTTTATCGGAAGAAATTAAAGGAGAGTCTGCAATAATCATGAAAAATAATGCCTTATTCTATTTCATTATTGTCATCCTGATGGTGATTTTCATCGCTGGTTGTGAGCATTCCAAACAGATGCCCAATGCGTATGAACTCGTTGAAAATGAAAAGCACCTTGCCGGCACATTTAACAGCGTCATAAAACTCCCCATCCAGCAAACGTATTATGCGGATGAAATTGCAACCGGCTACGCATCCTATTTATTTCTCGGCAATTCTCAAGCCTTTCAATCATACATTCTCCTGCGATTCGACTTTGCCGAAGTGCCCGATTCATCTGTCGTTCGCTCTGCCAGGTTGATTTTATCCGCAACCGACATCCTGGGAACAACTGGCAATGATTTCCCCGCGACCATGTACAATGTGTCATCAGCATTAGCCGACTGGGCAGAAGGGACAATTGTATGGAGCGAATTCAATGATCAGATCGACAGCCCTTTAATGAATGAGCCGATTCAAATATCCAGTGCTCTTGATTCAAATTATGCAGTCAGCAGCGATACCCTCAAGCTCAGAAAAGATATTTTCAAAGTAAATGTCGGATCTATCATCAACGCGGACAGCTCGGTCGATTCAAACCTATCGCGTACCGGTTTTTGCATCCGCGCAGATGATTTAAATCCGGGAAACTTTCTGGTACAATATCATTCGAGTGAATCCGCATACACCGACTTGGTGCCCGTTCTGGAACTGATAACAGTCAAAGCATCCTCTGCCGATACAACCCTACTCACCCCCAGCCATGATACATTCGTCGTACAAAGCAAGCCTGTAGACGGGACCGAATGCCTTTATACGGGACAGGGCAGTCCGTACCGAAGCTTGCTAAAATTCGATCTATCTGATCTAGAGAACAATGTCACCATTAACAGGGCTTACCTGAAAATGGTACTGAATGAAAATAAGAGTCAGTTCACGAATTCCGCTTTACCCGGCATCAAGCTTTTTCCCCTGGTATCCTGGCCTGACTCACCCGAATCGGCAGAAGTTGACTCATCCTCATCCGCAGGCACCATCGGGACGACGAATGGTGATACGATGACAGTTGAAATCAACCAATTAGTGCAGGACTGGGTGGCGGAAGTGGAGCCAAATTATGGCATTCTGGTGCGGGCGCTCGATGAGGGTTATGGATTGTATCGCGCCGCATTTTACGGTGACATGATTGATACCACGTTTGCACCACAACTGGTTATTAAATATTCCAAGCCATCCCAAGCTCAATAAGGAGAAATGCAATGTCGTTTTTTTCTAATAAAATAGCGTTTTTGTTGATTATGCTGCTGATTCTCTTTTTCACATTCTCGGGGACAAAAGCGTCGTCATTTTACTCCAGCAAATATTTTGGTCAGGAATCGGCTTTAGCCAGCACGCAAGGCATCGGCATGGGGGGACTTGGTATTGCGCTGATAGATCACAGCGGTACGAATTTTCTGAATCCGGCAACCGTGGTTCCGGGTGGGATGACCCGGCTATCTGCCCATTTCATCAGCGAATCGATTTCAATGAAAAATGAAGCTGGCAGCGGACATTCCAACTACCTGAATGCCAATGGCTTGCAGCTCGTGATACCTTTCGGCGACAACATCGCTCTATCCACGGGTCTCGCTCCTTTATTTATCGCAGCCTATGACGTAAGAGAAAAAGGCGGAAGCGGCACGGAAGCGTTTGAAGGTCTTATCCACGGGAAAGGAAGTCTCAACAAGCTGTTTATGAGCTTCTTCGGAAACATCAGAAACAAGCTTTACCTGGCTGGAAGCTTCAACTATAATTTCGGAAAATACGATGAGCAGTGGAAAGTTACTTTTGTAAACAGTCTGTACAAAAATACATCAGATATTAACCGCGTAAACTATCGGGGCACCAATTTCACAATTGGTCTGGTGTATAACTTCACTGATCGCCTCCGGTTGGGCGCCACGTTGACCACACCAATGACGCTTGACGCGGAAGCGAATACTACCTTCAATTTTCGGATAAAAAATGCTGACGATGAATACGAATGGGGGAAAACAGAGGATAATGATTATACTGCAAAATTGCCGTTAGCATGGGGCACAGGAATCACATATCAATTGAAGAAAAAATGGACTTTCGGGATCGAATACTATACGCAATCATGGGAAAATTATGAGGTTAACGGTCATTCCGCTGCTAATGATCTGAAAACCACCCATCGCATATCGATGGGATGTCAGTACAAGCACACAACAGATCCTTTTGAAAGATATTATAAGCATATCCCGGTTCGGTTTGGTTTCTATTATCGCAACTTGTATTTTAGTTATCAAAACACAAATGATATTATTGAATATGCCGGAACCATCGGTTTGGGATTCCCTTTTTATTTTTACCAATGCCGCCTGGATTTGGCACTGGCAGTCGGCAAACGGGGAAGCCTGGAAAAGAATCCTGTTGAAGAGCAAATTGTGAATTTTATGATGACAATTACCGGTGGCGAAAAGTGGTTTGTTCGGCACAGAAAAAATTAAATTTTTGACAAAAAAATTTCTCTTGATTTTTTTTAAAAATTTTAGTACCATCGTTCATCCTGCAATTTGCATTGACAACAATGCCAGATCAATCCCTTCGGCGAGTAGGCAAATAAGGAGGTGGGATAAAATAGGTTTATCATATTTAAGGGGTGGGATAAATTGAGTTGTGCTTTTTGGAATTGCAGCTAGTTGATCTGGTTATTGAAAAACCAGTCATTCTATTCCACCCCATTTACATTTATGATGCGCTAGCAGATGCTAGCGCAAAATACTTCAAAGTTCAAACTAATTTGCCCCGCAGGATATGGATACACCGTTCCTGGTGTATAAATGAAAATCTGCATACAAAGCGGGACAATCCTACCTGATGAGTAAAAAGCAGTAAAGGAACATAATCACATACTAAAATCGTTCGAGATTTCCATATTCGAACACAGTCATGGCATTGAATCCATGAATAAACATACGTCTTAACCCATTTAACCATCGCATTGAACGATTTTTGGAGGCTATTCATGCAGAAAAAAAATAGTTGGTTTTTGCAGTCACTGGCACTTGTTGTGGTGCTCACAATAATTGCCGCTCTTTTCATTTCATTTGGTTGCGCGCCACCACCAGCAAAACCAACGACACTTTCGCCCGAACAAGAGAAGGCACGACAGGATTCTCTTCAAAAAGCATATAACTTCGAGTTGTTGAAAGTCTGGAGCACAGGCTACGAACATTATAAAAACAAGGATTATCGTAGTGCGTTGAAGCCTTTCTGGAAAATCGCAGAAATCGATACCATCCAAAAATTTAAAGATGTTTATTCAAAACTCGTTGAGATCTATTTCAAGATGGAAAATGCCGATAGCGTTCAAATTGCCTGCGAAGAAGGACTAAAAGAATATCCGGATAACCTCTACCTGAGGCGGAGCCTGGCGCACATCCTGACTGCAAGGGAAATGACCGATGAGGCAATCGAACAATACGAGCAAATCGTTCAGATTGATAATAATTCAGCAGCGGATTATAAAAAACTTGGCAATCTGTATCTGAAGCAGGGAAATGCCGAAGCTGCTATCGAGTCGTATGAAGCCGCCAGCAGAATCGATCCCAAGGACGCCGAATCCCAGGATGTCCTTTCAAAGCTGTATGAACAAGTAGATCCGGAAGAAATGGTTGCCAAGCTGGAAGAACTCATCAAGCTGGATCCGAAAAATACAGAAGCGATTTTCAAATTAGGAAAAACGCGTTTCAATCGGGATGAATATGCCAAAGCTGAAGAGCTTTTCAGAAATTATCTACAGCAACTGCCCGAAGATGTTTATGCAATGGAATATTTAGGAAATTCGCTCCAAAATCAAAGCAAATACCAGGAAGCCATTAACGTCTATGATGAAATCCTTAAAAAAGAGCCGAACCGAAAAAAATTATACTGCGAACAGGCATCCTGCTACAAATCACTCAATCAATACTCAAAGGCACGCTCTTTGACCGACAAAGCGCTCGCTATCGACCAGGGCTATGGGTTGGCTTATATTGTGCGCGGTGAAATCTATGAAGCATGTGTCGAGTACTGCATGGAGCAGGAAAAGCGAACCGAAGCCAATTTCGATGACAAGTTAATTAACTTGATGGCATGGGAAGAATACCGCAAAGCAACCGATGATCTGGCATATAAAGATATGGCTGAAAAAAAAATGCGGTGGATCTGGCAATTCACCCCAACCAAAGAGGATAAATTCTTTAATAAAGGCAAAACAAGAGCGGCTTGCGCCTGCTATCGTTGGATTTATTAATGCATGACCACCATCGGAAATGCAGCGATTGAGCGAAGGCGGCATTATAGTTCGCAGAATTGATCAAACCGGAATGATTCGGTTAGTGCAATGCCTCAGTTGCTGGTTCCCAAACTCCCGTTTGGGAACCATGAAACCAATAAAAGTGCCATTACCGGTTAGTGAATCTTTTGTTTGCCCATATTTTATTATTGGCAACCTAGACGAGATGTTAGACATGAGTACTACAACTTATTCAGGAGAGGAGAACCTTGTCATTCGAGGACCACTTGCCGTGGGCTCTGACCACGCTGGTTTCCCCATGAAAATGCGGGTAATTGAATGGCTGAAGGAATTAGGAATCGAAGTAAATGATTTTGGCACGTACGACGAAGTGCGAACGGATTACCCGGACTTTGGCGCTAAAGTCGCCAAAGCTATTTCAAATGGACACTATCAACACGGAATCCTGATCTGCGCGTCCGGAATTGGCATGTCTATCGTTGCCAATAAATTCAAAGGCGTTCGAGCTGCTTTGTGCACGACAGAATATGCCGCAGAATATTGCCGGCGGCATAATAATGCTAATATTTTTGTCATAGGCGGACGAACCACACCTGAAGTTTTTGCCAGGCGCTTTCTGCATATCTGGCTGAAAACGGCGTATGAAGGCGGGCGACATGACGGAAGAGTCAATAAAATAAACGCGCTTCCGGATTGTACCGACGAATAGCGGCTGGAACTCGATTGCCCCGATTTTCAGACGTTAGCCCGCCAACGGTTGATGTTCGCATTTGTCGAAAACCTGAATAAACCTGAAATGCTCAATTGAGTGCAGCGCCGCAGCGATGACGCGGCTAATGACAAAAAAATATGAAAAATCAAGGATGAGGATAATAGTGTGGAAACATTGAAGAAAACTGATCCGGAAATTTATGAAGCAATCGTCCGGGAAACCGCAAGACAAAACGATAAACTGGAACTTATCGCTTCAGAAAATTTTGTGAGCCAGGCAGTGCTGGAAGCGATGGGTCAGGTAATGACCAATAAATACGCTGAAGGCTACCCTGGAAAGCGATATTACGGGGGATGCGAATATGTTGATATCGGTGAGGAATTAGCCCGTGAACGCGCGAAACAGCTTTTTGGTGCTGATCATGCCAATGTGCAGCCGCATTCGGGTTCACAAGCCAATATGGCAACATATTTCTCGTTCCTGAATCCCGGCGATATTGTTATGGGAATGGACCTGGCTCATGGTGGGCATCTTACACACGGGAGCCCGGTGAATTTTTCGGGTCGGTTTTTTAAAATCGTTTCTTATGGCGTTGATAAAACCGGATTTATCGATATGAACCAGGTGGAAAGCCTGGCGAAACAGGAGAAGCCAAACCTGATAATGACCGGTGCCAGCGCATACAGCCGGGAGATTGATTTTGCATCGTTCCGGGAAATCGCCGATGCCATCGGTGCGCGGCTCATAGCCGATATTGCGCATCCTGCCGGGTTAATCGCAACCGGCTACATTAAGAGCCCAATCACTCATTGCCACGCAGTGACAACAACTACCCATAAAACGCTGCGTGGTCCGCGTGGCGGAATGATCCTGGTTGGCAGGGATAGCGAAAACGACATGGGGATCAAAACACCCAAGGGCTCGCTCAAAAAATGGTCCCAGATCATTGACTCCAATGTATTTCCCGGCTTCCAGGGGGGACCGCTCATGCACGTTATCGCAGCCAAAGCCGTAGCTTTCAAAGAAGCGCTTCAACCTGAATTCAAAACGTATTGCGGCAGAGTCATTCATAATGCGAAAACACTCGCCAACACTCTGATGCAATTCGGATATAAAATTGTCTCCGGCGGCACCGACACGCATGTAATGCTGGTCGATTTGAGCGATAAAAATATCTCCGGCAAAAGCGCTGAACAGGCTTTGGAGCAAGCAGGCATTACTGTCAACAAAAATATGGTACCTTTCGATACGAAAAGCCCGTTCATTACCAGCGGTATTCGTCTCGGTACACCCGCCCTTACAACGCGCGGCATGGATGAGAATGAAATGATGCTCATCGGCAATTTTATTCACAGGGTGCTGTCCAATATCGATAATGAACAGGTATTAAAAACCGTAAAAAATGATGTCTTAACACTCTGTCAAAAATTCCCCTTATATGGAATTCCTGCGTAAACAATGCATCAATCTAACTGTCATCCCGATAATAAATCGTTTTTCTTATTATCCTGAGAATGGTATATTTTATTTCAATCACAATCCAGAAAACGGACAGAACTATTCGGATAGCGAGCAATGAACGAAAAGCGTATAACAATCATACATAGCAAGATTGATGCAGGTTATGCTATCAGGCAAGCGTCATCCCGGTACCACCAAATCACCTTACGGGAGGCATTCCAATGAAATGTCCGTTTTGTAATCATACCGACACAAAGGTTATTGATTCGCGGGTAAAAAATGAAGGTCGAATCATTCGCAGGCGACGAGAGTGCCTGAATTGCAGCAAACGCTTTACGACTCGCGAACAAATAGAACAGCCTTTGCTATTGGTTATCAAGAGTGATGGCAGTCGCGAACCGTTTAACCGCGATAAATTATTTGCAGGCATTCAGATCGCATGCACGAAACGTCCCGTCTCGATTGACAGCCTGGAAAATCTGGTGACAACCATTGAAAATGAAATCCGTGATTCAGGCAGGGATGAGGTTGATGCGCATTTAATCGGTGAGCTTGTCATGCGTCATCTGAAAACATTGGATGAGATCGCTTATGTAAGATTTGCTTCGGTTTATCGAAAATTCAGTGACAAAGAAGAATTCATGAATGAATTACGGGAATTGAAAAGCGCGGGTTGAATTACATGTTAATTTCGATCTAACTCGCTAATTGAAAAATACAAATTCTCAAAGTGAAACCAGTTTTGCATCTGAACTGCACGCAAAATTCCGGCGTTATCAATGATTTTCAGATTCAGAAGGGATTGAAAAGCATGCTATCCAAAAAGAAAACGTTCACCCGCGGTATTCATCCGCCCGAGAACAAAAGCCTTACGGAAACCAAATCGATCGAAACCATGCCGCAGCCGGAAATGGTCATCATCCCGCTGCAACAGCACATCGGTGCTCCATCCGAACCGATTGTCAACATCAAAGACCAGGTTAAAATCGGCGACAAACTCAGCGAATCCAAAGGCGTTGTCTCTGTGCCATCACATGCATCGATTTCGGGCACTGTAAAAAAAATAGAACCCTGCCCACATCCCCTCGGCGTCGATGTGCTTTCGATAGTCATCGAAACCGATGGACAAAACAAACTAAGCGATGCTATTTCCGATGAGCCTGATTACAAGAAGTTGGCGTCCGAAGAAATAATCAACCGTATCAAAAACGCCGGTATCGCCGGAATGGGCGGCGCAACGTTCCCGACGCATGTCAAATTGTCTCCGCCACCGCAGAAAAAAATCGACACATTTATCTTAAACGGTGCGGAGTGCGAACCCTATCTCACGGCTGACCATCGGTTGATGCTCGAATATACAAAAGATATTTTGTCGGGCATGCAGTTGATGATGCAGGTGCTCAACTGCAGCAATGGATTTATCGGTATTGAAAATAACAAACCGGATGCAATTGAAACCATGCGCAGAGTCGTGAGCGAATCAGGATATAAGTATCAGGTGATCGGCTTTGAGGTTAAATATCCGCAGGGCGCTGAAAAGCAATTGATCAAGGCATGTGTCAATCGTGAAGTGCCGCGTGGCGGTCTCCCGATGGATGCTGGTTGCCTGGTTCAAAATGTCGGAACAGCCAAAGCCGTTTATGATGCCGTCGCAAGACACAAGCCACTCATAGATCGCGTGGTTACGATAACCGGCAATGGTATTCAGACGCCTAAAAATGTGCTGGTGCCGATCGGGACGCGCTTCTCCGATGTCATCGCCTTTTGCGGGGGACTCACGGATGACGCCTCAAAAATTGTTAACGGCGGTCCGATGATGGGCATCGCCCAATATACGCTCGATGTACCGGTCATCAAAGGCACTTCGGGCATACTTTGCTTGAATGATGCTGAAAGCAAATTCCCCGATGAACTCGCCTGCATCAGTTGCGCGCGCTGCGTGGATGGCTGCCCCATGGGACTAATGCCCAATTTATTGGGAACCTATTGCGAATATAAAAAATTTGACGAAGCTAAACAGGCGGGAATATTGGATTGTATTGAATGTGGTTCCTGTGCTTATATTTGTCCGGCAAAAAGAAGATTGGTTCAATGGATTAAATTCGGCAAACTGGAAGTGAATCGCATGCAAAAAACCGCCGCGTGATGTAATGGCTCAGTTATTGGTTCTTTTCATGACTTACAATGAGTCCTGGGTTCCAAAACAGGAGTTTTGGAACCTGTAACTGGGCGATTGCCACATGATGCCTTAACGCCTCGAACAATGGCGCTGTATGGTTATCGAAGATGCTACTCCTTAAAATCATCGTATAGAATTTGAAGGATCATTGGAAATGGAATACCAGTTCTTCGTCTCGTCCGCTCCACATTTTTCGGACAAAGATACGGTTCAAAAAATCATGTTCGATGTTGTCCTGGCATTGTTGCCAGCGATGGCAGCCGCCATTTATTATTTCGAAGGGGCGGCATGGGTGATTTTAGTCTCGATTGCGGCATGTCTCGCAACCGAAGCCATCGTTCAAAAGCTGCTGAAGAAACCAATCACTATTTCTGACGGCAGCGCACTTGTCACAGGAATTCTTTTGGCATTCAACCTGCCGGCAGGCATCCCCTTGTGGATGCCCATTATCGGGGCAGTATTCGCCATCGCGATCGGCAAGCACGCGTTTGGTGGACTTGGCTATAATCCCATGAATCCGGCATTACTCGGACGCGCCTTTCTGCTGGCATCCTGGCCTAAAGAAATGACTACGTTCGGCGCGCTGAGAGACGGCACCCGCGCTTCGGGATTGCTGCCGGATGCTTTCTCATCGCTCGTGGAAAAAAATCCGACGTTGCAGCAGTTCGTTGATACGATTACTTCTGCCACACCCCTGAACGCCATGAAACAGGCACAAGACATCGTAGCAAACAGCGCCGCTTATGTGGAAGATAAAGTCACCGTGGCAACCCTGGTGATGAATAAGCTATCTGATTTAGACTCCTACAGCGAATTATTTCTGGGCAAAGTGGGCGGCTGTCTCGGTGAAACATCGGTCGCGTTGCTGCTCCTCGGTGCGCTTTACCTGATGTACAAACGGCGCATCGGCTGGAAAATCCCGTTCAGCTATATCGGTACCGTCGCTTTGTTATCCTGGATATTCGGTGGACCCGACGCCTTGCTGAAGGGAGATGCGCTGTTCCATGCTTTATCGGGCGGATTGATCCTGGGCGCATTTTTTATGGCAACCGATATGGTCACATCACCTGTCACGTACTGGGGGCGCATCATTTTTGGCGTCGGGTGCGGGATCATTACGGTAGTCATTCGTCTGATTGGCGGTTATCCCGAAGGGGTATCCTATTCCATCCTGCTGATGAACCTGACAGTACCCTTGATCGATAAATTCACAAAGCCAAGAATCTTCGGAGAGGTGAAAGCGAAATGAAGGATATTTTGAAATTGGGCGGGATACTGATGCTTGTGACAGCCTTGGCAGCAGCCGCGTTGGCACTCGCAAATCATCTGACAAAGGATGAAATTGACAAAGAGGAAAGAAAGGCAGAACGGATATCGCGTAGCCAGGCTTTGCCTGATGCTGCGCCGTTCGCAATTCATCCAGTGAAAAAAGATGGAAAAATCTTGTATTATAAGGGCTACTCAAAACCCGATACGACAAAACTGGTCGGATACGCATTTATTGCGCTCGGGAAGGGCTATTCGAGTGTTATCAAAACAATGGTCGGCATTGATACGACCGGGAAAATCTGCGGTACTAAAATAATTTCTCAAAAAGAAACTCCCGGGCTGGGAACAAAAATTGAAGAAGTAAAATATGGCGATAAAAGCGAAATCCCATGGTTTCAAAAACGACTTAAAGGGAAAATGGCTAATGAATTGGTGGTGGACAAAGATGGCGGCAAAATCGAAAGCGTCAGCGGGGCAACGATTTCATCGCGAGCCGTAACCAATTCCATTCGGGAAGCCATCGAAAAAATGCTGCCGATTATTCGCGCCGAAAAAAATAATCAGTGAGGATGCGTCAAATGAGCTTATTCAAAGAATTCAGCAAAGGTTTATATGACCAGAATCCGGTTTTTCGATTAGCACTGGGGCTTTGTCCTACACTTGCGGTATCCAATTCGATTGAGAATGCTATTGGCATGGGGGCAGCCGCAACCTTTGTACTCGTTTGCTCCAATGTGATCGTATCTTTGATCCGGAAAGGCATTCCCCAGAAAATACGAATTCCGATCTACATTGTCGTCATCGCCACGTTTGTCACTATCGTTGATTTATCGCTGGCTGCCCTCGACCGCGAGCTACATAAATCGTTGGGATTATTCATTCCGCTCATTGTTGTTAACTGCATCATTCTCGGTCGCGCAGAAGCTTTCGCCGGCAAAAACAGCGTTCTTCGTTCATTGGTCGATGGCATCGGTATGGGTGTCGGTTTCACCCTGGCGCTCCTCGCCCTGGGATTCGTCCGCGAACTTTTGGGCGATGGCAAGCTGTACGGTACACCTATCTTCGGTCCGGATTTCAAGCCGGTGCTGCTATTCATACTTCCGCCTGGGGCATTCCTGACGCTCGGGCTATTTCTGGGGCTTTTCAACTGGATCGATTTCAAGCGCAGCAAATAGAGGAACACAAAATGGAAAAACTTTTGATTATCGCAATTGGCGCAATTTTTATAAACAATTTCATCTTCTCCCGCTTCCTGGGTATTTGCCCGTACATCGGCGTATCGAAGTCACTGGATTCGGCGCTCGGGATGGGGATGGCGGTGATTTTTGTGATGACGCTGGCATCTGCGGTCACGTATCTGATTCATGTTTATTTGCTAATGCCCGGCGAATCGAATGTGTTCTACCTTCTGTTCTCCGAAAAAATCGACCTGAGCTATTTGCGCACCATTGCGTTTATCCTGGTTATCGCGTCGCTGGTGCAATTTGTAGAAATGGTCATTCAAAAAATGAGTCCCGCGCTGTATGGCTCACTCGGTATTTATTTGCCGCTGATTACAACCAACTGCGCAATTCTTGGGGTCGCAATTTTAAATATCGATAATGAATATGATTTCATTCAAAGCATTGTTCAGGGCTTTTCAGCCGGTGTCGGCTTTACGCTGGCGTTGATTTTAATGGCAGGTATCAGGGAAAAACTTGAATTGGCTCCGGTGCCAAAAGCGCTGCGAGGCATCCCGATCGCCTTTATCATGGCGGGATTGATGGCAATTGCATTTTTAGGATTTTCAGGTCTCTCTATCGATTAGCACGAGACAGCGCTTGAAAAAGTGTCTTCACCACAACGTTACGGTTTGATGGGTTTTTGGCTACCGTGGGGAATAAGTCGTTAACACACATGTCCCAAATCGTTTTGGGACATTTTCATGTAATGGATGTAACTTTCAACTTCAGTGAACGAAATGGCTGAGAAAGAAAAAAATAACGAGCAAACAAGGAAAGAAAAGGAAATGCCCTTTTTAGACCACCTGGAGGAGCTCAGATGGCGAATTATCAAGAGCATCATCTCAGTGCTCCTGTGCACGATTGGTGTTTATGTTTTTTCTGAACCGTTTATGGAAATTCTGGTTCACCCATATATAACCGCACGCCCGGACGATGTCGGTGGATTAGTGTACCTGGGACCGACGGGCGGTTTTATGGTCTACCTTGAAATTTCTTTATTTGGCGGCATCGTTCTCAGCCTCCCGGTTATATTTTATCAATTGTGGCAATTTGTTGCACCGGGCTTGTATAAACGAGAACGCAAATATACGCTGGGCGTGATAATCATTTCCACCATCAGCTTTTTTATAGGAGCCACTTTTTCTTATTCTGTGATCATCCCTCTGGGCTTAAACTTTTTGCTGGGATATAAAACAACCTTTCTCGCCCCAAGCCTGACAATTGACAAATATTTGAGCTTCATCCTGATGCTCTTGCTTGTATCAGGGCTCGTTTTTGAGCTGCCGCTGGTGACATTTTTTCTCACAAAATTGGGATTGATTTCAGCCAAATTCATGCGCGAAAAACGCCGCTATGCCATAGTTATTGTTTTAATTGTTGCGGCAATTCTCACACCTCCCGATGTGATGACCCAATTGCTGCTCGCCGGTCCTATTGTCGTCTTGTACGAGATCAGCATTCTGGTCTCAGCCATTGTCGGCAGAAAGCGGCGCAAAAAAGAGGCTGCCGAAGCAGCTTCCCCGGATGAATCGCACCACGCGCAGGAACAGTCAGCGGCAGAGGCAGCAGCCGCTGAAAGCGAACCGCAGAGAGAAATGCCGGAAACAATCGCTGCAACGCCAGATATTTCCGACGGCAAAATGAAGGCGGACAAACCGAAAGAAGCCGAATCGAATCCACAGGATATCATGGCAACCCTGGCGGCATCTGACTTGCTCCCAGACAGCTACAAAGACATTCCCATCGCCGAGTTAAACCGTCGCATCGTTAAGATTAAGCGCAAATATGGATCTGAGCTGGCAATATTGGGGCACCATTATCAACGCGACGAAATCATCGCTCACTCGGATATTCGCGGCGATTCGTTTGCCCTGTCGAAAAAAGCATCAGAATTGGCGGAAGCCAAAACCATCGTTTTTTGCGGTGTGAAATTCATGGCAGAAGCTGCGTGCATCCTTGCGCGACCGAACCAGATCGTACTTCATCCTGATTTCAATGCCGGCTGCCCGCTTGCCGATTTTGCGGATATCGATAAAGTGGAGGAAGCCTGGGATACCCTGATTTCGATATGCCGAAGCGACACGATCACGCCTATCACATATATGAATTCATCCAGTGAGATCAAAGCATTCTGCGGGCGCAAAAGCGGAACGGTTTGCACGTCATCCAACGCACCGAAGGCGTTCCAATGGGGACTCGAACAATCGAATAAGGTTTTCTTCTTCCCGGATCAACATTTAGGTGAGAATACAGCTTCGAAATTAAATCTGCAATATTATGATTATGTCATCTGGGATCCAGCGAAAGACCTTGGCGGAAATTCCGAAGAGGCTATCAGGAACGCGAAGCTCATTCTGTGGAAAGGTCATTGCCACGTTCACACGTTCTTCACCGAGAAGCATGTTCAGAAGATGCGCAAAGCATATCCCGACGCTAAAATTGTGGTGCACCCGGAATGCAAAAAATCGGTTGTCGATTTGGTCGACGCCAATGGTTCCACCGATTTCATTATCAATTATGCGAAAAATGCGCCGCTTCACAGCACTATCATTGTGGGGACTGAAATTAACCTGGTAACGCGGCTGCAGCGCGAAAATCCCGATAAAACCATAATTCCGCTTGCTCGCTCACTGTGCCCAAATATGTATAAAATCAATCTGCAGAATTTATACTGGACACTGGACAACTTGGGTGATGTGAATGCGGTTTATGTTGAACCCGGAATCATCAAGGATGCCCGAATTGCGCTCAACCGAATGCTTGAAATCGCCAAATAATTTTCCCGAAACAAGTATTGCCTGAGTTGCATGCAGACAAAAATGAAAAACAGAATCGATTTACATATTCACTCCGATCATTCCGATGGTTGCTTTTCACCCGAGAAAATACTCGCCACCGCAAAATCTCGGAAACTGCGCGCGATCAGTATCACCGATCACGACAACATAACCGGGGTGAGACAGGCGATTCAATTGGCTCCGGCGTATGGCATTGAAGTCATCGCCGGTATCGAACTCAGCGTCATGCATAAAGGCAAAGACCTCCATTTTTTAGGATATTTCATCGACACCGACCATCCGGATATCTTGAGCTATGTTTCGTTTTTGAGGGAAGAAAGATTGAAGCGAGCGAAAAAGATCATTGAAAAATTGGTTCGGTTGGGCGTCCGTATTTGTCTGGAAGAGGTGATGCGCAAAGCAGGCGCAGCATCCATCGGACGCGTTCATATCGCTGATATTCTCGTGGAAAAAGGCTATGCCGGTCACGTGTACCAGGCATTCGACCGCTATATCGGGGATTACGCACCGGCAGCGGTTCCCAAAGCCAAAATTGCCCCGGAAGATGCCATGCGCATGATCAGCAACTCCGGTGGATTGAGCTTCATCGCGCATCCGGGAGTAGACATTGTCCCTGCAGACTTATCGGAAATGGCTAAGTCGGGATTGAATGGCATCGAAACCATTCATCCGCGCCATTCTTCGGCTCAACAAAAATATTATAGCATACTGGCAAGCGGATTGGTGCTGCTGGAATCGGGGGGCTCAGATTGTCACGGAGATAGAATCGGAAACGCGATGATCGGCAGACTGAATGTCCCTTACAGCTTCGTCGAAGCAATGAAAGCGTATCTGGAATATGACTATCCCTCCCTGCCCCACCCGATTGAAGAAATATATGAACCAGGAAGGGATTGAAACGCAGCATTTTGAAAATAAATGATGCAAATACCTGTCAAAAAATTTTGACGGATCACATCAAATTTCGCGATCTACTTTCTGCAGCATCATTCAGCTTTCAGCTCACCCCATATCTGTATATTATCGAAGCAGCCGCTATCATCGAATGAGCCAAGTCCAACTTTGCCCCAGAGAAACGTTTTGTCAGTGGCTTCCATCACCGGCTTTTTCATATCATCGAAGTAAACCAGAATATCCCCGCTCGCCACATCCCGCTCAAGCCTGGCATGATGCCATTCAGTGGTCCAGGCAGTGCTATCTGTGCGAATTTTTGCAATGCTCAGGCGCGGAGCTTCATTTACAATGAATATGGAATTTGCATGTGCGTCGGCTTTCCTGCCTAGATGGACATAATAGAAATGGGATGAATCCTGGTAACCGAAAAACAGGCACAGATCCTGATGCCCGTAGATGCGTCCGGTTTGCTTGAGATCGAGTTCCATCGCAAAATTGGTAACGATCAGGTTGTTAATCAGTGAAATCGAATGCGGTGATCTGAAGGGCGGTTGATAATTGCTTTTACCTTTCAGCGCATAGCAGGTATTTCCATCCTCTTGCAGAAGCTCCCATGCAGCGGAATCTGTCGGCGCCCACGCTGCAATATCGCCGCTTTCAAAATTCTCGCTGTAAATTGATTGTGGACGGCTGCAACTCAGCAGCAGCATCGCAACTCCGAGCAGCAAAATGGATTTGAATGAAATCATGATTCCCTCCATTTGTGTGATAGACGCCTTGATCAAGTAAGCAACATTTAAATTTTTAAAGACTTATCATTTTTCAGCTTCGCTCATCAGAAAGTCTTCCGGGTATTAATGCATCGAAATTAATCCAATCAAAATCAGAATTTAAGCAAGCTCTCGTTATTTGTTTGCAGGCTTGAAAATACTCGTCGACAACGGAGGCAGTTTCAGGTTCAGCGAATAGTATCTGCCATGCCATGGTACGTCTTCGCTCCAGACGCCACCGAAATTGCCTTTATTACTTCCCCAATAGATATCCGAATCGCTATTCAGAATTTCTTTATAAAATGCACGCAGCGGCACGCCAACACGATAATCTTCGCGATAAACCGGGGTGAAATTACAAACGAAAAGCAGGAAATCATCGGGTTCAGTTCCTCTTCGAATGAAGGAAATAACGCTGTTGTCAGCATCCAGAAAATCAACCCACTCAAATCCGCTATGCTCGAAATCAACTTCGTATAACGCAGTTTCGGATTTATAGAGCCGGTTCAAGTCCTTCATAAACTGCTGCAATTTCTGATGGGGCTCGTATTGCAGTAGATGCCAGTCCAGGCTATGATCCTGATTCCACTCATCCCATTGCCCGATTTCAGCGCCCATGAACAGCAATTTTTTTCCGGGATGCCCGAACATAAATCCCAGCAATGCCCTGAGGTTTGCAAACTTTTGCCACATATCGCCCGGCATTTTATTCAGCAATGATCCTTTGCCATGCACAACTTCATCGTGCGATAAAACCAAAACGAAATTCTCATGAAACGCATACAACAGGGCAAAAGTTATCATATTATGGTGATACTTCCGGTGGACGGGATCTTTGGAAAAGTAGGTTAAGAAGTCATTCATCCACCCCATGTTCCATTTGAAATTGAATCCCAGTCCACCAAGATAGGTCGGGCGCGAAACCCCGGGCCAGGCAGTCGATTCTTCGGCGACCGAAAGCGCGCCGGGATAATAGCTGAAGATAACCTCGTTGAGTCGTTTCAGGAAATCAATCGCGCTGAGATTCTCCCTGCCGCCATATTGATTCGGAACCCATTCGCCCTCCTTGCGCGAATAATCGAGATATAACATCGAAGCGACGGCATCGACCCGGATGCCATCGATATGATATTTATCGAACCAGAAAAGCGCATTGCCAAGTAAAAAATTTCGGACTTCACTTCGACTGAAGTTGAAAATTTTCGTTCCCCAATCCGCGTGTTCACCCTGGCGCGGATCGGCATGCTCATACAAAAACGAACCATCAAAGTATGCCAGCCCATGCGGATCGCGCGGGAAATGAGCCGGAACCCAATCGACGATCACGCCAATATTGTGCTGATGACATTGATCGATAAAGTACATGAAATCTTCGGGCTTGCCGAAACGCGACGTCGGCGCATAATAGCCCAATACCTGGTAGCCCCATGACGCATCGAGGGGGTGTTCAGCCACCGGCAGCAACTCGATGTGGGTGTATCCCATTTCAACGACATAATCGATTAATTCCGCTGCCAACTCGCGATAGCTCAAAAACCGTTGATTTTCTTCAGGATTGAGGCGCCAGGAACCTAAATGCACCTCGTAAATCGAAATCGGCGTTTTCAACGGATCATGCGCCTTGCGCGCGGCGATCCAATCATCATCGTCCCATTGATAAGCATTCAGATTTGCCACAATAGAACCGGTTCTGGGTCGCAATTCAGAATAAAATGCGAACGGATCGGCTTTTTCATAGATATGTCCGAATTGATTTTTGATCTCATACTTGTAAATTTCACCCGCCTCTATATCAGGAATGAAAAGCTCCCAAATGCCGCTTTGCCCCAACGTACGCATCTGATGCTTCCCGCCATGCCAGCCATTGAAATCGCCGATGACGCTCACATTTCGTGCATTAGGCGCCCAGACAGCAAACTGAACTCCCTGAATCCCTTCTCGCGTGACAGGATGAGCCCCCAGCTTCTCATAAATCCGATGATGCTCTCCCTGCCCAAACAAATACATATCATATTCGGTAATCGGCGGCAAAAAGAAATAGGGATCATGTGAAATCCGCTCTGTACCGTCCCGCGATACTACCCGAAAATGGTAATTGAAAAGGGCTTTATGCCGCTGCAAAACCAATTCAAAAAAATGGTCATGATGAATTGATTGCATTCGATATTCTTTATGATTATCGGAATTAACCACATAAATCTCGGTTGCGTCCGGAATAAATGCCCGAATCACCCAGCGTTTTTTGCCCGAAATGTCAATCTCATGCGGACCTAAAATCTGGAACGGATCGTGATGTTCATTGTATACGATTTTATTTACGATCTCCATTGAAATTGTCGTTTGCATTACTTGCTCCATAATTTGTATCTAGAAAATTGATGTTTACGCGAATCTATGAAGCCAGGCTGAATCTCACGGATTTTTGAAGGCGCATCCCAAAGCCTGCTCAATAGCCTGTCTCGCAATCGGGATCATGCCCATTTCGCGTTGGCATGCTTTCAAACGGAAATAGCCATGTCGCAGGTTACTATTGCTGAAAAGAGATATAAACTCTAAAAGTTTCTAAAAGTAACGTTTTTTTTATTAAGAGTCAAGCAAGATTTGAAACATTTTCGTTCTGCCTGCATCTAACTATGAAATCACATTCGAACCTTTTTTTCAATCAACGGAGAGTATAATGAAGAAAATTTTGATGATGCTTTTTTCAGTGACAGTTATTTTCTATTTTGTGAATTGCTCTGCAGAACCTGATGCGAAAGAACAAGCTGAAAAAAAATTGGACAAGCAAACGGAGCAAACAGCAAAAGTAACCTGGTTAGGCTTCAATGAGGGGCTCAAGAAGGCAGCTAAAGAAAAAAAGAACATACTGGTTGATTTTTATACCGACTGGTGCCACTGGTGCAAAGTCCTTGACGAAAAAACATTTAAAGATCCCCAGGTATCCAAAAAACTTGCAGATCGTTTTATAACCATTCGAATCAATGCTGAAAGCACAACCGAAAGCGTTCAGTACAAGGGCAATACATTCTCCAATATTGAATTGACGCAGGCGTTTCGCGTTACCGGTTTCCCTTCGCTCGGATTTCTCAATGCTGATGGCGATGTGATTACGCTGGTACCGGGTTTTGTACCTCCTGAGACATTCATCTATATTCTGGATTATATCGACAAGGAGTGCTACAAAAAGCAGATGTCATTCGAAGAATTTATGAAGAAAAAAGGTGAATGCGAAACGCAAGAAAGCAAGTAGTGCGTGCTTTGCAAAACCAACAGTCAGATTGAAACGGGATTTGTATGGCTCTTTAAGTGAAAGAATAAGCCATATCAGCAGGTTGTGACTTTCGGACTTCAAATTTCCAGACAGTGTTCCAGATTGTAAAATTTTGCGGGTGATTCCCACAATATCTGCCGGGCGATGGATTGTGCTTCGGTTTCGCTTAAATCGTGCGCCAATACTTTTTGAGCGAGGACTTCAGCGATTGCGTCCCGGGCAATTTTTGCGTGAGAAAAAGCACCTTCAACAAAATCATAATCGCCGCCAAATCCGTGAATGCGGTTGGCAGGCACAGTATCCAGCAGCAAATTCAAAAGGGATTTCGCCGCGGTGGGAGACACGATATACAGCCACGCCATGTTTGCTGTTACATTCGGAAATGTTTTGCATAGCGTGGCATATTCGTTGATGTAGGGAAATCCACCATGAAACAGATCAAATCGAGCATGGGGGTGAGCCATCAAAAACTGCGTGAGCAGAAGCGGATTTCCCTGTTGAATCACCTGAAAAGTGCCATTTTGAAATCCGGTATGAATTTGAATCGGAAGCTTCAATGCGTCGGCATGTTCGACGATCGCATGCATTATAAAATCTTCAAAAGCTTTGGTTTCGGAATTCAAGGATGAATTGCGAAACTTGCCGGCAAGAATTCCATCGAACTGGCGTTCGGCATCAGATCGCGACGCCGGTTCAATATCCAAAGCCCGTCTGTATGCTAAAAAAATCTTAATCGCCACCATCCCCTCCCCCTTTCGTTTCCGAAACGAATCTTCAAGCGCGCTCAGGAATGAATCAAAATTCCTGATGTCGATGGCTGTTTCTACCTCAATTTGCTGTATATCTTCTACGGAGCGCACCAAAGCAAAATGGTCGAAAATCGGAGCCGGAAAGAGGCGTCGCAGATCGCACATCGTTGGCTGCAAACTCCACACGGTTCTGACGCAGCATTTGATATTTGCCCTTTCGAGTACAGACTCGTACCATCCCGGTTGCACGCGTTCGGAAATGGTTGCGTTCATCTGTAATACGTTGGCTCGAGAAATTTCATCAATTCCAAAGAGCTCTCTGAAAAATAGCCGCATGGAAGACCCATAGCCGGTATTTCTACAAAATGACCAAAATCGCCAAAATTGATCGATGGTTTCTTCGGATTGGGATGCATAGTCATTCAACACTTTTTCGAGCATCTGGCGCGGCATTCCGGCTTTCGTCATATCCTCCATAACATAATGCCAATAATTTCCGAAATGTCCCGGCTGACGCAGGCGTTCGGCTTCGGAGGGAAAATGTTCGTGGGTATCGCAAATGGGTATTTTTTGAAGCAGGCTTCTGAAGTGTTTCTCAAAATCGGAGGTATGTTTTGTCATCGTTTAGCCCTGAAATTTAACGGTCGGATCACCATAAAGGTTATAAAAATAGCGTGTTATATCGTAGTCAGGATCATAATCGATTTCAGGCTGTGGTTTCGAGAGGTCCAGTCGCGTCTGTCTGAGCGCCTCGCCGACACTCAGGCGTTTGTCGACAAAATTTTTATAAAATTGAACTGAAAATTTGCTGGCGGTTGTTTCAACAATATCGAAATGCGTGATGATACATGCTGCTGCCCCGCAAGCAAGGAATTCGGTTGCGAGATCATCATATTTATCCCATAAATACCCGAGGTCACCGGAACTGCAACCGTTCAGAAAAATTATCGGGTGTGAGTGAAAATACAAATTCCTCGTATGCTTGATTGTACCGGCTCTCAGGTATTGCGTTTCACTTATATCCATTCGGTCACCTTCAACATGCCCGGAATAATGGATCACTCTCAAATTCAAGCGCTTGCGCGAATATGCATCCAGCGTAGAAAGGAATACATCAACATCCTGGGTTGTGGTTACCGTGGTATCCTTCTCCCAGCCGATTTTTTTTTCAATGGTGCGAATTTCCCTTTCCACGCAACGCAATTCTTTCGAATGATGCCCGCACCATTTGCCATAAAGCAGCAAAACGCCTTTCTCGTTCGGTTGTTCAATTGGAAGCTCTCCGCTGCTTTCTTTATCCCCGAAATCTTCTTTTTCAATTGCGAAGGATGTACTTGTTGGAAATTGATCACATAAAAATTTTCCCCACTTCGGATGATAAGCCCATTGCCAGGGTATTGTCAAATCATCCAGTACAAAATTCAGGTATGTATTTTGAGCGGATGATTTAACAATATTATCAAGCGTAGCCGACAATCCAAATTCGGTTTCAATATCCTGACCGATTTTTTTAAGCAAATGAATGGGCTTGGTTGATGGTCTGCTATTTTCACGCGTAATCGAATGGTACAGCTCCCATAATTTTTGAATATTGTGTGATAATTTATTCAATTTATTCATGTTGAATACATGCGGATGTTTTGTCTGTTGTCCGGCTTCAAAGGCGCCCAGTCCCTTTGCCCTGCCTTTTTGACTTATCAGCGTGTGCGAGAGCGCGCATTCATGGCGCAATTTCATCAATAGAATTACAATTTTATAATAGGGACATGCGACGTAGGGTCTGACAAGCTTTTCTTCAATTTTCGTGAGCTGCAAAGATTGCTCACTCAACTGCTGCTGCGAAACCCGTTTTGTAAAATTCAACATTTTTACGATTATTGCAGCGACAGCGGAAAAGATTAAAAACAAATTAGGAGGCAAGGCGCTCAGCACTGCATCGTACCGGATGAAAAAAATGAGTGAAAGCGAGTTATAGGCGAACCAGATCAGCGCGATTGACAGGAGCGCAGCTCTTATTTTGAGCTTCATTAAAACAATTGCGACCATGATCGCGAAAAAAACGAGTATCCCAATCGTCCAGTGTTGATCAACATACGTTAGTACGCGCTGATTCAAAATATTGGTTATCAACGTGGCATTCAGCATCATGCCCGAACAGGATTCAGAAAACGGCATCGAAAATTTATTTTGTACATCGCTATTGGTTATCAATACAATGCTGTCTTTAAACCTGGAGCCTGTACTGCACTCAAAACCAGTTCGGCGCATCCTGGAATGTAGCTGCAGAATCTCTGAAAATGCGATTGGATGATCGAATGTATCACTATCCCCGAGAAAATTGAGCGCTATTGCATCGTTTGCCTGGAAGGGCAACTCAACAATTCCCTCGCCAGGAACAGGAAATTTCAGCCTGTCAGTGAATACGCTGATTTGCTTTTTGGATAATTTATAATATCTCCTCAAAATTTCCAAGCCGAAGGCAGGGTATGTATGCCCATCTGTCCCCGAGCAAAAAGGAATAGCAGGAAAATCAGTGCCATTTTGGTTGCTGATGATATTCAAATGAGCGAGCAACGGATCAGTCTCAAAAATTTCGCTAAATAGCAGACTGTCATCAGGCAGCGTTTTCAAATAGCCCACACGTATGGTTGAAATAAAGTGCCTTAGATCGTCACTTCGATGGATCACGCTCTTCAGGTCGCCCATAAAATCTGCTGGCTTGAAAATGCAGCCGATAACCAGATTTGAATCCACTCCGGATAATCTTTCCAGAAATAATTCATCAATAAGCTGTGGATTTGCCTCAAAATCCAGTTCCAGCCCAACAACTTCCGAGCCCATTTTTCGCAAAGCCCAAATAGCCCGTTCATAGCAACGCAATGCTGATCCCGGGTATTTCAAGGAATCCTGGATTTCCTGATCAATATTGATCCACACAATCGCATTATGAGCGACTTGCTCTCCCCTAATGCGGAATTTTTGCGCTGTGATGATTTTTTCATATTTTTTAAAGGGTGGGTACAAAGCGCTGAATATGGCTAAAAGCAGAACCGTGATCGGAATACCGATATATAAAATAGCTATACGATAATGAATTCGACGAAGAGAAAGTTTCGAAAGCTTCATATTGAAAAGGTTATTGAAATAAGATTAATAGGAGAGGGAAATTGAAGGGCGAAGGTGAGGACGCAATTTATGGGCAGTTGAAAAATTGATGGTGCAATAGCACGAAAATACAACTCAAAAATTCTATTTAGTGTCCGTCCGAAAACTCGAAAAATTGTCATTGCGAGGCGTTTTTTTGCCGAAGCAATCCCCTAATAAAACGGCTGAGATTGCTT
>JAFGMA010000005.1 GCA_016927835.1 Candidatus Zhuqueibacterota bacterium | reverse complement strand
CATAGAGATTGCTTCGCTCCACTGCGTTACGCTCGCAATGACATGCTTAAGAATATGATGTTACAAACTAACCCTTAATAGGTATAGATACAAATTAAGAATCGGTTCTTTATGAATAATTTAAGGTAAGTCATATAAAGATCCAGTGGCTGCGCCATTTCTGATAACCTAATTTTTTACTTGACAATATAATAATAAATTTTATATTGGCAATGTAATACTTTTGGCAAAAGTTTGATACATGAACATGGTACCGCGATTGGGAGAATGATGCATCAAGCCTGGTTTTCTCAAATCACATCTCCCAAAACAGCTTCCGGAACGTATATACTATCTCGATCGAAAAATCGTCCTTTGCCGCAAGATGCTTCTTAAGCGAGTATTTTAATTTGCTTTTATTTTTTTCAGGTGTCGATGAAAATCTCAGATTGAGGTGTTCCCAATCTTTAGACAATCATTTCCCTGACTTAGCTTAATCCTTCCGACTAATCATCTCAACTACTAAAGGAGGTGCAACATGAAACGTAACTTCAGTACCATCAGGGGTAGCAAGAACAACCCATTAAAATCCTGTTTACTGACTTGCATCGTGCTATTAATAACAAATCCGGTATTTGGCATCGACTCCTTGCAGGTGCACTGGTCCACCTATATCGGTGGCAGTGAGGGTTTCTGGGGAGTCGAGGATGATATTCATGGCATGGTGGAGGATGCTGCGGGCAACGTGTACGTTGTAGGCGACACCCGAACATCCAATTTGCCGAAGCGAACCAATCAACATCCGTCGGATAACACCTGCGCTTTTGCCGCAAAACTGGGCAGTTCCGGGAGCATCCTCTGGTCAACTTACGTAGGCGGCACGAATTATGGACAGGGATTCGATATCACGATCGATGCTGGCGGAGATAATGTGTACATCACCGGGCATTCGGATGCAAACGATCTCCCGGGCGTCATCGATCCCGGATGGGGCTCCGGTGCTTTTGTCTCGAAGTTGGGCACGAATACTGGAAATGTCGAATGGACCCGTTTTCTCACAAACGGCGCTTTTGAATCCAGGGGAAATGCCTTATATATGCACGACGGATTCATATATGTGGCAGGCTATTCAAGAGCATATCAGCTTGTGGGTGCTGCTAATGATTTTGCCGGAGGTGCCCATGATGCCTTTATATCAAAATTGACACCTGCCGGAACGGTTGTTAAATCGGTCTGGTTCGGCGGATCGGAACTTGACGATGGCAACGGTATTTATGTAGATGCTCAGGGAAATATCTACCTGGCGGGCAGAATATTAAGCGAATCTGGCAATCCGGAGTATAATTTACCAGGACAATTAAACACATGGCGCGGGGACCACCGAGACGGTTTTGCCTGCAAGCTCGATTCCGACTTTCATGTGCTCTGGTCCCGCTTCATTGGCGGAGAGAATGATGATTATGTCTATTTCATCATCGGTGACGACCTGGGAAATCTCTGGATCGCCGGGAATGGCTATTCCGATGACCTGGAAGGAACGATCATCGTACCATATAACGGCTACAGTTGGCCCGGGGGCGACGGCTTCCTCACAAAACTCAACGCCAATGGTACAGTGGATTGGACTTCCTACGCCGGCTATTCAGGAAGCGCCATATCACAACCCAAGCTGACTCAATGTCGAAAAATCATTACGCTCAGGGGAAATATTCTGCTCATGTTCGATGCGGATATGGGATTTCATCAATGGCTTATCGAATATGATAGTTTCATGGGACCGCACTGCTATAGCGCAAAATCATGCAATGATATTTTGATTGACGAATCGATGACTATTACCCTCTGTGGTTTCACAGCCGCGGAGTGCAGCAATTACCCCAATCGCACTAACGAACACAGTGGTCAAGGACTCGACGGGTTTGTGGTAAAAGCGAAACCCAAAGGCACCTTTTTTCATTTCAATGATGACGACGAATCGGGATGGCTGGCAAGCCCGCCGGAAGCCTGGGATGTCTCAAATGGCAAATATGTCTTCACCGGTATCGGCGGAAGCAGAGTCAGAAATAGCTATTATCAGGAAGAGGTTTTCAATTTTTCTTATGAAGCGCAAGTCAAAAAAATAAGCGGCAATTCGTCAGCCGAGTTTGGTATGAATTTCAGGCATAACGGGACAAGTGCCACCAATTATCGTTTTTGCATCAACACCCTTGGACAGTACGCCATCTCAGAAGAAGTAAATGGCAATGTGCGCACGCTTGTTGGTTTCAAAGCTTCGCCGGCGATAAAAACTGGCATGGGCGTGTGCAATTTGCTTCGAGTGAGTGCGCAGGACAGCATCCTTGATTTTAGCATTAACGGAAAACAAGTTGAAACCATCAACGTAGTTTATGAATTTGCCGGATCGTGCGGGCTTTATGCCTACGACACCGAAGGGGTAACGGATATCGTCGAGTTTGATAATGTTTATATCTGTCCGCACAAAGGATTTCCCACCGGAGTATTTGAAACAGATGACAGGTTGTCAATTCCCAAAGGATATAGCCTTGAAAATTTTCCGAATCCTTTTAATCCTGCCACTTCAATTACATTTACAATTCCAACATCATCCAGAGTTACGGTGAAAATTGTAAATGAACGCGGGAGGGAAATTGCAACGCTGATTGATGAAAATAAACCAGCAGGACGGCATGTGATACAATGGAATGGCAAGACGACGACCGGATCAATTTGCCCGAGCGGTCTGTATTTTTGCTTTTTGAAAACCGATGATTTTTTTGTCAGCCGGAAATTGATGCTGCTGCGATAGCATGTAGTGACTTTTGATTGGTTGAATAAAAAAAACATCGCATGTCGGAAGATGATTTCTGATAATCGCCAAAGGGTGGGAGGCGTTTTCGTATAACCTAAATTTTAAAATTATGGAGTGAATTGACTGCATCAATTCATTGCATCGACACAGGCGATGCACTCCATGGGAAACATTGGATGACGCATGAATTGATATTTTCATTTTAGAAATTCAGGTAACATCTAAATCGTTGAATAACAGGAAATTTGGCAGCCGCTGCACCTCCTGAAAACCGGATTGGAATTGAGGGTGAAAAAGCGCGGATGATGGCAGAAGAGAATTATAGCCTGGCAACAACGCTGATCGTGCGGTATTAATTTGCAAAAAAATGGACGAGTTGACTATGACAAAGGCATGCTGGTTCACGATATGTTTTCTTGCTTATTTTTCTTCTGCAATGGCGTTTCAAAGAGCGGATATCATGAAGCTAAGAAGTGACTATTCAGACAACAAGAAACAAATAGCGATTAAACAGGGGGAACTGAAAGCACGCTATCTTCAATACACGAATGAAAATGATAGAAATGAGTTGCTCGATGCAAGTGCGCAATATGTCTTTGAAAATTTGACCGAAAACATCTTCCCGGCATGGTACGGTACTGAGTGGGATTTCAATGGCAACACAAGAGTGCCGGGCGAAGGCGGAATCGCTTGCGGAAGTTTTGTCGTCTTTACCCTGCAAGACGTGGGCTTTAAAATACCATCCGGAATGTATCGCCAACCTTCAGAAAATATCATAAAAAATTTAACCACCTCCTCAAATATTAAAAGATTTCCTAACCATGCACCGATGGACAAGATTATAAACTGGATTCATCAAAAAGGTGAAGGTCTTTACATTGTCGGGTTAGATATCCACGTGGGATTTATTATATTTAAAAATGGTAGAATAACGTTTTGTCATTCAAGTTATTATGAACCTCCTCTAAAAGTCGTAAATCAAGCTGTAACAGCAGAAAGTCCTTTGACGGACTCAAATTACCGTGTGCTCGGAAAGATATTGACGAAAGAAATGATGAAAAAATGGCTTTCGGGCGAAGAATTTGAAGTTATTCACGATTATTTTCGCAGATGAATAGAAGGTGTAAACGCCAAATATTGAAATCCATGGCAAGCTGCTGAAATCAGGTACCGGGCTATTAAGAACCTATCCGAAAATCTATTTTAAGAATGAATTGGATTAGGCAAAAACTGTAATTCCCGCATGTTTTAGGCGGCATCGCGATCAACGGATCTCGGGAATGACAAGGAGGGTTTTCGGATAGGCTCTAAGGCATTTGCCGGAACCCGGAGCGATGCCAAGCTGTTGAATAATCTCCAGAATTGAAATCTTGTACCTAATGAAAGACCAGGGAAATGATGACCATTTTGAGGGCTGAGAAGTACCGTCAACATCGTGAAGCAAGAACTCAAAAGCTGTTTTCCAATTTTCATGAAATTTTTTTGCTTATGTTGCTCTTCGGAAGCATGGGTGCAATCACATGGGCAATCCGCGGTAGTGCCGGCTGGGGCGGCGTCGATGGAACGGTGGTGCCGGGGCTTATGTGGGGACTGCTCTGGTACTACGTGTGTTTCCGAAAAGGAATCGATGCCCGTGGGATTATTCTGTGGCTGGGATTGGGAATTGCGCTTGGCGGCGAATTGGGCTACGGGCAGTATGTTTCATGGATACAAGGTCGTTTTTATGCAGGAGAGGAGATCATCGCCATCTCTCCCTGGAAGGGTTACATTTGGTTTGTGCTCTGCGGAGTCGGTTGGGCGGCGCCAGGCGGCATCCTGTTGGGATGGGCGCTTGGCGGAAGAGCTTCTGCGAGCCGTTGGATTGTGCGTGCATTCCTGCTAATCAGTTTGCTGGTTGTATTATTCGCCTGGCAATTTGTCGACTGGCTCGGGATGCAATTCGTCCGATTCGTTCCTCAATTGCTTTTTCCCAATGCTGATTTGGGAATCTATGCCGGTACGCTGGGCAAGCATCTTTCACGGACGATTTATACAAACACGCAGAATTTCGTTGTGGTCGTGTGGTGGATCATCGCCTTGCTGGCAGCGGCATTCCAGCGGGACCGTGCGACATTGGTCACAGGATTGGTTCTCGGTGCCGGATTCGGGCTTGGTTTCATGCAAAGCGCGCTGTGGTGCCTGGGTTATGGATTCGCGCCAGGCTTCATCGACTGGTGGAAGATGTGGGAATTAAACGCCGGATTCAACCTGGGGCTGCTATATGTCATTGTGCTGATCTGGGCGATCCGGAAAACGGATAGCGAACATCATTCGGATGGCATCCATTATGCAGCCACAGATGTCGGCATTGCGCGAACCCTGGCTAAAGAGCGATATAACAGCCTGTTTCTGGCAATTGGCGGCGCCCTGCTTATCTATTTCATGGGATTTGAATATTTTTTCTGGACAGGCGTTTTCCTGAGCGTGTTCTATTTTATCGCTGTCTGTTTGCCACCGATGCGCATTGGCGGAGCCACCGATCCTGACCGAATCGCAGTTGAGCGCAAGGACATTTTATTGACATTCAGCGCGTTCCTGCTGGTGTTTCTCATGTTCCATGGCGCATCCGAGAGGGCAGGTATTTTCCTGGGACTCTACCAGGCTGATGCTGTGGATCAATATGCGTGGCCCCCGGCACGAATCGCGCTGTTTGCACCTGTGGCGCTCATACTGGTTGGCACAACGGTATTCAGGATATGGCGTATTTTGCACACACCGAAAAGGGAGAATTTGACAGCCACGAGACTTCCTGAGCGCATGATCGATCTGATGACGGCGATGGGTTTTATTGGTGCGCTTTCAATTTGGCCCGCGAAGATTGGTGTTCTCTATGCGCTGTTTTTAATTTTCGCCCTGTTCGCTTTCACCCGGATCAACCGCCGGTTGGACCGCATCGATGCTGCTGGAACGTGATCGCAGAAATATCAGGCTGAATCTCAAGCAAAAAATGAAGCGACCGCTCAGAAATATAATGATCCAATCCCTTTCTCGTTGACTTCGATATAACCCAAGCTGAGCTGTTTCAGGTTCAGTATTCCCGGTTCAGGGCGTCGTCCATAAAGTCAAAATCTACAGAAGGCATCACTCTATTAAATTTTATCTTTCAAGACTCATCAACCTGGGTGCAATCCCAAAATTTCTGAAATTAAAAAAATGACGGAATTTGAAAATTTCTATAAAATACCAGGCTGTAAAGTATATCCATTCCCGAATCATTACTGAGGAAGTCGCAGTTGAATCGGCACGCCTGGTTCTTACCCATCGGCATGCCGCTTCCTTAAGCCGGGCGCCCCTAAGCCGGGCGCCCCTAAACAATAGGGAAGGGGAACTTTTTAAATTTTATAATGTTATTCAAGGCATTGCGCTTTTCACCGGCGATTAAATTTTATGCAAATCTTCGTAAGCAGCTTTGAACAGCTTGATCCATTTCATTATTTTTCAAGGCGATTATTGCAAAATCTAACCGAAGATTTATATGACTATCCGACTGATAACGAGCGTTATTCTCATCTGGCTTTTAGTACCTGCAATTGCATATCCCGAAACCTGGGACTGCGAAATCCTCCCTTCGGAACACAAAATTGAAATTGACCCGGAGAGCGGCGCAAAAATTATCTTCGCCACAACCAATCCCGCAAGGGACTGGAATCTGTATTTCCACAATCGCTGCTTTTTGTGGGAAAATCAAATGTTGCTGTTTTATTCAGATCGGTTCGGAAGATCTGAGATCATGGGTTATTTGCCGGAAACGGGTGAACTCGTCCGTTTGAATCGTGCGCAAGCGCCTCCGTCCGGTTCACCGCTGGCATCTATAAAAGGGGATCGGCTGTTTGTAACCCGAGAGAATAGCATTTACCAGTGGAAATTGAAAATCGCGACTGTGCCCCGAACATCGGTTCAGATCACCGAAGAAAAACTGACAGATTTTCCGGAAGGGACACGCCAGCGGTCGGGTCTTGCCGAAAACAGCGATGCGACGCTGCTTGCATTTGCTTGCAGGAACGATACTGACTTCTATATCGGCGTTTATGATTTTGCCACCAGGCAAAGACGAATTATCACGAATGTCGGTTTTAAGTTGGATCACCTGCAATTTCACCGGCATCGACCGGATATCCTTTCGTTTTGCCGGGATTATGACAGCGATGTAGCTCCGCTCGATCCGGCTGAACCGCCACGCGCGCGGATCTGGTTTTTGAATGTTAATACTGCAATTCCGATTCCGGCATTTTATCAGGTACCGGGAGAATTGGCAACCCATGAATGTTGGTGGGTCAACGATCAACTCACCTTTCTCGGCGGGCATCACCGCTCTGAAAGCCGGGAAGAAGGGCACGTGAAAGTCCTCGATCTCAAAACCGGCGATATTCGGATTATTGGCGCCGGCGCCTGGTGGGAAGAGGGCACAGGGTATCAGATAGCCCAGGTGAACTGGTGGCACGCCTCTGGCAGTCCCGATGGTAAATGGGTCGCAGCCGACAACTGGCACGGTATCGTGGCGCTCTTCAATGCGAAAACGACTGAGAAGAAAATCCTGACTACCGGGCATCGCATATACGGCGGTGGAATACATCTGCACGTGGGCTGGGATTTATTGGGCAAAATGGTTGAGTTTACTTCGCTTAAATTGGGAAATCCGAATGTTTGCATTGGAATTATTCCTGAAAATTGGTAGCAGGCAGAAAACGGAAATAGAATCCGCATTGGTACCATCAATCTGAAAACTGAATTGAAAGCGCTTTTGTGCCGAAGCACTCGGAAAAACATCCGAATATCGGTTTCGGAAAAGCTGGATTTATACATATCACGAAGCATTCGCGTCAAAAGAGTGTTACTTCATCGCGTTGTGCCCGCTCGAGATAATGCACCATTTCATTGTTACACACTTCCGGATTTTTGTTGGTCCTGCACAAGAAAACGATGAATAGAACTCCCATCCCTGCTCTCACGCCAACTCTCTCTTCAAGCGGTCGAGAGGGGCAAATGCCTGATCACGGTGGAAACATCGATAAATTGAGGTGAATGATTTTTTTTCCAGATCGAGGATTTATGGATTCTTCTGAAATTGATTACAGTCGTAAATGGCATGTCATGGCAGCCGTGGGCATGGGGATTTTTCTGGCGACAATCGATGGCAGCATCGTGAACGTGGCTTTGCCAACGCTGGTGCGCGAAATGGATACGCAGTTTGCAGTGGTGCAGTGGGTCGTGCTTTCTTACTTACTGACTCTCGCCACCTTGATGTTAAGCATCGGCAGATTGGCAGACATCATCGGCAAAAAGTCGATTTATGCTTCGGGTTTTGTTGTCTTCACAATCGGGTCTCTCCTTTGTGGATTTGAAAAGACGATTTACTGGTTGATTGCTTTTCGAGTGTTCCAGGGAGTGGGTGCAGTCATGATGATTGCACTCGGTATGGGGATTCTGACCGAAGCATTTCCCCCAAAAGAGCGCGGCAAAGCCCTGGGCACATCCGGCGCTATCGTATCCATCGGCATTATCCTGGGACCGACCCTGGGCGGAATCCTGATCGATGCGTTGTCCTGGCATTGGATTTTCTTCGTCAACATCCCGGTCGGGATAATCGGGACGATTATGGTGATCAAATTTGTGCCACGGACAAGTCCCGCAAAAGGGCAGCGTTTCGATTTCGCCGGGGCAGTTACATTATTTATCAGCATGCTGGCGTTTTTATTGGCATTTACTTTCGGGCAAAAATTCGGTTTCAGCGATTACAAGATCATTATGCTTTTTTCAACATGGTTCCTTTTTTTTACGCTCTTTCTCATCAGCCAATTAAAGATAAAGCAACCTATGATTGAATTGGGTATTTTTCGAAACAGCTTATTCAGCATCAACCTCTTCACCGGATTTATCACGTTCATCTCCTCGGCTGGCGTGGTGTTGCTCATGCCATTTTATCTGGAAAATGTTTTGAAATACAATCCGAGTCATGTTGGCTTGTTGCTCGCAGTCGTTCCAATCTCAGCGGGAATATTCAGTCCATTTTCCGGTATGCTGTCCGACCGCGTCGGTACGCGAAAAATTGCTTCTGCCGGGCTGCTCATTCTTCTCATTGGGTACATCAGTTTGATCACCCTTAACGAACAAACCACTGCCCTGGGGTATATCCTCCGATTTTTGCCGGTTGGTATCGGCATCGGCGTTTTTCAATCGCCCAATAACAGCGCGATTATGGGAGTCGCGCCAAAAGAAAAATTGGGCATCATTTCCAGCTTATTGTCAACAACCCGAACACTGGGGCAAACCAGCGGGATTGCTGTGATTGGTGCTTTCTGGGCTTTCCGGACAGCGGCTTATGCTGGTGCAAGTTTCGGACGTGGCGCAATGCGGGCTGATTCTTCCGCCCAGGTCGGTGCGCTCAAGGACACGTTTACAGCGGTTGCTATCATCATGAGCCTGGCATTTTTGTTGAGTATCTGGGCATTGATTCAGGAACGAATGCAAACAAATAGAGTTCAGGCTTAACCTGAGTATTGACTACCGGACACTTTTTTATACCTATTAAGGGTTAGTTTGTAACATCATATTCTTAAGCATGTCATTGCGAGCGTAACGTAGTGGAGCGAATCAATCTCTATGTTTACAGTAAGTTATGAGATTGCTTCGTCGCTCGTACCTCGCTACTCGCAATGACAAACTGGCTTTGTTAATAAAGTATAGCTAACTCACCATTTCTTTTCAACATTAAAAGAAGAAGCGAGTATTTGAGCATATTTTTGCATTTT
>JAFGMA010000066.1 GCA_016927835.1 Candidatus Zhuqueibacterota bacterium | reverse complement strand
AGTAAGTTATGAGATTGCTTCGTCGCTCGTACCTCGCTACTCGCAATGACAAACTAATGTTACTTTTTAACCCTTAACGAGTATATTCATGAGCGATAGCGGCTATGCGATTAATGCATTCATCTCGTTACTCGTATTCAGCGTAAATTGATTGGAAATGGTTTCAAAAATCTTCTGATTAGCTTTGCGCGACACAAAAACCAGTATTTGATTGGCATTGATCTCGATGGTTTCGCCTTCGCCATGAATCGTCAGCATGGTGATATCCCATTTCGAATCAACCTGGTTCTTCGCAGTTTTCAATTCAACCTTATCAATCTTGTCCAACTGAATTTTCGTGAAGCGGGAACTAACCTCGCGCAATTGCGTCAATTTTTCTTCCAGCGCCAGCGAATTGATCTGCTTTTGATCTGCGACTGAAATCGGATTGGTTTCACCGTAGACAACAGCAGAATCGGTGATTGCAAAAAATTTATGGGCTTTATTTCTCAAGTCCAAAGTCTTAACCAGCGTGATAACGACAATAATTGCAGCCGCGCCGCCGCCAAGTATGAAAAACGTGCCGAAAGCCATATTGTCATTGGTAATAAAATAAAATCCGAATGCTAATCCCAGGGCAGCAGCGGCAGCGATAAAAATGGTTTTCACCAGGGCTGAAATGCGTTTTTCAAACGATGCATAGAATTGGGGAACCTTGTAAGCCTTGCTATAACCGGGATTCTTTTTCACTAAGCTGTTGCTTGCCATATTGTAACATACAAATCGGGACGCCATAAAGTCCTCCTCAATTAACAGGTTATTATTAATTTGTAATACGTTGCTGCAAACAGGCAACACAATTTGAGTCAAAACGATTTTTTAAATATCAGAAGTTTTAGCATAACCATAACAATCACTAATTTTACAAACTCATAAGGGGAAGTAGCTGATAATTGGCACGTTCAAGGTCATTCATCAGCCGGGTAAAATTTTCATCGCGGTTTTGCTCGAACATCTTGATGGAGACTTTATCGATTCCGGCAGCGCCCCGATTCTTTTTGACGGCTTTAAGTGCCTTGAGCATCAGGTCACTACGTGGGAGATCAGCCGGTCATGATGTTAAATCATTTTCTCCAGGCGAAACCAGCAGCCACCACCCTTAAGCCCGTCAGTAACCGCAGCGCCTGACGAGTATCCCTTCATCCCCGGTGCTTCACCAGAATGAGGAAGTCGGCACTAACCGGATGGTCGAAATCTGACTCCTCCCGAAGTATCGTATCCTGGCTACGTCGACACCATTCCTCGCAGAATGACAAGGAGGATTTTCGGGATCGGCTCTTAGTGATAATATATAGATATCTGCAAACTAGCCATTTTTCGGAATTCTTCATGGTTCGACCGCAGCGGCGGACCGCTCCGCTCACCATGAATTTCTAAGTTTAATAATTATCAATGGAATAAGCGAAGCTTCATCCTGAGCGGAGTCGAAGGATGAACTGGCTTTAGTTCCATTTTGCAGAAGTCTATGATAAGTTAAGGTACACGCTGATGCTTTGGAGTGAAAATCCTTTATGGATTTCACGATTCGCGTCGCATGAAGGCGATGCACTCCGAAATGTTCAAATTATCCCGTTCGAAGCATAAATGCCGATCCGGCGCGCCCGCAAGGGATACAATTTAAACGTATTCATTTTTTTAAGCCACGATTGACACAAATGAAACACAGATTTATTGTGCTGTGTTGCTTTTATCCGTGTTAAATCTTTGAAAATCAGTGGCTAATTCTTATTTGCTTGCTTTTCGTCCGAATGTCGCAGAATCCCCGAAAATTCTGGTTTAAGCAATTTATATGAATAATCCAGGTTAAATATCCCTTGAAAAGTGAGTGCCTGCGCGGGGATGACAAAAACCAACCGGCGTGTCATTCAGGATGAATCATTTGTGCTATTTTATCAGAGTTGAATTTTTATCCGCAATTGAAGATATGAAAAATATGTCCCGTCGTATTACCCAATTCCGTAAGGGCTCAGTTACTTGTTTTTTAAATGGGTTACGATGCCTTCTGGGTTCCCAAACGGGAGTTTGTGAGCCTGAGAAACTAAACATTGCCCCTACATTGAAATGGCTAAAAAAAGTTGCCCTGTCGTTTTCACTAATATCCGCCCCACATTGGGGGCACAACTTGTCATCCGGGGCTGCTTCGGCGCCGCGCAAAGAATAGAAATACGAATCCCGGTATTCATCTTCAAATATTTGATTTTAAAATATGTTATCTCCAATAATTGTTTGATAGAATCAATCTATTTTTTTCAAAACGAATTTTTTCCTGCAAATTTGTATAGTGAAGCTAGAAAAGCAATTTTTTTCATCGTCCGCCAGCGAAAAACACCGGGCAATTTTTGACCGATTGAATGTAATGATTATACAGTTTTTCCGAGTCTTCCCGATTCAGAATGTGGCAGGAACGGTTAATTTCGTTTTCCCTGCCAAAAATAATCATCCGTCCCAGGCAACCTCCCCAGCAGAGATTTTCTTCGTAAAACCGGCACGCCTGGCAAATATTCCCCACCGGGCGACTGCTCTTTTGCCGGTAAACATCCAGCGCTTCAGTCCAGATCTCTGCCAGTGAATCAAATTCGCGAACGTTGCCCACAATCCGGTTCAGGTAAAACAGAATGTTACAACCGGCAATTTGACCCTGTGGTCCGATAACGAAATATTTCGCGCCCAGTTGGCAACCGCGACGTCCGTTCTCCCGAATTCGCCAACTGGTGGCACTGAAACGTACGCGATTCAGAAATTTTGCCCGCACCTGCACCAGTTGCTGAAAATCATCGTGCGAGTAAAAAGCCTGTTCAGCAATATTGGCTGCTTCACCAATAGGCAGCATTTCCAGCAGCTTAATCTTGTCGAAAACATCCAGGTGCACAATCTGCTCAACACGCTCCTCAAGCGAATCGAGCGTATCCCGCGTCACCATCACCAGTCCGGTGAGCAAAATTTTGTGCTTTTTACGATAAGATTTCAGCATTTTCAAGGTTTCCATCAACCCGTCATGTTTTTCCCTTTCACGAAGCAAACCGTAGATGTTTTTGTCAAAAGCGTCGGTAGAAATTGCCAAACGATAAATGTACGGTAAAATGCGGGAAATCCCTTCGGGATTGGTCCCGTTCGAAACCGTTTTTACTTTGTAACCCAGCTTAAAACCGATTTTCAGGTATGGGTGGCTCTTGTAAGGCGGGATTGAAATTTCGTCGTAGTGCGGATAAATGTTTAGCGATTCGATACCTAATGCCCTGCCTTCCTGCAGAATTTTCAAAATTTCTTCATGGGTCAAATTGGGAAATGCGCCCGGCAGGACGTTTCGGTGAATACAATGCTTGCAATTACAAGGACACCCAGTGTCTCTGCCGGGTAACTCGAAGATGAGACTCTCGGGAGGTGGTAGGTGCATAGATCGTCACCTGAAATCTTATTATTGAGCGGTTAATTAAACTGAACGGAGCATTTATTTTTTTTGTTTTTAGAATTTAACCGAATGTAACTACAATGTCAAGATATTTTTCCCCGCAACCGTAATCCTTTAGTAACTGCTTCCCAACCTCCTGTTTGGGAACCCGGGATGCATCGTAACCCATGTAAAGAACAAATAACTGAGGCATTCCACGCAACCGGTCCTGTTTTCAAAACACAATTTTTTTTCGTAATCGTCAGCGCCCGGGCGACCATTTAAGCAGTGCCTGACCGAAAAGTCTAAATTTTTTTCACCCTGATCAAAGTCGCAGGGAAATAACTCATTTTTTTTTAGCTTGATATATTCAGGATGAATTTTTATATTGATTCCGGGGATAGCTTGATGAAAATGATAATATCGCTTCGATGTCACTTTGCTGATGAGAGGATCAGACAATGGATAAATTAATCATCGTTTTTGTCCTTGCAACCGGTGTAGAAGGATTGGTGGAATTTTTCGGTCAATTCATAGCCAAGCTGTATTTCCTTCCAGGCGACACAGACGCGGAGCGAAGATACAAAACCGAAACGTATACTCGCTGGGCAACTGTTGTCAGTACACTGGTTGGTATCCTGCTCTGTTTTTGGGGTGAAATTGGCATATTGAAAATCCTGAATGTGGAACACACCTTCCCCTGGGGCACGGATTTCGTTTTGTGCGGGATAATTATCGGCAGGGGCAGCAAATCGGTACATGATTTTATCCGGCGGCTGGATGTTATCAAAGAGAAAAGCAAGCAAGAAAGCACCCGACAATAGCCTGAATTCCGCAAAAATATGATTCGCACGATCGAATGTGTTTTTCAGATTTGGTGTATCTGCGAAATAGTTCTGAATCCACGACTTGATGAAAGGAGACTTGAGGATGTTTGCAAAGCGCTTGAGCCTATGCCTGTTTTCTGCGTGCCTTGTAACGACGATCATGGCACAATCACCGAAACAGAAATCAACCTATTTTCAGCCCGCTGACAGCGACAAATTGAGTCAGGCTGTCCGGAGTTTTTGCACACAACCCGGAACTGGGCAGGATCACATGAATGCCTGGATTTATTTCACCGATAAACAGGTTTTCAGCGAATCTGCTGTTAAGCATCGCCTACAGACCGTTTCCATGGCTTTTGCGCCGAAAGCGATTCAACGCCGGGAACGCGTGCTTCCGCCGGAAAAGCGCTTCGATTTTCACGATCTCCCGGTTTCCGGGGATTATGTTGGTGAAGTGCTGAAAACCGGCGCGAAGCATCGGTCGACCAGTCGCTGGTTAAACGCTATCAGTATCCGGGCGACTGCATCGCAAATTAAGGAAATCGAAAAACTGAATTTTGTTCGCAGAATTACCCGTGTCATGGGATTCGAACGGGACGACGTCACCAGCGAAACCTTGCCCGATAAATTGAAGACTCCCGCTGCGGCAACTTCTGCGCTTGAACTCAACTACGGACAATCCTACGGGCAGCTTCACCAAATAAACGTACCTGCGCTGCATCAACTGGGATATAGCGGGAATAATGTGCTTGTTTGCATGATGGATACCGGCTATCGCAAAGATCATGAGGCGTTTCAGCAGGCAAACATTGTGGCGGAACGCGATTTTATTTTTGATGATGACGATACACAAACCGATCCCACCGATCCCTGGGATTCGTCGGATAGCCATGGCACATTGACGTGGTCTGCCCTCGGCGGATTTATGAACGGGAAACTCATCGGGCCGGCGTATGCTGCCGATTTTTTGCTGGCGAAAACCGAGGATACCCGCAGCGAAACGCCTATCGAGGAGGATTTCTGGGTCGAAGGCATTGAATGGGCGGATAGCCTCGGGGCGCAGGTGGTTTCGAGTTCCCTCGGATACACCGATTGGTACACCTTCGCCGATATGGATGGTAATACCGCAGTGACGACCATAGCGGCTGACAGGGCAGCCAGGTTGGGGATTGTGGTAGTGACTGCAAACGGGAACGATCGTAATTCATCCTGGGGACACGTCATCGCCCCTGCCGATGGCGATAGCGTTATTGGTGTGGGCGCTGTTTCCGTAAGCGGCAGCCTGGCTTCTTTCAGTTCACCCGGTCCTACGTATGACGGGCGCATCAAGCCGGAAGTGTGTGCCCAGGGGCAGAATACGTATGCTGCCAGCAATTCGGGAACCACAAGTTACCGAACCGCCAGCGGAACTTCGCTATCCACACCCCTCGTTGCCGGCGTTGCTGCGTTGTTATTGGAAATCCATCCCGATTGGACGCCCATGCAGGTGCGCGAGGCACTGATGCAAACCGCCGATAACCACCTGACGCCGGACAATGATTTCGGTTGGGGCATCATCGATGCCCTGGCTGCGTCGGGTTATGCCTTTACAAAAACCGAGTTTCTGAGCGCCACTGTGGATGACGATACACTCGGCGCCAGTTTCGGCAATCATAATTTGCAATTCGATGCGGGCGAAAAAGTGGAATTGGCGGTCGAAATTTTGAACAAGAGCGATGTGCCTCTCACAAATGTCAGCGCTACTCTGACCACAGATGATCAATATGTCACCATCACTTCGAATGGTGCGCAATACGGGGATATCGAACCAGGAGCAACCAAAATCAACGATGTGCCCTTCGCGCTCGATCTGTCCCCGGAATTACCTGAGCTGTCTTCGGTTTTGTTCTCGCTGCTGGTGCATGCGGAAGGCTCTGAAACGGATACTCTGCAGTTCGTGCTGGTTTCGGCGCGCCAATCCTGGAATATTTTGGGAACGCTGGTTATTAAAGGCAGCCTGCAAGCGGTTACAAGCAGCGAACTGCTCATGACCAAATTGCTCGATCCATCCGGCTCCCTGGTTGAAAGGGATACGTTGCAGGTAAATGATGTCTACGGACGATATTCGATTGTGTCGGAGGAAGGACGCTTCGTGCTGCAACCGGTAAGTGACGGCTATTTGAAGCCCGATGCGATCACTGTCGAGGTGAATCAGGATATAAGCAACGTAAATTTTTATTTCGAAAAGCCCGCCTTGTCTCTTTTGTCGGATACGCTCAAACTGGTTGCTGCTAACGATGGCATTTACAGCGGATCTGTAACTTTGAAAAATACAGGCAATGGTGACCTTGATGTCAATCTGTTCGAATCTTCCGAACAATTGCCAACCGCGGTTTCGGAGTCGATCATCCCAAAAGGAATAATCGGCGCAATTCAGGGACACCACGACAACGACTCGGAACGGAGCACCATTTTTCAAACCAACGCTGTTCCATGGTGCTCGTTGAGGAAGGACGCGAATGATGGTCTGCGATTGGATTTCAAAGCACTGTCTGCGAGCCACGATACAAGCTTTATTTACTTGAAACTCGACGGATACCGCGACTGGGGCGCTTCAAGCGATTGGGTGCTATTTGTCTTTTTCGGCACACAGCAGCGCGCACATTTAACCGAGTTTATGGAAGGTCCGGCGGCAATGATAGGCGCCTACGGAAATTACTTCTTCGGCGCGGCACCCGGGGATACCGGGCTGATATCGCTCGAAAATGTGAGCATTTCGGATAGCAGTATCAGCCTTGCGATCGAGCGGCAATTACTGACCGCCAGCCTCGATAATGTGTCGCTGATTCCGATTTCAACTGCTATTTATCGGGCGAAGGGCGAGACAGAATTTTTCGACGCGATTCCAGATTTTCATCTGAGACAGCCGTATGTGCTTTATTCGCTGTATGAACCACGCACCCTTCCGGCAATCACGGATTTTAGCGTGATCTGCGGCGAGGAATTGAAACTTGAATTCAGTACCGCTGATCAACTCAATCCCCTGGAATCGCTTCCGGCGCTCATTATTCAGAGCAATGATCCAGTTCAGCCGCTGCGGCTGCTGCCAATTGTGCTGGTTAACAAAACCGGCGTGCCCCTGGTTGATAGCGATAACCTGCCGGATGAATATTGCCTGTTCGCGAATTATCCGAATCCTTTCAATAACAGCACCATCATTCGATTCGGATTGCCGGCTTTCGGGCACGTTTCGCTGGATATGTATAATATCATGGGACAGAAAATCCGCACACTGGTCAATGAGAATAAAGCTGCCGGAATCCATTCAATAGAGTGGGATGGACGCGATGATGCAGAGCGCCCGGTTGGAAGCGGTGTTTATATTTTTAAGTTGTATACGGGCGCATTTTTCGGAGCGAGGAAGCTTTTGCTGATGAAATAAAAATATGATCAGCGTGCCAGATGATGCAGGATTATCTCCGGCAGGCAATTGAAGCGCACAGGCAAACCCGAAGATCCAGTTCCGCAGGAGGTGTAGCCTTGCATTCGCTGAAAGCGCCAGGCTTTTTTGAGAATGCGCCGCGGACAGGCTGCGTGCGCCAGAATGGGTATTTCTCCGGGCAAGCAGATTTGTCCGCCGTGCGTATGACCGGCGAGGTAAAGATCGAATCCCGCGTTCGCCGCTCGCTGGTACAAATCCTGGGTATGTGCCAGGATAATCTTTGTCGCTGCCGCGGGAATATCCTGGCTGGCGCGCGCCAGATCGTGTGTCCCGTAGAAATGCGGATCGTCCACACCCGCGAGCCAGATCGATTGCCCGCTGCGAATGAGTTCGGCAGATTCATTCATCAACATTCGGACGCCCATTTTTTCAAAAGCCGGTACGAATTCGATGAAATCATGATTGCCCAAAATGCCGAACACGCCATGTTCGCAATCCAGATAAGGGCGCAATTTTCTGACTTCCTCTACAGATTTCCCGTAAATGCCATGCGTCCTGAATCGATAGTCCCCGGTGATGACGCAAAGATCGAAACTCAATTCCGAAACCCGATCGATAATAATATCTGTTATCACCGGATCCATGTCCAGGTGCAAATCACTCAGGTGAAGGATGGTGTACCCATCGAATTTTTCGGGCAGGCGCGGCAATTTCACCGAATTATGTATTATCTGAATATTTTTAAAATTCCTGTATCCTCTGCGATAAAAACCGATGGCTTTCAAGAAGCACTTCAAAAGAATCATGGCAAAATCAAAATTTTCGAAGTGAAATCGCCCGGTGCCGCGACCCAGTAGCCGTACCACAACACCCACCTGAATCGACAAGCGTTTTCGCAGATGTGCTTCATCGATGCGCTGCAGCAGGGATTCCATTTCGGAAATCTCGTTTTTTATCGTGGAATTCATCGTAAAATTGCTTCCTCAGGATTTCATAAACGGGCATAAAATTTATGGGGGTTTTATACCTGAATCAGACGTTTTCTTTTGCCTTTGGCTCCTATCTATTTTTCGGGAAATGCAGCAATATCTTTAATCCGTTGCTGAATCTGAATGAAAGGATATTTCTGTTGTTTTACTTTTCAAAATTTGATTCGCCAATCCCAATTCAGTCAGGTTTCGAATGATTATGGAGAAAGCATTCATGAAAATTTTATACATCTATCCGCATCCCGATGATGAGTCCTTCGGACCGGCGCATGTGATTTCCAGGCAATTGCGCCAGGGGCACGAGGTTTACCTGTTAACGTTGACCAGGGGCGGCGCAACCCGACAGCGATTCAAGTATGGATATTCGATTGAACAGATGGGAGCGGTGCGCCACCAGGAGATGCAGCAGGTGGCGAAGGTGCTCAATTTGACGGGAATGACGGTTCTGGATTTGCCTGATAGCGGTTTGAAAGAGATGGACCCGCGACAAATTGAAGCCGTGGTGGCTGATCATATTGAGCGACTGCAACCGCAGGTGATTGCCACGTATGCGGTTCACGGCATCAGCGGATTTCATGATCATCTGGTGACGCACGCCGTAGTTAAACGTGTCTTCGTTGAAATGAAGGAAAAGCGGGCGTATCTCAAACGGCTGGCATTGGTGACGATCACCGAAGAAAGCGCCCGCCAGAGCAGGCATTTTCATCTCAATGGTTCCTTACCGGCTGAAATTGATTGCGTGGTCGAAGTTGAGGACGATGATATCGCACGCTGCCACGCGGCGCTCGATTGCTACACCACATTTCAGGAAACCATTGAAAAGTCGGGTGTGAAACAGCATATCGGTCAGCAGGCAGTGTTTGAAATTTTTCAGGAAAATTTCGATCCGCCGCTTTCCGATTTATTCGCCGAATTGGATTGATAGTCAGTTCCGGAATATCAGCTTTTCAAGGACGCCAAAATTGGACGAATTTACCAAGACAATCGACAGGGACAAATTCAGGGCAACCAATGCCCCCTGGAATGATTTGATGTTGAATGATCCCTGGAGCGTCGGCTATGTGACCACGCTCATCGAATTGAAGCCTTTCATAAATAAGGAACAGTGGGAAAATTTCTACTTTGAAATGGGCGCAGTCAGAAATAAAAAGCTCAACACGCAGTCGCCGACGATGATCGCGCTGCTGGAGGATGAGCAACTGATTCGGACGAATCGGGAGAAGGTATTCGCGCTCAACACCGAGTTAAGGGAGATAAATACGCAGCACGGTCGAACCAGGGAGCAATTAGCAAAAAAAGGCGCCATATTGTTTCACTATGTCCAAAATATTGGGATTGACATCAGTCTGGCAGAATGCATCGAATGTGTGCGTTTCAGGGTGATCTGCGAAACCTGGAATGGCGTCATCATCCGGGAAAAAAATGCGAAAAGTCTGCTGCAGCGCTATTTCCCAGGCATTGAATTCAAAAAGACTGACGGCGCATTCGATCATCGATTCGCCGTGGATTTTGAGTTGACTAAATCAGGAAAACCGGTTTGCGGGATACAGGTGAAACCCAAATCCTATACATACAACGCGCCATATCTGAATAAAGCAAGAAAAGCAAATCAGCAGAAGAATGCACGGTATCGAGCGATTTTCGGATTGAATGTTTATGATGTGATTTTCGAAAAAAGCAGGATCATCAACCAGGTTGTGATACGCATGCTTCGCAAGGAAATTGACCAAACCGGACATCTGTGCTGATTGAAAGTTTGGCGTAAAACCAGACATCGTGAAAATGCAGCTTCCTGATGGATCGAGCGAGCAAATCGTTTCTACAGACTCCACCAATACGTCCATTTCAGCATGAAGATATTATCGGCTTCGGTGTGCCAGAGGTGGTTGAATGAGCGACGGAAATTGAATCCGCGGAAATATTCTTCATCCGAACGGCGCTGAGTCCACACAAGGTAGAGGGTAGAGCCGGGTGAATATTCCCAGCGCAGTACCGCATTGCCGCGGAGAGATTTCACGTGGAAATCCGGATCGGACACCTGAATTGGTTCAGAGGAACCTGCGCCATCGGGATCGATCTGATAGTCGCCGTTCACCAGTGTGATTGCGTCGGCGGAATAGAGCCTGAAATCATAGCTTTTGGGTTGAACCAGTTCCTTGAAGTTCGCGTAATCGCCATGCGACACAAGTGGCTGCAGGTATAATTGCAGACTAAATTTGGGCGTAAACGTCCAGTTTAACCGGATATTGGCGCTGATTTCGGTGCGTTTCATTTCGGCGAACACGTAGCGCTTGCCATAGGTATGCGTGGCGAGTGGATCTTCGAAGCAGTCAACCCATTGTGTAAAGCTGCGTTCCCACTGGATTTCCGGACCAACTGCCAGCGATACATTAGAGCGCGGCTTCCATTCAAGCATCGGCTCAAGCTCGATCTCCCAATTATTTTTCCCCTTTGAATAATTGCAAAAACTAAGATTGAAAACCCATGCCTTGCGATCGTCGGATTCCAGAAGCAAGTCAACTTCCCAACCCGGTGGATTGAGGGTTAACGGACCACCACGCGTTCGGCTGTTATTGATGGTTTCAGGATTATAAGCGAGCATGTATTCCAGCGTATAATAGTTGACGAATCGAAACCAGCCCAGGTGGAAAATGCCGCGCCAGACAGAATTCATGTCATAATCATAACTTTGAAAGATAGCCCAGATCAACTCGGTTTCTCTGGTGATCTTGCCTGGTTCGACCCATTGATAGCCGGAGCCAATATGCCCGTTGATGAGATCGCTCCGCCACATAAAACCAGCGTCATTCACATCCAGTCCGGGTGAAAGGGCGCCCAGCGCAGCGTTGAAGATGACATTTCCCTTCTGCTTATTCAACCACATTCTGGCACCATGGCCTGTCAGTGATCTCGCTGAGCTATCAACGCGCACATGGTTCGCGTCGGGTCGCTGAAAGTAGTGCCTTGAACTGCGCTGCAACTCGATCATGCGCTCGCTCGTGCCCCGAACATGCGACGCACCTGCCCAACCGGCGATTACCCATGTTTTTGAGGTGTCGAGAAAAGTCCAGCCATCTATTCCGAATGCGAAGGCATCTTTGTTGAATTCATCACGCAAGGACGGCTGGTCAAATTTGCGGCTGGTGAGCGTGGAAATCATACCCAAGCCCTGCCGACTCTCATTCATCTCTTTTTGAATGCGGAAAATACCGTAATAGGTCAGCGGTTCCATTTCCGATTTGAACTTGCGATCACCGCTTGTAAAATCACCTATTTCTTTTTGGGTTAGCGCATGAATGGTTCCCACTGTCCAATTATTGCCGATTTTGCCCGTTACCTTGCCAGCGCCAAGAATGTGCGCTCCTTCAGGGATCTCGGCGTAATCGTAATCCGGCGCACTCGCTTGAGGAGCCCTGCCGATTCGGCGGCTATAGAAGAAATCAGGATTCCAAAAATTGAATCCCCAGAAATTGCGCGCACCACCGAAACCGAAATTCTGGAAAATCTGTGCGCCTTCGATGAAGAACGGGCGCTTTTCCTCGAAGAACGTTTCCACATCGCTCAAATTGACCACAGCCGGATCGACCTCCACCTGCCCGAAATCGGGATTGAGTGTCATATCCAGCGTAAGGTTGCTGCCGATGCCGTACTTCAAATCCATTCCGATATCGTGCAAATATTTCGAGCCGTCGTGGAATGGATTCTCGGTATCGACTTTGATATACTCAGCTTTGGTTCGCATATACGGTAAAATTTCGATGTACCGTGACGAATGAATATTTTCGATACCCACCAGATCGACAAATCGTGAGACAAAGCCGCTGCTCTTTTTGGGCGTAAAAACCAGGTAGACTTTTTCATTTTTGCGCTGAATATCGCGACGAAAGTTGATGCCCCAGGTATAAGTTTCCTTTTCCTTGAAGCGGAGCTGCGAAAATGGTATGCATAATTCTGCTGTCCAACCCTGGTTATCGATTGCCGCCTTACCTTCCCAGACACCATCCCACGATTCGTCGTCCCATTCGTCGTTGAAAAGCGTGCCGTCGTAGCGCGTTCCCCCGGCATTGATACCAAAATAAAATCCGCTGCGACGGTCGTAATACGGATCAATGAAACAAATAAATTGATCCGCCCGGATTATGGCATCGCGTCGACCCAGGCGCGCAACAATTGAGTCGGGCGCTGAATCGACCAGTTGCGCACCGATATAGAGTGCGTCGTCATCATACGCCACGCGGACAATCGTTTTTTCAGTGGGCTCACCGCCTTCCACTGGCTCGCGCTGAATGAATCCGGTTACATCGCTGCCATTCTGCCAGACTGCCTCGGAAAGCACACCATCTAAAACAATCTGTTCTGCCAGACGTACCGCAACCACCTGTTTTTGTTTGGGCACTAATTTATCAGGCGATGCGGCATTGAGGAGCAAGGGTACAGATAGTATAAAACAAAATAACCATTTCATCAGTGTACCTTTCGAAAGGAATATTCAACAGGAGAGTATCACAATTGGATCGTTAATTTCTAAGACGTAATTATTCATCAAAAGGTTTGCAAGTTTTTGAGGAGCGCGATGCGATTTTTCGTTTGTGCCAAAGCCCGGCATTCTTTCTCGAACGGACGTGCTTGATCGTTTCGCGGATGTTATCGTGCAGGTTTTGCCTGACTTCGCACTCAATTTATACTATAGACAGTCATGAACTAAACATTTCAATCCTTCATTTGATGATGATATAAGGTGCAATGTCATTAATTCAGTATTATTTGGTATAAATATTATAAATGCACCTTTTAATTGCGTTTTATCTTACCCATCCCCTTGCCCCTTCCCTAAAACAATAGGATAGGGGAATTGCTATCGTTGCTCGACGCCAGGTTTTCTCTCCTTCCCTTGTTTTAAGAGGCTGTCCGCGAACTACCTTTGAGCTGTCATTGCGATGAGCGTTTTTTGCGACGAAGCAATCTCAGTCGTTTTATTTGAAGATTGCTTCGCAAAAAACGCCTCGCAATGACAATTTTTTGAGTTTTCGGACACGCTCAAAAACAATTGGGAAGGGGAATTGGCTTCGGTCTTCTCCCTTTCCCTTTTTTAAGGGAAGGGGGCGGGGGATGGGTTGTGTTTTAACCTAATGGCATTAATATAAGGCTTGTTCCGATGTTTTGGAGTGAAAGCCTTTTACAGATTTCACAACTCGCATCGCGTGAGGGCGATACAACCCGAAATGCTTAAATTGTGCCCGTTTAAAGTATAGATTGAGGACATCTAATCAAGAGCCAATTACATTTCGGCAGCCTGCGATTTAATTGCATATCTGAGTTGCCGCACAAGAAGTTGCTCTCGCTCCCAGCATCTGCCGGGAGTCTGAATTTGCGGCTCTGCCGTACTACAGAATTTTTATATTCTTGAGGCAGAGCCTCAAGGAGCGCATTCCCAGCGGGACGCCAGGAACGAGAAGGATCGAGGCAAAGAAAGGGTGGAGCGAAAACTCTCATGCGCCTTCTGTCGCTTATTTCAGTAAACCTGCAAAAAGACTATTTCCCTTTTCGAATGTAAATATCGCCATTGAATGAGGTGAACTGCATTTCGAGTCCGCCGCCATTGAGACTGCCGAACATCGCATGTTCAATTTCGATGCGATATTTGCCATCCTTTTTGCGCGTATTTTTTTCGATCACATTACGCGGATTTTTTTCCAACCGGATTTCGAAGTCACTGTAAATCTCGCCGTTGTCGGATTTCATTTTTAAATTTGCTTTGGTTTTCGATGGAAGGGTAACATCAATATCACCGTTGAGCGTGCTGAACGACATCGATTTTTCCGGGTAAACTTTTTCCAGGGTAACCACCAGCGCTTTGTTCAAGGCATGCGCGATCACCGTCCCGCCGACATTGGCAAGAGTAACTTTGCCGTTGATGTTATTCACATCGATCTCCCCCTCGACGTTTTCGACCGAAATGTCTCCGGCGTTTACGCAACTCAATTTCAGCGAAGTTTTATTGGGCACACGGATATCCAAATCAATCGTCCGCTTCCAGGATTCCACGCTGATTTCGATCACGTTGTTCTCTTCCTCCACTGTCAAGCCGGTCGACGACACCGGAATGCGGAACAGCCCTTTGGCTTTTTCGTTTTGGTGCTCCGTGGTGATCTTTTTCGATTTGGTTTTGGCTTCGACAATAACCTCTTTGCCATCGTAGCCAACGACCGTGATCCCGCCATTCACAAGACTCGCCTCTATCGTGCCCGGTTTATCGGGATTCGTATATTGAACGGTCAAGCGATTCCCCTGCATTTCCGGTTCTTCTTTGGCGATTGCCAATGTTATTAGTCCCAAAAAGAAAAGGCTGATAACCCCACAGATATGCTTTTTATTCAACATGTTTCGTCCTTTCCTTAGTAATATGAAAATTATGTTTGAGGCTGAATTTGATTTCGCCGGAGATTTGTGAAGTCACGGCTCCTCGAATCGAAAGCTGCAACATTGTGATCCGGCGACTCCTCATGTTAGTACTGCACCTCAGTTACTTTCTGTCTTTATTGAAAAGGTAAATGTCGCCGTTGAATGCATCCAACTCAATTTCCGGCCCACCCTTGCCGGCGCGAACGCCGAACGTCTTATCGCTCTTATAAATTTTTTTACCATTGCGTTCGATTGTTGTAAACGATTTTGGCGGAATATGCGTCACCTCAAAGTCGGAATACGCCTCGCCATTAAACGTTTTTATCCTGAAATCGGCGGTTAGCGGGGATTGAAAATAGAGTTTGATCGCGCCATTGAGCGAGCCAAAAAAGCTATTTTCCAGTGGATTGTTTTTAAAACGGATAGTCAGATCACCGTTGATGGTGTGCACATGACCGGATCCGGACACATCCGCCATTTCAATACCGCCGTTGATGTTGTCGAGTTCGTAATCCCCTCGGAAATTCTTGACGTTAATCTCACCGTCATTAATTGTTTTTAAAACAAGCTTGGTGTTATCGGGAACGCGCAATTCAAAATCGAAAGTGACTTCATATCCGGTAGCGCGCCAGCCATGATAATTTACCGAGCCGTCACGTTTGCGAAACGGACCGGTGACATAGAATTCAAGCGCATCATTTTCCTCGGAAATATCCAGACTGACCGCCGATTTGGCTTTTTCCAGTTTTTCCGGCGATCGCGCGCGGATGGCTTTGTGGACCGTCAGTTCAACCAGATCGCCCTGATAGCCGGTTGCCGAGATAGATCCGATGACATTATCCACACTGACGCGGTTATCCGCCTTCGGATCGGCGAAACGAAATTCCTTACGCATGGTATCCTTTTCATTGATTTCTGCAGAGCGAACATCGCTGCACGCACTGCTGAGGAGGATAGCCAAAATGACAAGTATGCGATTCATATTTCAACTCCATTGAGGCTGATTTTTGATGTTTACGGAACTGCTATTCGCAGGCAGCCCTTCAAAGCAACTGCTCGATTCCCCACCGGGCATGTTGTTTTACATCCATATTCGCCTGTTTATTGTGAATGAGCGTCCGCAGTGCGTCGAGTGATTTTTTTTCGCGCATGGCAACCAGCACATCAATCAATGCAATTTGAACCAGCGGCGATGTTTGTATAGCAAGCGATGCCACCAGTGCCTGCCGGATCGTTTTGTCCCTGCTAAAAATGTAGAGCGCATCGGCGGCTGCCAGCCGGACATTCACGTTCGGGTCCGTATTCAGTGTGTTGAGCAGCGCTGAAGTGAGTTCCTCGTCCGGCTGGGAAATGCGCTGACTCAATCCGATTGCGCGCAAGCGTTCGCTCGATGACGATTGGCTCAGCAGCGAAAGCGTCACCATCTGCCGCATCTGGCTTAACTCATTGCGCAAGAGCCCGATTTCTTCGCCGGAGTCGGCATTTCCGCCGGTGATGCTGCCAATCCAGATACCGAGCGACAAGCAGCCGAGAGCCAGGGCAAAAGGGTATGCCGGTTGCAGAGAGCGCGGCTTGGTCAACCAGTCAGCCAATTTTTCGAAAAACGAGATGACAGCGCCAGAGCGATGATTCTCCGTTTCCAGTGCATCCAGCATGGAATAAAAGCGCTTCCGCAGTGCAGGACCTGGTTTTTCATCCGGCAGGTTTCCGAGCCGTATCCAAATTGAGCGAAGCAGCGCCAGTTCCTCCTTGCAGGCATTACACCGGGAAAGATGCGCATCAATTTGCCGGGAGTGTTCCTGATTCAGTTGTCCGGCTAGATATTCCGGGAACGCTATTTTGACATCCTTACAATTCATGGCAACGCCTCACCTGATAATTCGAAAAAAATTTGTGACAATTCTTTCAAAGCACGGAATACGCGCGCTTTTATTGTTCCGATTTTGCAGCCCGAAATTTCGGCGATGGCTTCATATTTCAAGCCTTGAAACCGGCTCAAGATAAGCACCTCGCGCTTTTCCGGTGACAGCTTGCCGAGTGCCTTTCGCAACAGGGCGATCTCACAATCCTGTTCGGTTAATTCATCCGGATTCGGCTCCTCGCTACGAAGCGAAAGTGCCGTTTCCAGTGGTTGCTCATCGGCTGAAAATTTCCTGAAGGCATCAATCCGTGCATTCACTGCGATGCGGTACATCCAGGTGGTGAATTTTCCCTCGCCGCGATAGGTGTGCCGGTACTTGAGCATGCGCAGAAATACATCCTGCACCAGGTCTTCGCTGAATTCCCGATTGCTCGTGTGTTTCAGAAAAAAATTATACAGGTGCTGGTGGTGTCGTTCGAACAACTGCCCCAGTTGCCTGAGGTCGCCATTTCGAACCGCCAGCATCAGATCATGATCTGAGGGTGCATTCACGCGGCCGTGCTCCGGTTTTGGGATTCGCCTGAAGTTTACGTTTGGCGCCTGGCTCTTGCAGTCCGGCGAATTTAATTTTAATCAGCAAAAGCCAGAAGCGAATCGTTCAATTCAGGATTCATATAATAAAACCCGGATTTTGGGAAAAGGTTACAAAGAAAATGGCGTGCACGTCATTGGTGGGCTTAATTTTTTTTAGTTTGATAGCGTTTTGCAAAATATGAAATAAAGTCATTTCACGCGAAGCATTTTTTGAGAGATTTTTTCGGGCAAAAAAGCAGTTTGTTTACGAATTGAAATCACAATTCCGGATAGGCTCTGTTGCAGAATGAACTTCGATTTGCCAAACCAGCCCGCGTCTACCATTCCTCCAGCGCATTCAAATCGCGTGTTTCCTGCTGGTCGGCAATTAAAACCACAATCATGGTCATGCCGCCAGTCTCTTTGCCCCGGATAACCAGTCTTCTAAAGCCTTTGTTGGGATTCTGCGGCGGCTCACAAAAAGCCGACAGCGTATCGAATGCGGCGGATTCCGGACTGAGAATGGTGAAAACAAGGTTGCGGTTTGCAGAGGCGAGCGCTGCCGTGTTACCGTCGGTCTGAATATCAGCCTGCGTGGTCAAGTTCCATACCCAATCTTTTTGCGTCCCGTTCCATTGAATTTCATCCTGGATGAGCACGCTTTTCTTATTGATTAGTTTGATGCCACGCCAGACGCGGCTGGCGTGCGGCTGATAGGCTTCACTGAGATCGATCACACCGAATGGGTTTTCGCTTTCAAGTTCCCGCTTGAAAATCGGTGCTTTGGCAGCGATCCGCTGTAAATCGCCATTCAGGGTGAGTGTATTGTGGGAGGTGTTATTCAATCGAAAGTATTGCCAACGTTTTCCGCCTTCCTTGACATCCCAATATCCGGGCAGGTTATAATCATCGGGACCGATATCCGCAGCCCAGCGCTGCCCATAAGCATCCAGTACAAAAGTGCCGATGTCGAGATGGGCATGATTCGTCCGGTTATCGCCGCCTTTAAACGCGATGTAAAATGAATTGGAATCTTGCCAGTCTCCGCGCAAGGACATCACTTCGATATTCGGATAATACATATTCAGCGGCAAAATCTGCGGTTTCGGAGGCGGTTGATACCAGAGCAAATCCCACGGTTCGGGTGGCTGCTTCGCATCGATGCGTTGCTTCAGGCGTTTGTTTTGTTCTTCAGCACATGCGAGACATCCGAATCTTTTTGATAACCAGAAAAACGGGAACATGGGGTTTTGGGCGGCGCGTGCATCGGCGTAATTGAAGCTTTGCTCTGTTGGACCGGTATTAAAAATTGGGAACAGCCCTGTCTTCGCCATCGCCGGGGCGTCGGACAGCCCGAAATCGGTTCCGAGCGCCGATTCAAGTGCAGCGAACATGAAGACCGTGTAGTTTGTCGCATACGCCCAATATCCGGGACCTTCACCCCATCCGCCATCAGTTCCATAGCTAGCGAGTGCAAGCGTTATATTTTTAATGGCTTTTGACAGGATAGCCGAGGTAATCTCCGGGTACTCATCGGCAACCGCCAGCGCGCCCACGGTTAATCCGCCGTTACAGACCTGGTTCCAGTTGAATTCTGACTGTGCCCACCAAATTCGCCGCCTGAATCCATTGAGACCGGGCTTCAATCCTTTTTCGACCAGCGCTTCGCGAATGATCTTTTTGGATGAATCCGGCAGCACATGATACAACCAATCGTATCCGATTCCGAACGCATTTGACATTTCTGCCACATCGAGAAAATGACGCGGATTCCAATGCGGAAACGCCGCAGCAGTTAACAATTCTTTCTCCGCGCGTTGAACGTATTCTAAATTCCCGTTCAGGTGATAGCAAAAAGCGAGTACGCTCACGCGCTGCAAGCACCGCCGACTTTGCTGGAGCAGTCGCGGACCGATAATTTTGAATTCAACAGGCGGTTCCGAAAGCATGCCATCTGCCTGTTCGAAGAGATTCTTCACCGCCTTCTTTACGAACGGATCTTTGTTGATGAGCGCTCTCAAATCGTCCATCTTCTCAGGCGAAATAAATAGACGCGGATGTTCAGTTTTCAACGTTTTGAGTACCTCAAGGCTATCCGGGAAATGTTTCACGTACGAATCCTCTGCGGCAAAACCGATTGATGTCATGCAAATTCCTGCCAATAGCAGCAGAGCAATGATATTCTCCATCATTTTTCTCCTTTATAGTGCATTCATCCGGGCGATATTGTTTCTTGCGAGGAATGCAATTTCGCCTTTTTGCGAGCCCAAAATGCCTCTTAGGCTATTCTGTGGATGTCACTGATTTCCGAGGTTATGGCGTTTCAATTTCTCACGCAGGGTCTTGCGATCAATTCCGAGTACCTGAGCAGCCCTGGACTTATTCCCGTTCACCTGCGCCAGCACATTTTCGATGTACTCTGCTTCCACTTCAACGAGTGTGCGATCCAGCCCGGAATTTTTGGGCGCAGAAAAACGCATCACATCCGGCAGATCGGGCACATCGATGAATTCGTCATCCGTCATCACAACGAGGCGCTGGATTACATTCTCCAATTCACGAATATTGCCGGGCCAATGATACGTTTTCAAGACGTGCAGAACGTGATCGGAAAATTTTGGCACGGGCACCCCGGCTTCTCTGGCGAATTTGCGGGCAAAATGGTTGATTAACAGGAAAATATCGTCCTCACGCTTCCTCAGAGGCGGCAGATCGATCACAATGACATTGATGCGGAAATACAAGTCTTCCCTGAAAGCGCCCTGTTTCATCAAGCTTGATAATTCCTTGTTGGTCGCTGCCATAACTCGAATATCAACTTTTTGAGGGCGCCGGCAGCCGATCATGAATACTTCCTGATTTTGTAAAATCCGCAATAGCTTCACCTGCATGGCGAGGCTGGTTTCGCTGATTTCATCGAGAAAGATGGTTCCGCCATCAGCCGTCAGAAAAAAACCGGCACGTGTTTCGGTAGCACCGGTGAAGGCGCCTTTGATGTACCCAAATAATTCGCTCTCCAACAGCGCTTCGGGAATGCCGCCGCAATTAATTGGCATGAATGGCGCAGATGCTCGAGAACTGCTATAATGAATTGCCCGGGCGACCAACTCCTTGCCCGTGCCACTCTCACCGGTGATTAATAAGGTCGCCGATGTAGCCGCTGCTTTGGAGATTGCGTGGTACACCTGCTGCATCTCCCGTGATTTCCCGATTAAGCCGAACGCAGCCATTTCTGAAAGGTTTGGCTGGCATCGACCCGCTTGAAGTGTATGCTGTCTGGCGAGTGCTTTTCGAACGGCGGTGAATAGCTCTTCGTCGGTAACAGGCTTTGCCAGATATTCTTCAGCGCCATTTTTCATCGCCTGCACCGCTCTTTCAATCGACGGAAATCCGGTGAGCATGATGACCATTGTGGTTTTATAATTCTCGCGGATATGCTTGATCAAGTCAAATCCACCTGCTTCGGGTATTTTCAGATCGATTACGACCAAATCGATGGAAATCGTCTCAAGGATTTCACAGGCTCTTGCCACGCTGTCAGCAGTAAAAACACGGTAACATCGATCTGCAAATTTTTTTTTGAGAGCCTCCCGCGAGGCATCAGCATCATCCACGATCAGAATTGGCTGTAAATCAGTTGATTGTATCATCTGTACTTGCGCTCTGGGTTTATAATGACACGATGCACCGGCAGGTGGATTTAGAAGCGTAGTTCCGGATTGGAACGCTTCGAACCTGCGGGTCGTGCGCGATAGAAAGCCCGAAACCTGTTCCCTATTTAATTCATTCCCGAACTGAGCGGTTTCAGGTTCAGGATTCACTGTTCAATGGTTGTAATCTATTGATATTGCTTTTTTAACGCCAAATGATCCGGAAATTATCCTTAATCAATTGGGCAAAAAAATCTAACAAGGCGGAGTTCTGTTAAATTTTAGCTGATAAGCCTCATCAACGTGGAACCTTGAGCATTGAATCGCTCATTATAAAACTGAATCATGCAATGGCGCTCAGCCAGGCAAACGATTCCTTTTTTTTTCGGAACAGGTTTCGGGCATTTCGTAAATAATATGCCTTATTATGGCGCGAATGCGCTGCGTTTAGATGCTGCTATACCAGTCCCTGGGCAAGCATCGCTCGCCCAACCTTCAGAAATCCGGCGATATTTGCACCGCTGACGAGATCGCCTGCAACACCGTATTGTTCAGCCGCTTGCTGGCATTGGCGAAAAATATCGCTCATAATCGTCTTCAACCGGGCATCAACCTCCTCCATTGTCCACTGCATCCGGATGCTGTTTTGCGCCATTTCCAGCGCTGATGTAGCGACTCCGCCTGCATTCGCGGCTTTGCCCGGTCCAAACAGAACCTTTTTATTGAGAAAAACATCGATGGCTTCCGGGGTTGTCGGCATATTTGCACCTTCTGCCACAGCCAGTATACCGTTGTCGCTCAGAATTCGGGCGGAAGCTTCATCGATTTCATTTTGCGTCGCACAGGGCAGCGCGATATCGGCTTTAAGACGCCAGATACCCAGCCAATCTTCGGAAAAAGCGGCATTCGGATGATGCTGGATATATTCTTCGATTCGTCCGCGCTTAACTTCTTTAATTTTCTTGATCGTATCCAAATGTATACCGCCTGGATCGTTGATATACCCGCCGGAATCGCTCATGGCGATCACATTGCCACCAAATTGTTGAACTTTTTCTGCCGCATAAATGGCAACATTTCCGGAACCGGAAATGGTTACGTTTAGCCCTTTCAAACTTTTGCTGAGAGCTTTTAACATCTCTTGCAGAAAATAAACCAGCCCGTAGCCCGTGGCTTCGGTTCGCATGCGGCTCCCCCCATATTCCGGTCCTTTGCCGGTTAATACGCCTTCAAACCGGTTTCTGATGCGCTTATATTGCCCGAACAAATACCCAATCTCGCGGCTGCCCACGCCGATATCCCCGGCTGGCACATCCGTATTCATCCCAATGTGCCGATAAAGCTCGGTCATAAAACTCTGACAAAAGCGCATAATTTCGGATTCAGATTTGCCTTTGGGATCGAAATCCGAACCACCTTTGCCGCCGCCAATCGGCAGTCCGGTGAGCGAATTTTTGAAAATCTGTTCAAAGCCCAAAAATTTGACGATACCCAAATTCACCGTAGGATGAAAGCGAAGTCCGCCTTTATACGGACCGATTGCACTGTTGAATTCAACCCGGAATCCCCGGTTCACTTGGATATTGCCTTTGTCGTCCTGCCACGTCACCCGAAAAATGATCTGTCTCTCTGGTTCAGCTATACGTTCCAGAAGTTTTGATTTTTTGAATTCGGGGTGCATTTCAATAACGGGTTCTGCGGATTCGAAGACTTCTTGTACTGCCTGGTGAAATTCCTTCTGTTCAGGATTTTTTTTGATAACTTGTTCAATGATCGCGGAGGTGTAAGGATTCATTTAATGCTCCTAGTGTTTGAATAGGTATAGTTGCGGAGATGTCGCATCCTGGTTATTGATTTGTCCCATTCATCAACATAAAAGGAATAGGTGGATAACTGTCTGCTCCTATAATTCTTTATCAATGTCCAGAATAGGCTACAATATAAATATTTCACTCAGAAAAAGCAAGGACTTATCAGTTCAAATTAGAAAGTTTCCATTGCTGCTGAATTCCATCGTTTAGCGTGCTTATCTGGTTGCCAAGAAGAATATGGCGTTGCCCGAATAAGACCAGAAGCTCAGCGTCTGAAAGCCCGGATAGGGTCATACCTCGTCTGCTCCTGATCTTCAGGAAGCGCGTTTCTGCATGTTTTGTAATCCCTCAGTCACGGGAATAGAATTAGCCTCTTTTGCCTTTCAAGGGTTCGGAACCTTTGAAAGGTGAAGCTATGCTACCCATAGCCGAGTCATTACATGTTTTGTTAAAATTTGCTTGACTTTGTGAGAGGTTTATTTATATCTTGAAGAAATTTTACCAAGGCATAAGTCTATCTATGGTTCCTTATTCCCGAAAGTTTGAAATGAAACTCCTGAAATTTGGTGGCACCTCCATAGAAACACCGGAACGGATCGAAACGGTGATTCGAATTATTACTGAAAGCGCGAATCAAACCGGACGCCTGGCGGTTGTATTCTCTGCGTTTGGCGGGGTGACCGACACTCTGATCCAATTGAGTCGCACGGTTGCCGACGGAGATGATACGTATAAAGCGGCTCTAAAACAATTAGAAAACCGACATCTCGCCGTCGTGAAAGATATAATCGAAATCAAACGTCAAAGCAAAGTGCTGGCAAATGTTAAATTGATGATCAATGAATTGGAAGATGTGCTGCATGGCGTATTCTTGATCAAGGAGCTTACGCCGAAAACGCTCGATTTTATCCAGAGCTTCGGTGAACGACTCTCAGCTTATATTATCAACGAGTGCCTGGCTACGCGCGGCATGACGACCGAGTTCCTTGATGCCCGAAAACTCATCGTAACCGATAAAACCTTTGGCGCGGCAAAGGTGGATTACGCTTCGACAAATATTAATATCCGAAGCTATTTCGATACGCACCCTGCGATCCAGATCATTACGGGATTTATCGGCGCTACAAAAAATAATGAAACGACCACACTCGGACGAGGGGGGTCAGATTATAGCGCCACGATCATCGGCGCTGCCTTAGATGCAAGCGAAATTGAAATCTGGACCGATGTCGACGGATTGATGACTGCCGATCCGCAAAAGGTTCACAAAGCCTTTCCCATAGAGAGCATGACTTACGAGGAAGCCATGGAAATGGCACATTTCGGAGCGAGGGTGATTCATCCGCCGGCGATGCAGCCGGCATCGGAAAAAAATATCCCGATCAGGATCAAAAATACATTCAATCCGGAATTCAAAGGTACGTTCATCAGCAACGAGGCGTTTTCGCCCTTCATGGTGAAAGGCATCTCATCCATCGATGAAATTGCCTTGCTGAGGGTACAGGGCAGCGGCATGATCGGGGTTGCCGGTATTTCCAACCGGCTGTTCGGCGCGCTGGCAAAAAAATATATCAATGTGATTCTCATCTCCCAGGCGTCATCCGAACACACAATATGCTTTGCCGTTGAACCCGAAAAAGCCGAATCAGCAAGAGAAACGATTAACGATGAATTTTCGCTGGAAATCCTGGCAAAACAAATGGATGAAGTGGTGATCGAAAAAGAGTTGTCCATCATCGCCGTGGTTGGGGAAAGAATGCGGCAAACACCGGGCATCGCTGGAAAGCTGTACCAGGCGCTGGGGCGCAGCAATGTGAACGTGAGAGCCATCGCACAGGGATCGTCCGAATTGAACATTTCGACTGTAATCAGCAAAAAGGACGCAACCAAAGCGCTGAATGCTATTTACGAAACATTTTTCCTCGCGGATACCAAACCGGCAAATCTGTTTGTGGTCGGAACCGGACTCATCGGCGGTACGCTGCTGAATCAGATCCAAAAGCAAAACAAAATTCTGTTGGCAGAACTGGGGCTGGATATCAATGTTATTGCCCTGGGCAATATCGACTTCATGCTGTTTGATGAGAATTCTATCGATTTGAAAACCCGGGCGCGGCAATTGGAAAAGGCTGCTGAGGCGATGAATCTTACAGCGTTCGTAAATCGAATGATCGCGATGGAGCTGCCCAACAGCATCTTTGTTGATTGTACCGCAAGCGATGAATTGCCGAATGTGTATGAAAAAATTTTGTGCTCAGGGATTTCCATCGTCACCCCGAATAAAAAAGCCAATTCAGGCAGTTTCGAGCTGTATCGGCGCTTGAAGCGAGGCGCTGCCAGGAACGGAGTAAAGTTTCTGTATGAAACAAATGTCGGCGCAGGTCTGCCGGTAATTCATACGCTGCAGGATTTAATCTACAGCGGCGATCGGATACTGAAAATTGAAGCGGTTTTATCGGGCACGCTCAATTACATTTTCACAGCACTTTCGGCAGCGGTACCATTCAGCCAGGCTGTGCGTCAAGCCCGTGAAAAAGGATTTTCTGAACCTGACCCGCGTGACGATTTGAATGGATTGGATTTCGCGCGGAAGATGCTCATCCTCGCGCGTGAAAGCGGATTATCGATGGAATTGGAAGATATTTTCATCGAGGCGCTGCTGCCGGAATCCTGTTTGAAGACAGAGTCGGTTGAATTGTTTATCGAGCAACTGACGACGGTTGACGCAGAGTTTGAACAGCGCCGGCAGCGTGCTGAAAAACAGGGCAACGTGTTGCGTTTTGCAGCATCACTCGAAAGGGAAGCTATCCGTCTATCCATGCAGGAAGTTGACAGGCGCCATCCGTTTTATACTCTCGCCGGAAGCGATAATATGATTGTCTTTACCACCGAACGCTACCGCACCAATCCGCTGGTGATCAAAGGTCCTGGTGCCGGTGCCGAGGTAACTGCCGGCGGCGTTTTTGCGGATATCACCCGAATTTTCAACCATTGAGGGCTGCAGATGAATCTTAAAGCGAAATCAGGCGAAAAGCTCCCGGTGGGAATTCTGGGAGCCACCGGAAGTGTGGGACAAAAATTTATCCAGTTGCTGGCGAATCATCCCTGGTTTGAAATTACGGCGCTTGCGGCTTCGGAACGATCGAGCGGCAGGGCGTACAAGGACGTTGCCAACTGGTTCATGCGCACACCGATCCCCGAACATATCGCCCGGATGGAAATCCGGCAATGCCACCCCGACTTGCCCTGCAAAATCGTTTTTTCCGGATTGGATGCAAGCGTTGCAGGCGAAATCGAGACCGATTTTGCCCGTGCCGGTTATGTCGTTTTGTCGAACGCCAGAAATCACCGCATGGATTCCGATGTGCCGCTGCTTATTCCCGAAGTCAACAGTGCGCATCTGGAATTGGTGCATCGCCAGAATTTCGGTAAAGGCATGATTGTGACCAATCCGAATTGCTCGGTCATCGGTTTTGTGATGGCGTTGAAGCCACTCGCGGATCAATTCGGCATCGAAGCCGCCCATGTGGTCACGCTGCAAGCACTTTCCGGCGCAGGTTACCCCGGTGTTGCCAGTCTCGATATTCTGGATAATGTGATCCCGTTTATCAGCGGCGAGGAGGGAAAAATAGAGAGCGAGCCGCTGAAGATTCTGGGTGAATACGGAAACGGCGCCGTCCGGAACGCCGACTTTAAGCTGAGTGCACACTGCAATCGCGTTGCTGTGATCGACGGACATCTCGAATGCGTTTCCGTGACATTGAAGAAAAAAACAACAACGGATGCAATTAAATCTGCCTGGCGACATTTTTCGGGTGAACCGCAGCAGTTCGCTCTACCACTGGCACCGTTGCAGCCGATTCATTATTTTGAAGAGACGAATTTCCCGCAGCCCAAATTGCATCGGGATCTGGATAAAGGCATGGCGGTGAGTATCGGCAGACTGCGACCGTGCACCATTTTCGATTACAAGTTTGTGCTGCTTTCGCATAACACCATTCGCGGCGCCGCCGGAGGTGCAATCTTGAACGCGGAATTGATGCTGAAAAAGGGGATTATCAAGAGCGATTCATTGAAGGACTGAAATGGCGCCTGTCTGTCTTTCAAACGAATGCAAGCATTGTCAAATTTTCAAGTTGTTATTATTTCCCACGAAACGCACGAAAAGCCCGGAGTACGCGAAAAATGCGTTTAGTGCTATTTCGTGTGTTTAGTGGGCTATGTTAAATTGTGAAATCTCGATTTAGAATTTCTGGTAACATTGAAATCAAAACCCAGTTTAAATATGAAGAATCAAATCCGGGTGTACGCCCCGGCGACTGTTGCCAACGTTGCCTGCGGTTTCGACATCCTGGGCTTTGCAGTCGCCGCCCCGGGCGATGAGGTTGTGCTGCGGAAACGGAACCAGCCGGGGATCGTCATCACAAAAATCACCGGCGAACAGGGGCAGTTGCCCATCGAGCCGGAGAAGAATACTGCCGGTGTCAGCGTGCTGCAATTGTTGCAGCATCTGGGGGAGCAGCAGGGATTTGAAATTGAATTACATAAAAAAATGCCTCTCGGAAGCGGGCTCGGCTCAAGTGCCGCGAGCAGCGTTGCCAGCGTATTTGCTGCTAATGAATTGCTCGGAAATCCGCTGAGCCGGGAAGCGTTGCTGCCGTTTGCGCTGGAAGGCGAACGCGTTGCCTGCGGGGCAGCCCATGCGGATAATGCCGCTCCCGCGCTATACGGTGGATTCGTATTGATCCGCAGCTACGATCCGTTGGACGTAATCCGCATACCGACGCCGAAGACGCTTCATTGTACGCTCATTCATCCCCATATCGAAGTGCGCACCGAAGACGCCAGAAAAATTTTGAAAAAAGAAATTCTGTTTAAAGATGCCATCGTTCAGTGGGGAAATATTGCGGGATTGATCGCCGGTTTGATGCTGCCTGATTATGAGCTGATTCGCAGGTCGTTGCAGGATGTGATCATTGAGCCGGTGCGTTCGATATTGATCCCGCATTTTCAGGAAACCAAGCAGGCTGCACTCGAATCGGGCGCCCTCGGATGCAGCATTTCCGGATCGGGACCCTCCATGTTCGCATTGAGCCTGTCGCTTAGAACCGCCCAAAAGGTCGGCGATGCCATGCAAAAATGCCTGGAAAATATTGAGATTGAAAGCGATGTCTATATTTCCAAAATCAATCAGGAAGGACCCCGAATACTTGCGGATGGAGCAGCATGAGATATTATAGCACGAATTCCAAAAAAAACACCGCTTCATTGAGTAAAGCCGTCTTAAGCGGATTGGCTGATGACGGGGGGCTTTACATGCCCGAAGCGATTCCCCGACTGCCGGCTTCATTGCTCAATAATCTGGCTGCACTAACGTTCCGGGAGCTATCTTTTGAAATCGCGAAGCAGTTGCTGGGCGAGGATATCCCGCATCCGATCCTGGAAGAAATCATAAACGATGCGCTGAATTTTGAAGTCCCCCTGGTTCAATTGGATCATGACCTATATGTTTTGGAGCTTTTTCACGGACCAACGCTGGCGTTCAAGGATTTTGCTGCCCGGTTTATGGCGCGATTGATGTCATACCTTAATCGGGATTCGGACGCCGAATTAACCATTTTGGTGGCGACATCCGGCGATACGGGCAGCGCGGTGGCGCATGGCTTTGCCGGCGCACCGGGCATCCGCGTATTTATCCTTTACCCTTCGGGCAAAATCAGCACGATCCAGGAAAAACAGCTCACCACGCACGGCGGCAATATTACGGCTCTGGAAATCGATGGTTCGTTTGATGATTGCCAGCGAATTGCCAAACAGGCATTCCTTGATGTTGAGTTATCCCGAAACCTGACGCTGACTTCCGCCAATTCCATCAACATCGCCCGGTTGATTCCGCAGTCGTTCTATTATTTTTACGGCTATGCCCGGTTGAAAAACAAACGGCAACCGGTGGTGATCTCAGTGCCCAGCGGAAATTTCGGCAATTTGACCGGCGGGCTGATCGCCAAAAAAATGGGATTGCCCATTGCCCGGTTTATTTCGGCAACGAATGCGAACAGGGTCGTTCCGGAATTTTTGCAGACCGGGCGGTTCGAACCCAAGCCCACTCGGCAGACAATCTCCAATGCCATGGATGTTGGCAATCCCAGCAATTTTGCCAGAATACTCGATTTGTGCAATAATGATCTCGAAAAAATGAGGGAGGATGTGTGGGGCGCGAGCTTCACCGACGATCAAACCAGGGATGCAATACAGGAGTTGGTGAATAAATTCGGCTATATCCCTGATCCCCATGGCGCAGTTGGGTACCTTGGATTGAAGCATTATCCGGAAAACAAGTCGGATAAATTGATCGGAATATTTTTAGAGACGGCGCATCCGGCTAAATTTCCGGAGGTGATCCGGCAATTAATCGACCGTGAACTGCCATTGCCGGAAGCATTGGAAAAAGCAATGTCTATGAAGAAACACTCGGTGAAACTTTCCGGAGAATTTGATGCGGTCAAGCAGTACCTTTTGAGCGTCTCCTGAATTTGACGATTGCTGAAAGCGGCTGCAATTTGTTGAATGAGCGATACCCTCTGGTGTGCTCTGCCATTATGCATTTCAATGATGCGCAAGCGTGTCTGCGAAATGACGGCGCGGAATATCGGATTCAAATTTTGATAAATAGTGCCTGAGCGAAAAGTCTATATTTTTTCACACTTCGACTCCGCCCAGGGTGAAGAAATAAGTACTTTTCGCTCAGCCGCTATATAGATAGTGTCCGTCCGAAAACTCGAAAAATTGTCATTGCGAGGCGTTTTTTGCCGAAGCAATCCCCTAATAAAACGGCTGAGATTGCTT
>JAFGMA010000004.1 GCA_016927835.1 Candidatus Zhuqueibacterota bacterium | reverse complement strand
CATAGAGATTGCTTCGCTCCACTGCGTTACGCTCGCAATGACATGCTTAAGAATATGATGTTACAAACTAACCCTTAATAGGTATAGTCATCAAGAATTGGCACAGGCTGCTTGCAACCAATGAGCCAGTTTTTTTCGGCATAAAGCAGCTTTTGGGGGCATCGTGTTAACATAATAAAGGTTCCTCACGCAGATTCCGTGCCACCAGAAATTTGATTTAATTCTGCCTCCATCGGTTCGAAATGTGAGTGAATTGACATTTCGGCAACCATGTCGGTCGCCAGTAATGACTGAATTTCAAGAAGCCTCGTGGAAATAGACTTCCCAGCCGAGATAATTATCAAATACCTCAACCAGGCTATGCGCCACCATTGACGGACTGATCGCCACGTGATGTTCGAAGCCATTGGTGCATATAAAATTCAGTAGCGTTTGCAAATGCGGAATCCTGACCACACCGAAGCCGCCGAACGTATCCAGCGGATCGTCGGTGATATCGCCCTCGCCCACATACGCCTTGATAATTCCCTGGGTATCATCCGTTGATATTCGGGCAAAGGTAAACGGACCGGACTTCAAACGACCGACACAGGTGCCATACGAGTTTTCCTTGCCCACGCTGCCGGCGATGATATCCTGGTACACCATCCTGGTTTCATTGAAAACAGATTTCGGAAAATTGCTGCAATGGAAAAAGACAGCCTTCTCCAACTCATTGCCATAGTTATTATTCCAGTCGACTAACGCGCTGGGTACACCAGAAGCTAGCTGCAACGCGTACATCGCGAGTGCACCGGTTACATCGACTTCGCAGGCACTCGGCAGCAAATTATTTGAAAGCATGCTCATCACCGCGCAAGGCACGATCCCGAAATAATCTTCGAGCGCGGTCCAGCATTGTATGGCAGTGGCATTCAATTCATTTTCGGCAATCCATTGATCTACAACCACGCCGAAGCGCGCCATTTTCAACAGGGCGGCTTCCGGTACCCCGGCAACCGAACAATAGGATTTAAGCTCTTTGAGTTTTCTACGGACATCCGGATCATCCTTGCGCAGCTTTCCGACTCTGCCAAAAACCTCATATAAATCAATGGTCTCGACTGAAATGCCATCGGCTTCCAGCAATTTTTCGCTGAATCGTACGGTATTGAAAGCGCTGGTTCGCGCACCAATCGCACCGATGCGTGCGCTTGTCAAGCCTTTGAAAATGCGACAGACAGCGGTGAACCAGTCCAGATCATCGTGGAAAGACGGATCATCCGGTGCAGCAGTATGTTGGGTTGTCAACGAAAACGGGATATTGTATTGGTACAGGTTATTGCATGCGGATAATTTGCCGCAAAACGAATCCCGGCGGCTGTCGAGTTGCATCGCATTCGGATTGTCCGGAAATGCGTGTATGAGTATCGGCACTTCGAGTTCAGATAATTTCAACGTGTTAGCAATTGCTTTCTCATCGCCAAAATTAGGCAACGTAATCAGAATGCCATCGATAACCTCGGCATGGGTTTTGAAAAGGGCTGCGCATTTTTTTGCATCGTCATACGTTTCAACGCCGCCTAAGTTCGTATCTCCAGGACTCAAACAGACTGTCTCTATATTCTTTTTCTTGAGCAATTCCAGTATTTCCACACGACCCGTTTCAACCAGTTTGTCTGGAAAAAATCCCCTGTTACCAACAATGACCCCAAGCGTTACTTTTTTCAGCATTTTTAAACCTCCATTTTTAATTCACTTGTGCTGAATATACGTCATTTTTTAATAAATGTCAAGTCTGCTTTTTGAGAATCACCCGTACGGTTCCGTTATGCTTTTTAAGGTCAATTCATTTTTCACTGGAATTTTTTGATTTATTTCATTACTTTCAAAATCTTCCGACTTCAATGAATCTGGCTGGAAATTCACATTATCCAATCACGTGGGAATTAATCAGTATTCTTTTTGACAGGATAAGCCGGATTTACAGGATAATTAATAGCTCTGTATCATTTGAACCGTCTTAAAACCATCTCTAGCGGGATTGGGTTTCGAAAGATGGCATTAAATCAACAGGATCATTAATATCCGTGACGATTAATCCTGTGAATCTTGATAATCCCGTTATCCTGTCAAAATTGATTTTCATTTTGTAGCTACCCCCTGTGATTGGTCACATTTCACAATTTTTGCCCTTATAATCTGTCAGGCACAAAGTGGAGGCTGGCAAAGCGCCTGTCAACGGATTCTAATTGGCGTGCTAAACGGAGGTAAAACATTAAATGAGAGCCCTTGTCACCGGTGGTAATGGATTCATTGGCAGCTTTTTAGCGGAGAGTCTGCTTGAAAAGGGATTTGAAGTTCGATGCCTGGTTCGTGAAACGAGCAATCTTCGCTGGCTCGAGCATAAGCCGGTTCATCTCGCGTATGGCGATCTGTCGAATCGGGATTCTCTGGAAAAAGCTGTGCATGCAGTTGATTATGTATTTCATCTGGCGGGACGCACGAAAACGAGGCTGCCACAGGAGTATTTTGAAGCCAATACTGATGGCACGGAAAATTTGCTGAAAGCCTGTGAGTCAACCTGCCCGAAGTTGTCAAAATTCATCTTTGTTTCGAGTCTTGCCGCAGCAGGTCCCTGCAGCAGTCGGACAGCTTTGACGGAAGACGCAGATCCTCACCCGATAACGCCTTATGGCGCAAGCAAATTAGCCGCGGAAAACATCGTGGGAAAATTCGGCGCGCTATTCCCGGTGACGATTGTGAGACCGCCGGCGGTTTACGGTCCGCGCGATACGGATGTGTTCGAGCTTTTTAAAACGGTGAAACTGGGATTGAATCCAAAGCTGACCGGGGGAGATCGCTATACCAATTTCATCCATGTTTTCGACCTGGTGCGTGCGCTGATTTGTGTGGCGGAAAATCCCCGTTCAGCCGGAGAACTGTATTTCGCCACCGGGGATGGGCAATTTGCCTGGGGCGATGTCGTCAATACCATTGCGCAAGCGATGCATAGGCACCCGATTCAAATCACCATTCCGGCGTTCGTTTTAAATGTAATTGCACGCTTCAACGAACTGTTCGCCAGACTGACAGGCAAAATTGCCACAGTGAATCGCTACAAAGTTCTGGAAATGAAGCAGCACTATTGGCTTTGCGATAACGCTAAAATCCGGCGTGAGCTAGGTTTTAAGCCGAATATTTCGCTGGAGGATGGCACGCACCAAACGCTCGAATGGTACCGGCAACAGCGATGGCTATAATCAAGCAACCACACCGCCCTCACCCGACGCAATTTTGATTTGAGCAGCAAGAGGACTTTCGCCAGCAGGAGGTCACGAAAGATTGCAGGTGACAGGCTTTTGTTTCCTGGCGAATTGTACAGTCTTTAAATTACAACGTTCGTTTGCCACATTTATAATTATCAAGGATACAAATCAGGCATTTAATAAATTTGTCGATAACTATTTGAGAAAATTTCTTTGTGCTGCCCGAGAACTTGCTCGAATCCTGAGCCATTACCCCAAAACGAAGGTTTTGCTTGACATTATCATTAATATTTTGTAATTTAGGCGGTGGGATAAAATAAATTACCCGTTCAAATTTTTTCAGTGGCTATATATCAAAATTATTTTTAAGCAAAATGTCCAAGTTAGTTTATCCCACCGCCTAAATTGCTCGGAAACATGCCTCACTACCCGACAGAAATTACAGACTAGAAAAATTTTTCAGACACGACATCATGCACATACAACTTTAGATTTCTGCTTTCGCGAACCATTTTACAGGTTGACTTGAAAACCGAATTCAAAGAAGCAAGTGTTCAGGCGAATCATGCGTGTCCTAAAAACCAATTCCAATACGAGACTCCAAACCGATAAAATCTCGCCACATAAGGTTATGGGTTTATTCCTGTGTTTCTCATTGATCACCCACACCAACCTGGCACAAACGCCACAAGCATATTACACATTCAAACAAATTCGGCGGCAAGATGGTGTGATCCGGCAAGTGTTTGCCGACTTTGATGGTGACGGAAATGAGGAATGTATCTATCACCTGATTCAAAAAGGTGCTTTGCTTATGGATTTTGATGAAGCCCATCCGATTGACGCCTGTCAGCTTCTGGGTGCGTATAACGTGCCATATTTTCAGGCGCTCGATCTTGATGCTGATGGCAAGCCTGAGATCGCATTATCCGTGAAGCAGGATACCCTTGCATGGGCAGAAATAGCCAGAATATCTGCCGAGGCGCCGAAACGCCTGGATTGTGAACTCATCGCCAAAACCCACGCTATCCAGGGAAATGATTTCGATGGCAATGGCGAATGGGATGGTTGGATTGATGGATTCGAGGCATTGGATGTGAATCGTGACGGACAGAAAGATATGATTTGTACGGTTAATACCGGATTTGATCAAAATCCGCGGGGCATTTTTGTATTTGACGGTGCAACGGGCGAAAAATTATGGGAATTTTTAACTGCCGGTCCGATCAACAAAATCTGTTGTGCAGATTTAACAGGTGATGGGGATAAAGAGATATTATTAACCGCCTGGGCGACGGACAATCAGAATGCCACAAATGGTATGGCGGATAGCAAATGCTACCTGATTTGTCTGGATAAAATGGGGCAGATCTTATGGAAAGATGCAATCGGTGGTGTATTTTTCAGCACCGATTTTGTTATCACCGAATTGAATGCGCTGCCTGGGGCGGAAATCTGCTGCGTATATGCCAGCGGCGATTATCAGGATAAATCGACCTGGCATGAATTGCAAATCCGCGACGGTCAACAAGGGGCGCTGCTCCATTATTACCGCATCCCTACCAGATTCAGATATCTCAGCATCGTTGACTTCAATCGCGATACGGTAAACGAAATTTTGGCTGCAAATCATAATGGATCGATATTTCTGTTCGATTCGCATTTGAATGTTTTAGCGCAAAAAAAGATTACAGAAATCGTGGATTGCCCCACGATTCATGAAGTTGTCGATCTGAATCAGGATGGAGAGCCGGAAATTTTGCTGTCGGTCGAAAATAGAATGCTTGTTCTCAATAAGCGCTTTGATATCCTGGGTGAGTACAGCGCGGATTTCGATATCGAGAAATTGCATTATTTCCGGCAGCCGTATTATGGCGAACTCATATCCATCCTTCAAGGACGTGACGAAGCCCGGAGCAATATTTTTATTAAAATTCATAAAACCAGCGCACTCGAGCGATCCTGGCAAAATTTGCATTCGAAATTTAATCCGTTTTATACGCTGCTGGTTCTGGTTTTGGGGATATTGATTGGGGCGCTCGCTTTCAAGCTGTATCCTGTTTTGCTCAGACGTCCGATTCAACTGATGTATACCCGAAAATATGAATCGCGAAAAGCCCTGTTCGACGCACTCACCGCTTTCAGGCATAGCCGAACGCCGATCGATTCGAATTTGCTGCGTTTAAGTCTGTATTTCAAAAATCCCCCGGATGATGGTGCGCGATTCAAAGTGTATCAAAAACGCCTGGAGCCAATCATCACCTTCTATTTCGATCATACAGCAAAGAGGCTGCGTCAGGTGTTCGAAAAAATCAGGGCTTCAAAAACCGGCATGAATCAGCTCAAGCCGCTTGAACAGGCAGCAGAGCGGCTGGAGCGCCTGCTGAATGAGTTTGCGGACGCCAACCGCGATCAGAGAAAACGCATGCAGCATTTCGAGAAAGTTCCCAATCTCATTGATGACATGCAGCAGCGCCTGGCGCACCTGAAATCTGAAGTCGATTTTTATTTCAGCACCGACATCATCGAAAAAACCAAACGAATCGTGACTTCTACTTCCGATTTCATGCGAAAACAGGGTATTCGTTTTACGCGCTTTTTGATCCAGGGCGATATCGATGCCAAAGGCTTAATCGACGAACGAGATTTTACGACCGTCATCAAGGAACTCTTCACCAACGCGTGCAATGCCATGCGGGATTCCGCCCGGAAAGAACTCTGCGTGGACATCCGTATTGATGAGCGAAAGATCATCCTGGATATCATTGACACCGGCAGCGGAATTTCGGAGGAGGATCAATCCAAACTCTTTGAGCGCGAATTCAGCACCAATGATGGCGGCGGGCTTGGACTTTATCACGCCAAACTCACCCTGAATCAATACGGCGCGCGAATAGGGGTTGCAGAAAGCCAGCCCGGCAGGGGAACCACGATGCGGGTAGAGCTAAAGCGGGTCTAACATTCGCACCGGAAAAAAGAGAAGCGTTTAGCCCACTAAGGAGGTTGGATAAAATATCGATCCGGTGCGCTTGCAAGGGATAATTTTTACATTTAACCGGATTCAATTTTTTAAGCCATTGGCACGGATCTGAAACATGGATTTATTCTTCTGTGTTGCTTTTATCCGTGTTAAATCAATGAAAATCCGTGGCTAAATTTTATATGCTTGCGTTTTCGTCTGAATGTTGCATCATCCCGGAAAATTTTGATTCTAGCAATTTATATGAATAATCCAGGCTAAGGTGTTTCTTGATTTGTTTACATTTTTTTCGAGTGCTTTTGCGTATTTCGTGGGCACAGCTCCTACAAAAAATCGTCATGAATTCAGAGCAATCAAAAGATGACACCCGATAAACCTGAAATATTGATAATTGATGATGACGCGAATTTCGTTTCGGATTTGACCTTTTTGCTGGAAGACAGCTTCGACTGTGAAGGCGTCTTCGATGCGCAAACCGGACTGGAATGCGCCCTCAGCAATGCATTCGATTGCATCCTGCTGGATATCGAATTGAACGATCACCTGGACGGTTTCGATATCCTCAAAAAGATGAAGCAGAAAAGCGCTTCAACGCCTGTGGTGATGATCACCGGCAATGATTCCCTGCGGACGGTGGTGCAGGCAATGCAATATGGCGCGCGTGATTACATACACAAGGATTCGAATCGGAACGAGTGGAAAACGATTCTGTTTAAAGTGCTTAATGCCGCCGGAGCGAGCTGCCCTGAGCCGGCTTCCGGGACAGCGTTGGAGCAGATACTCATCGGGGAAAGCCGGGTGATGCAGCACCTGCGGTCGCAAATCCAGAAACTCGCGCGGGTGGATACATGCGTGCTGACAACGGGTGAAAGCGGGACCGGCAAGGAACTGGTCGCCGATTGCATCCACCGCTTGAGCGCCCGCAAGCGCGAACCTTTCGTTTGTATCAATTGCGCTGCGATTCCGAAAGACTTGTTCGAGAGCGAATTATTCGGGCATGAAAGAGGGGCATTCACCGGCGCGCACAAACGGCGTTACGGAAAATTCGAGTTAGCCGATCGCGGCATATTGTTTCTGGATGAAATCGCTGAAATCGACGTATCGGTTCAGGCGAAACTATTGCGTGTTTTGGAAGAAGAACGTTTTTACCGGGTAGGCGGCGAAACGCGGGTTCCGACGGAATGCCGCATTATTGCTGCCACCAACGCCGATCTGGATACGTCACTCCGCTCCGGCACGTTCAGGGAAGATTTGTATTATCGCTTGAGCGTGTCGCCGATTCATATCCCGCCGCTGCGTGAACGCCGGGAAGATATTCCCATCCTCGCCCGGGCATTCCTTGGGCAGTTCAATATCAAATATAAAACCAATATCAAAGATTTCTCCGATCGGGCAATGGCGCTCCTTTTGTCCTGTCATTGGCACGGCAATGTACGCCAATTGAAACATGCCATCGAACATGCGGTGATCCAGTCGGAGGGTGACCGCATCAACGAGAGTGTGTTCGCCCAATTAAGGCAGGATGCGCTAACTGATTCAGATTATGAAACTGCCAAGCAAGACGTGCTCAACCGATTCAAGCAGGATTATGTGAAGGCAATCCTGAATGAAACGAACGGAAATATCTCCCGGGCGGCGGAACGCATGGGCATCACCCGGTTCGGTTTGCAGAAAATGCTGAAGCAATTCGAAATCGATCCCTCCGGCAGTTAAAATCGTCCCTGAGTGCCAACACGACCTACTCGCCTGTCAACTCCTGTTGGCAGCATTTAATCCTTTGTAAATTCCGCGCTAACGACTTGCCATCTCCGGAAGCTGCCAACACAGGTTGACGCAATCGACCGTCCTGCAAATTTTCCCTGCGAAACCTCCTTCAATTATTCAGTTTGTAATTTCTTGATTATTTACAACCTGGGGCATCTCACTTTTTCATTCCCGAATATCAAAACGCCTGGCACCGGGATTGCCTGTAATGGCTCCTGGTAAACACGGAAGATAACGCCATGAAGGGAAAGAACGGATGCGCAAACGAATCCTGGTAGTAGACGATGACAAAGCATTCGCCGATGATTTGGTATTTTTGCTGAACGGATCATATCAATTCACCGTTGCCACATCGAGCAAGGAAGCGCTGGCATGGCTTGAAAAGGCGTCCTTTGACCTGGTCATCCTGGATCTGGTGCTGCCGGCATACCTGGCGGAGAGCGATGAAATGGAGGGGGTTGCGTTGTATAAAAAAATCAGAGCGAAATATCAAGGCAAGGCTCTTCAGGTAATCATTGTAACCGGCGCCAATATTTCTGAGGATAAAATACGAGCCGGGGAAGCCGGCATTGATAAGATTCTCCGCAAATCATCTGATTTAGCGCAATTGAGGCAATGGATTAATCAATAGGTTTTGGGCTGATAAATTGGATGGGTTGCTGTTGTAAATAATTCCAAACATTTTCAGAGGGTGATATTTTGAATAGAATAAAAATAACTTGCTATCTTTCTCAAACAACCCGCTTAGGCGCTGGTGCGCATGGATTTGCCGTTTTTCTCGATAATTTGTTAGTTACATTACCACTGTTTATTTTATTCTTGATCTATGCAGAGAATAAATTAGATCAAGAAACAAGAATTATCGGATTCCTGGCTTGTTTGTGCGGCTACCTGTTATTCAAAGACTTGATAATACTCGGACGAAGCATCGGAAAGCGCATGGCGGGCTGCTATGTGGTTGATAAAAATACGGGATTGCTTTGTCCGTGGTGGAAAAATATTATCCGAATTCTCATTTCCCTCATCTTGTTTCCATTTGAATTCTTTGCAAAATTTTTTACATGGCTTTCAATCCAGGTAAACATAAGACTATTTGGCATTATTTGCGACACGAAAAACAATACTGGCGCGACATTTTTGATTTTTTGCATATAAATTGGAGTTCACGTTTGCTTGGACTTATATTCGTCCATAAATCCGAATGCCGGGTAGAAAAACTTTGACGAAAGAATTGCATTCATTTCGAAAATAGCGAATGAAAGCAAAAATTTCGAATAGGGAATTTAACACTATCCAGGTTTCTCATCGTGGTTGAAAATAAGGGTTTTTGCAATTTACAGGAACATCATTAAAATGATAAAAGGAGGGTTGCATGAAGAGCATCAAATATGCCGTCGTACCTAAATTCGTTGTCAGGAAGAAGGGCAAATTAATCGATTTTGTTTATATCGAAGAACAATTCAGAAACTGGATTAAGCAATTCTCTGAGCAAGGCTATGTTATTAGTCGTGATACAAGCATCTCCGCAATGCTAGAGCCTGGCTGTTTCAATCGCTTTGTTCGGGGAGAGAAAGCTGCTTTCATCGACTTCGCAGCCATTGAATTCCAAAAGAGCGATCAGGCGTCGGATTATCATTATCGTATCGCACCAACATTTGTGTCGAAAGTAAAAATATCGAAAAGTGAAAAGAAGAAAGTCAATAAGGTCGATTTGCCGCACGTTCTTTTTGAAAAAAATCGAGACACTTTTGAAAAGCTTATTACAGAATATATCAACAAAATTGCATCTGACAGATATAAGTATAACACATCAACTCAAATTACTGTAGTTATTGAACCGGGTTGCCTTTTCTGGAAAGAGAGTGAAGAAGTCGATTTCGAGGCGTATGAGTTCATAAAAACACAGGAGGTTACCACATATCTTTGCAAAGTATTTCCGAGATTTCGAAGCAAATGGTCTGAATTTTCATATCAGAAAATGGAAGACGATATCGCAAAAAAGGTTGAGGAAGCAACCAAAGAAGGCTATCGGATCGTTGGAAAAATCATTTTCGGTGCGGCAATGGAAACAGGCTGTCTCGGGAAGATTGATACACTCAATGTTGATGCCTTCATTTTTGAAAAGGCATAGCTCTTTGCATGTATAAAACTTTCAAACCACGGAAATATAATGAAATATCTATTAATCGGATTAGAGCCTATCCGAAAACCTCAGTTGCGCGCCGCGTAATGTCGGCACAAGCGAGGTGGATGAAGGCTTCGTAATTATCAGATTTTT
>JAFGMA010000003.1 GCA_016927835.1 Candidatus Zhuqueibacterota bacterium | reverse complement strand
GGGAATCCACCTACCCTCTTTATAAATGGATTCCCGTGTTCGGCATCCCGATCAACGAACTACGGGAATGACAAGGCGGGTTTTCGGATAGGCTCTAAGTGTACAGATGTTTTTTATCCGAGCAACCTGTGAAATCTGCGGTTTTCTTCTTTTTTTCCTGCGATAACTTTGAAATTCCGATACAGCTAAAATGCTCCAAAGAAAATCTCAAGCATCACCAACCTCCGGAGCCGATGAGTTGCTGATAATGATCATATTGCCACCATTGCCCGTTGCCATCGGCTGTCCATTTGATGATGTATTCATTATAAGGAACATGTATTTGGTGATTGATCACCGTTAGTTCAGCTGTGCGATCGAGTTTGATTCGAAATCTCAATTCAATTGGAATCCCATCCCGGATGCATCGCGATTCTGAGATAAAATCACCATTGAAATCGTTTCCCCACATATAAGAATCACTCAATGAACCGTCGGTATTGAAGACTTCCATTGAGCGATATAAATTCATCCCGTTCGGATAGCCTTTCTTCCATTGCCGTACTTCAATGTATTCGAGGCTATCCACACTGATGCCATTCAAGATACCATCGACGATAATCAGCCACTCATACGTGTGAAAGTCCTTATTTTCCGCAATATAGGTGAAAATCGTCAGTGTGTCCAAATCGCGCACAATTTGCCAGGTCGGAATCCCGTTCTTTTGGGAATATTCGGTCAATGAATCGGGCGTCAACAAAAATTGCTGGTACTGGTTGATGCTGTTCGCAAGCTCGACAAAGCCGACGATTTTTTGCGCCACCGAATCTTTAGATTCCGTTATCTTTTCGGGCAATATAATTTCGTAAAGCATAAAACCTGGCGTGGTTGGTTTTGCTTCGTCGGTTGGCTCAAGCAAATTATTTTGGCTGCAACCCGATATCATGGCAATGACTAGCCCCCAAAAAATGAATAGCATGAATACAAGATGTCTCATCAGCGATCAGCCTCCTTGAAATTAAGCTTATATTGGGTGCTCTTTGAGCGAAAAATGTTCTGTTTCGAACGCGGCAGGAACTCCGTCAGACAATCCGGATTCAATTGAGTAAAAACTTTTTCACCCGCCTCGAAACGTTAAAAATACAGCCTTTTGCAGCTTCAAGAACTTCGAGCATAAATAATCTGAATGCTAATACAGAGTCACTTCCGTGGTGAAGAATATATTTAATAACGGCGCCTGCAAAACATACCAGTGATATTTGCCCGCCAGTTCATCGTTGCGATTATAATCAATGGTATAAAGTGCACGCATAAAATTCTCCCGATTCAGAATATTATTCGCATCGATCCGGAAGGTGATATCGGCTTTTTTCGTTCGTTTGGTGAAGCTCAAGTGCGTGCTGAGATCGAAAAAATATGGCAACCGTGATCGGTAAATGGCGCCGTCGGCTCGGGTATAGCTATTGGTATAGGTTCCGTAATACTCATCCCAGGCGTTGATGCTGACGCCGATTCGATAGCGATGTGTTGGATAAGGTTCGAAATAGTAGCCCGCTGATGTACTTAAAATGCGTTCCGGTGAAAAAGGGACGACTTTGCCTACAATATCTTCAGCCCTGGCGCCAAAAATTTTCCACACATTCAGCTTTTGCCAGCGATTCCTGGCGATTGACGCTGATCCGCTGAAGTCGAAATTTCCGATCCCCCCTTTCAGTTCCGCTTCGATCCCCTGAAAGATGGCTTCGCCGGCATTCATGGTCAGCCGCCGCTCATTCAAGTCCACGACCGATTCAATTTTATCTTTGTAGATTGTATAATAATAATTCACGCTTGCTTGCACTGCGCCAAGCTGAACGCCAAATCCCGCTTCACCGCTGTAAGCCATTTCGGGATTGAGCTTTTCCTGAAACCAGGCATCATCTGCGGCATCGGGGGTTGTGCCCGTACGCGGACCGACATCGAAATCATACCAGTCCAAAATTGCCGGTTCTTTCTTTGCAAGGGCATAATTTGCGAACGCATTGAAATGCCGGGTGATGTTCCAATTGATGCCCGCCCACGGCGTAATAAAATGATATGACCGCTGATAATCCTCTTCGGCAAATTTCAAATTACCGTTTTCGTCGATTTGATCGGCAGAGGTCCGATAGGACTGGTTGAAAAATTTCATAGCACCGAAGTCAAAAAACCGGATGGGATTTTCAATCACTTTTTGCCCGGAATAATAGTACTGCCCGCCCAGTAATAATGTTAGCACCGAGAGGGGTTTCACAGCGAACCGGCTGAAGAGCGAAAAATTATTTACATCTGTATCATAATCATAAATTGATTGTATCTGCTTTTCCGATATTTTGTCACCCTGGATCGCGGTGACATCCCGCCCCTGTATTCTCATCGGGTAATAGTACAACTCCCAGCATTCCCGCACACGATGACCGCGCCAGATACGCCCTTCCGCGCCGAGGGTAATATGAACCAGCGCACCCGGATTCAACTGGTAGATCGTCGAGAATCCGAACTGACGATGATCGCGGCGACGCCTGTCCTGCCAACTGTACTCATGTTGATCAGCAAAAAAATTCACTTTGCTAAGGATGGTCAGGTTCTGGAACAATGCGCTCGTATCTGATCCAATGGCTTCACTCGGCGGATAGAAATCGGTGGTCTGAATTCCGAAATTTTTCCACAAATAGAATGCATGCTCTCCGAAAGCCATCGCATCGGATTTTTGATATATGAGGGCGCCGTTTTCCACATCGAATAATCCATTCAACAGCGTTTGATCGGCTCCGTTGCCGACAGTGAAAAATACATTGTTCGACAGCCGCTGGATTTCGGAAATTTGCCATTCGTGCTTCAATTGCCAAAATGGTTTGGCATAGTAATTTTCCTGCCAATCGTGATACATCCGGTTATATTCTCGTCCCAATGAATCCAGCAAATCGATATCCTGCATCGCGAATGCCTGGTTATGTGCCTGGGGCGACATCATGAAACTGAACCTGAGCCAATGTTTTTGAAGGTGGCTTTCGGCTTCCAGCCCCAGGGTGAATCCATCATAATCAGTGCCCAGAATGTACGAATCACCTATTTTGTAATCGCAATAAGCGCTGATATTCAGTTTGCCGCCCAATTGAGATCCTGAATTGAATCGTGCCGAATAGGTGTAATTTACTGCATTTTCGATATTTTCAACATATCTTCCGCTAAGCGGATCGGCAATTTTGCCGGCATTGATCCCGCTGCTGATTCCTTTACGCTGAAATGATCCTATTGAGAACCGCAACGTCGTACCGGGCTCTATGCCGACGCCCATGGTTTCGATATGAATCGAACCGCCGAATGCACCTGAACCATACAATGAAAATCCGGGACCGCGCTGAACCTGGATCGCGTAGGCAGTATTCGAAAGCCCTGCCCAGTTCGACCAGTAAACCTGCTGATCTTCCGGCTCGTTCATCGGGATGTCATTGAGCATGAAGCGCACTTTATCCGAAGAAAAGCCGCGCAGCGTTATTTCGCTTTCTCCGATGCCGGCGGTGGAAGTCCAGACACCGGGCACATCCTGAATCAATTCCGGCAAATCACCAGTGGTGTATTTATTTTTAAGTTCTATTAAATCGACCGTCGTGAATGCTACTGGCGTCTCGCGTTCGATGGCACGATTGGGCTCGGCTTTTGCCATGATGGTTATGCGCTCGCCTTCGAGTACCATGGGATTGAGTCGGAGCGTCAAACGCGAGCTTTCCCCGGCTGTCAACATGATATCTTTTGTCAGCGGTTCGTACCCCATGAACGTCACTTTGAGCAGGTACTTTCCGGGTGGCAATTTTTTAATGATGAACCGACCCGTTCGGTTCGAAGCCGTGCCAATCGATGTCCCTTCGATTGTTATGTTTGCGGCTACCAAAGGTTCGCTGGTCGCAGCATCCACAACTTTGCCGATAATTCTGCTTTCGATTGCAAGCAACTCGCATGAAACGATTAAAAAAATTACTCCCGTGAGAATCGCCTGTTTCAATCCACTCATACCGCGTCTCCAAACTCGATGGTTGGGCACTCTGTTTCAACAGGAAATTGAAAATTGATTACGCCTTTTTTCATTATTCTTATCGGATTGCCAATTCACTTGTTACGAAAATATTGAACGCCGGCGCCTGAAGCACATACCAGTGGTATTCACCAGCGACCTCATCGGTGCGTGTATAATCGATGGAGTATTGCGCTCGCATGAAGTTCGATTTGCGATTGAGGATGTTACTCGCATCGAGCCGAAATGTCAGTTCCACTTTCTTCATGCTTCTCGTAAAACTGAGCCGCGCGCTGATGTCCAAAAAATGAGGCAGTTCTGCTACAGCCAATGAATTGTCGGGCTTGCGATAGATATTCGTATAGGTTCCGAAATATCGATTCCAATAATTGGCACTCAAACCGATTCGATAATGATGGTTCGTTTGTATTGTGAAATGATACCCCATTGAAGCCGTAAGCGTGCGTTCGGGTGAAAACGGTACGACTTTGCCCACAACGTCTTCAGCAGGTTCACCAAAAATTTCACTGACTGCCATTGTTTGCCATCGATTGCGGGAATAATTGGCTGATCCCGAGAAATCGAAATCCCACCAATTCAATTTGACTTCACATTCGATGCCTTTGAATAGCGCGTTTCCGGCATTCATGGTTTCACGCCGGTTATTGATATCAACAACCGATTCAATTTTGTTTTTATAGTTCGTTTGATAATAATCAATTTTGGCTTCAATCAGGGTCGAATAAAAACCCAAACCAATTTCGGTGCTCGTCGCGGATTCGGGCACCAATGACCGTCCTTCACCATGCTGGGTAAGCGGACCGGTATTAAAATCGTACCAATCGAGTATTGCCGGCTCTTTTTTAGCGGTGGTTAAATTAGCAAAAAGATTGAAATTTTGCGTTAAAATTATGCTGCTGCCAATCCAGGGCGTAAAATAGGTGTAGCTGCGTTCATAATCATAATCGGCGAACTTTTTATTTCCATATTCATCCAACTGGTCGGCTGAGGTGCGATAGAAAAAATCGAAAAACTCGAATCGCCCAAAATCCATGAATTGAATCGGATTTTCGATGACTTTCATGGAGGTGTAGGCAAATTGTCCGCCTGTTTGCAGCGTCACTCTCGAAAATGGCTTGAACGTGATCCGGGTGAAGCCAGAAAAATTATTCACGCGCGTGTCATAATTATAAATTGATTGAAATTTGCCCAACGGATTGATTTCCCCGATTGAATCCCAAAGGAGCTGTTCTTGCAGATAGAGATCGCTGTACCTCAGATACCAGGCTTCGCTTTCCCGGTGTCCGCGCCAGTGCCTGCCTTCGGCACCGATGATCACTTGCAGCGAATTGGAGATGCGCCGCTGCAAGTACGAAGAAATGCCCACCTGGAAATGATCCCGGCGTTTTCGATTCTGCCAACTATGCGTGGTTTGATCTGCAAAAAAATTGGTTGTATCATCCTTGAATTCAAATCCTTTGAAATGAGGTGGCGTATACGGCGCAAAGGGTATATTATAAGCGGTATCGAAATCTGTCGTCCACAAATCAAAATTATCGAGCAGCCATAAAGCATGCTCGCCAAAACCTACAATATCCGCTTTTTGCGAAACGGGCTGATAGTCGGTTTTCCCGGTTTGGACGTCAAATACATCGTTCATGCACGTCTGATCGGCGCCTTTTCCAAACGTGGAAAAAACATTATTCACCCAACTGGTATTTTCAGAGATGGACCATTCGTGCTTCAGTGAAAGGAATGGTTTGCGATAGAAATTTTCCTGCCATTCGTGATTTTTTCGATTGTATTCTCTGCCGAGCGTTTCAAGCAAGTCGATATCCTGCAAGGCGAATGCCTGGTTATGAATTTGCGGGGCATAAAAATAGGTTCCCCGTATTTTGTGCGCTCCCAGGACACTCTCACCTTCTATACCAAATGAATACCCGTCATAAGCGGTTCCCAGGATGTATGAATCGCCCGTTTTATATTCCAGAAACACACTCAAATTAAGTTTGCCCTTGAGCAGCGGACCCGAATTCATCCGTATCGAATAGGTATAATTTAGCGCCGCCTCTGCCGGGGCGAATCCGTGACCTTCATCGGGCTGCGACAATTGTCCCTTCCGCAATTCGGAGGTGATACCGATTCGATTGAAACGCCCCGCTGAAAAACGCACATTTGAGCCAGCAAGCGGGGCAGCACCCATGGTTTCAATATGAATCGAACCGCCGAAAGCGCCGGTACCGAATAGCGAAAATCCGCCGCCGCGATAAATACTAATCGACTGCGTAATATTCGCCAGCGCTGACCAATTCGACCAGTATACCTGATTGTCTTCGGGCTCATTCATGGGGATGTCATTCAACATGAACCTGATTTTATCTTCGGGAAAGCCGCGCAATTTGATTTCGGTTTCGCCGAGACCCGCGCTGGAAATCCACACGCCAGGCGCGTTTTGAATCAATTCCGGTAAATCACCGGTGGTATACTGCTCTTTTAGCTGCTCCAATTCGATATGGGTGAAAGCAACCGGGGTCTCACGTTCGATGGCGCGATTTGCCTCAGCCTCCGCCGTCACGGTGACTGCCTTGCCTTTCAACACCGTGGGCTTCATTTCAATGCGCAGTTGGAGCGATTCAGTGGCACCCACCAGGATCGGTCTATGGATCGTATCATATCCGATAAAGGTTATTTTTAACACATAGCGACCAGGAGGAATCTTGCTTAGCGTGAAAGCGCCAAACTGATCGGATGCCGTGCCGATGGTTGTGCCGGCGATAGTGATATTGGCATCACGAAGCGGGATATTCGTCTGGGCATCGACAACCGTTCCGTTAATCCTGGCGCCCGCTGCGAAAAGCCCGATCGGGATTAGAATCGCGCCCAGCAACAATATTAGAATTCCACCTGGTTTTATCAACGTAATCCTCTCTATCCTGAAGTTATCAGCTCAAATGCAATTTAGATAATTGCCTATCCGAAAATCCTCCCTGTCGTTCCCGAGATCCGTTGATCGGGAATCCATTTTTAAAAGGATTGGTGGATTCCCGTGGGAGGCAGCAAGGTTCCGCAAAATAAAAAGAGTGCAATGAAAAAAAACAGGGTTAAAATACTTGCCTGATTAAAGCAATTGTATCTTCAATAACGGATTCCTGACCGCTACTGGTGCTATCTACTTGTTGGGATCCTTTAAAAAAAGAACCAACTATATGACGATTTGATTTTTAAATTTGTTTACATCTTGACAAATTTCAAGTCAAAGAATCATGTTTTATTTAGAGCATAAGGCATGAACCGGCAAGCGAGTTATATGCGGCGCCAATGATCGAAAAGAAGAAAAATGTCGTAATCGATTCGGCAGAGAATTCAATTTTTGGGGCAGCAAAACAAATTTATAATCACTGATATCGGAGGTGTGAATAACAACAGCGGAATTGGCGAAAATGATTTCGAAACAGGCAGAACTGAATGCGAACGGCTGCGACCTACAAATGGTATCATTCGCCCGCCTGCTGCTTCAACTGAATGAGCTTGTCATAGGCTTTCAAATCATTCGGCGCCAATTCAAGCCCTTTTTCAAATGCTTTTATCGCTTGCTTCAACTGGTTGTTTTTTTCGAGCATCATCCCCAGGTTGAAATAATAATTCGGAATATCCGGCAGAATGTCAATGCTTTTTTCTGCCTGCGCAATCGCCTTCTGATAATCACCCTGCATATAATAAACTTGCGACAGCGCCGAGTGAGCGAAAGCATTTTCAGGATCCAGCCCCACCACTTTTTCGAATTCAGTGATTGCCCGGTTCCATTCTTTCTGCCTGGTAAATGCGACGCCGGCATTCAGTCGGGCGGAGACAAAATCGGGATTGATCGAAATAGCGTCTTCGTAGTGCGCGAGCGCAGTCGCCCAGTCATTTTGTTCGGCGCTTTCCAGTCCGAGCAGCACGTGCGCTTTGGCAAACGCCGGCTCCTCGATGATCGCCTGCTCAAAAAAGGGTTTCATTCCCTTCAAGTCAGAGTGATACACCCAATCAACAAAAAAGAGCAGGTTGAATTTATTCTCGGGCACAGCCGTCAGCGCTTTTGCCATTTTTTGAACGGCATCATTCGCTTGATTGGCGTACGCTTGCGGATTATTGGCGGCGATCCGGTACTGGAACAAGCCCTGCAGCATCGTCGCCATCGCCTGTTCAACCTTTTCAAGTTTGCTGCGAGCTGTATCCGGCGAAGCCAGGGCGCCGAGATTTTTGCATAGCGGTAGAATACTCTCTTTTTTCTGCGCCAATGCAACATACACTTCCGGCAGCATATCCGTTGTCGCTACCTGGCTGAATTCAACTATCGGATGGTCATCGCTATGAAGTGGGGCATTTCGAGTCAAATCATCCAGGTTGTTCGAACCGGCGAAAAATGTTGCCAACAGCGAATATGGATTTTCCAATCGAATTTCTGCCAGGCTTTGCCGTACACCCGGCTGCTGCAGCCGCTCAACAATGGTTTTGCAATCGATCATCTGTTTCGACCGCGAACCCAGCATCAACAAATGCTCCGGATTGTTGTACCAGAGCGACGCATGCGGAAAAACCTCGACAAAGCTCTTAATCAGCGAGAGCACTTCTTCGAGCGTCATACCGTATAGGGGCAACCAGGCAACAATTTCGCCGTCCGGATTCAGGCGCTGGTAGCATAGCTCATAAAAATCATTGGTATAGAGTGTCGGACTGAATTTCGGATCAACCGCATTGATGGAAATGATGTCATATTTTCGATCCGTTGCCAGCACGTAATTTCGCCCATCATTAACGATAAAATTGAAGCGTGGATCTTCGAATACGCCCTGGTTTTCCCTGGTGAAAAATTTTGCAGACTCTTTTTCCTGTTCGAGCAATTCCACACAATCCACGCGTTTTATTTCATCATACTGTAAAAATGACTGGCATGTATTGCCAAAGCCGAAACCGATCACCAACGCATTCTCAGGTTGAGGATGCAAAAGCGCCGGCAGGTGCGCCAGCATCTTATGAATCACGATATCGGCGAATGTTGTATGAGCCGTATTATGCCCGTTGATATTCAGGTATTTTACATTTTCGCCCCAAATATTCAGATCTTCCGCCTTTTCCAGCGCGCAGAGTGTTGCCGAAGGTGTGTCTTCGTGATACAGCAATTTCGTGCGCTTGAATCCGGCGGAATCAAGGAATAGCGGTTCGCTTGTGAAGAACAGGCTGTTGATCAAGACAAACAATAAGATGCCGATCAGCGGCAGAGGTACCAGTTTTCGAAAATGTTGCTTGAAACCAGCTTCGAAAAACAAGGAGATGCCACCGATTACCAGGTACAACACCGCCAGCAACAAGATGCTTCCGGAAATGCCCAAAACAGGCAAAAGCACGAATCCGGAAACGAACGATCCGATAATCGCACCTACGGTATTTGCCATATATACGTTTCCTACGCCTCGCCCTAATTGGGGGATGCTTTTCACGTAAATACGATTCACAACCGGGAACGCCGCACCCATAAAAATCGTCGGCAGAACCAGGATGATGAACGCCACGATGAAAAGCATAAACGTCACCTGGTTCCAACTGGAGATGCTCATAAATTGAAGCAGCCAGCGCTGGAAAGTGTGCATATTTTGTAACAGCGGAATCGATAGAATAGCAGTGAGCGCAATGCAAATCTCGAACAAGCCAAATGTGTAAATGAGATTTCTTACCCTATCTACCCATCTCGCCATCAACATGCTGCCGAGGGTAATGCCGGTTAAAAATGTCACCAAAATGATGGTGAATGAATAGATTGTTGAACTCACATTGAAAAGCAACGCCCGTGTCCACACAACTTCATACGCCAGCGAAGCGAATCCTGCCAGACCAAACAGCCATAAAATAATGCGTGCCGTCTGCGGCGAATAAGTCCGAATACGCTCGCTGCCTTGTACCGGCGGCGATACATGCTTTGGTTTCTTCGGGATTTTTTTTCGTTTGCTTTCCCGACGAACACTCGCTTCAGTCGTTTGCGCGTACATCCGGTTGATGAGCAGCGCGAAAAACGCCAGCGCAAAATTGGCTGAAATTGCGATCCAGTAAGTCGAGGAACCGCCCAGGAGGCGAATCAGGTGATAGCCTGTTAAAAAGGCGCCCGCAACACCACCCAGGGTATTTATCGCGTATAAGGTCCCGATCTTCTTGCCAAAGCTTTTCGATTCACGAATGATAAACTTGCTGATCACAGGCAGTGTGCCGCCCATGAGCGTTGTGGGTATGATGAGGATGAATATTGATAGTACAAAACGCATCAGATTGAAAACCACACCGTTTTGACCGAACGTGCGAAAAACCCAGGTGTAAACGCTGTCAGAAAGGGGAATATATAAAAACAGGATCGCAATTGCAGAAATCCCGATACCGATCTCAAGCTTCGCATATAATTTGAGCGGGGACTTTGTGCCATCGGAATATTTTCCCAGCCAATAGCTCCCCAATGCCAATCCCCCCATAAAAGCGGTCAGGATAGAACTGGTTGCATACGTTGTATTTCCGAAAATCAAGGATAATTGGCGTACCCAGAGCAACTGGTAAATCAAACCACAAGCGCCGGAAATTAGGAATAAGATATAAATCAGGACATAACTCATTGGTTCTGGCTTTCATTTTGAGAGTTGCCATCATAAATATTTTTCAGGAAATCTTCTTTTTTAGCCGCTTCAGCGCGTTTTTTCGCACGGGTGCTGATTAAGTGCAAATAGGTCTGGATTTCCGGATTTAATAATTTCAGGCGCTCGAAATAGCTTCCCAGGGGAAATTCGAATTCGATTTTGTCCACTGCCAATTCATTGATGTCAAGCACTGCCCGGCAATCCTTGTAGGTCGGATAGCGAATTCTTCTCGCGGCAGCAAATACATTATTTTCGATCATGACGCGCGCCAGGTACAGGGCGAGATAGTAGTATCCCTCATCGGTTGGGTGCACATGATCCAGCAGATAACTTGGCTCCGGATAATATTTTGCAGATAGCATTTCAAAAAATTTTTCAACATCGACAAGAATGACCTGCTCTTCGCGAGCGATCTCCCGGAGGATTTCACCGATATAGTTTTTCGCTCGAAACGGAAACGCATCACATTCTTTTGCCCGGTAAAGGTCTTTAGCCGCTTGTTCGTACTTTTTTAATCGGGCAAGTGCCATACCAGAATGATAATACAAATCCGCGTACGTCGAGTCGATTTGCTTCAACTGATTCCAGATTTCATAAGCTGGTTCAATTTTGCCTGAGCCGTAGAGCATCCTGGCGGCATTATCCAGTGAATCGAATCGCGCAGCAGTCTGAGTATCGAGTGGCTGGTTGAATTTTGAAATAAACGGCGGAAAGGCGACGTTAGTGACCGGTGTGCACAGAATAAGTTTAATGTGATGCGCCTTTGCCATTTTTACGATTTCGGTGACATTGCGCCGGTAATTTTCGGCTATTTGTTCATTTATCGGATCATTGGGCAATACATAATTTTGTTGAGACCATACCAAATAATCCTGGTGTTTCGTCTCGAAGCGGCTGGTGAAAAAACCAATCAATTTTTTTAAACCCTGGTATAAATACGTTCTTCGGATGCGCATGAACGGGAAATAAAAACCTGGCTGCTGATAATCCAGCGTTTTCTCCTTTGACACCGCAAACTCATTCGGACCAAAATATTCATTGTGCCCGGAATAAATAACAACAGCATCGGGTTTGTATTTCAGCAAATCTTTGAATAGATGCCGCACATTCAAGCTATTCAGCGCGGTTGCCCCGGCATTCAAAATCTCCACGTCCGGAAGCGAACGGTTATATTGAAGTATGGCTCGCAGGTAATTCGGAAAAGAAGACGGGCATTTGAACGTAGGGAAATTGTTATAGGGATAGCCCGCCGTGGTAGATCCTCCCAGGCAGAAAATTCTGAAACGGTTCTTTTTTTCAGAATAGATCGCCCGGTTTGATGCCGATGTTGTCAGGGATTCCTTAAATTCATACAGAAAGAAATCATCATAATAATCCTGGTTAAGATAGAGCGTGCCCTTTTTGCTATCCTTTTTCAAAGGCTCGAACCGGTCGGTAATCGAAGCGACAAGTATTTCGATGCCTATCCACACACCAATCGGGATGATAAACATCAATATATAAAACAGCATTTTTTTGAAATTAATTTTCACGGAATCAAACCTTTCACAGCTTATCAATGTAGTTTCTGAAATACGCCAAAAGCGGTATTTATCGATCCGGGAAGGCTTCAATCTAACCTTATTTTGGGTTGTTTTGTAATGCTATGCCGGGAGTTTGTCCTTTTAATCCATGATGAGCCCCTTCCAAAAACCACTAATTGCACCAATAAACACCAATTTGGACAAATTAGGTTCAATAAAATCAATTAGCGAAAATTAGTGATATTCGTGGTTTGGCTCTTGATAAAATGGACTCATTAATAATAATTAGTGTCCGTCCGAGAACTACCTTTGAGCTGTCATTGCGAGGAGCGTTTTTTGCGACGAAGCAACCTCAACCGTTTTATTAGAGGATTGCTTCGATAAAAAACGCCTCGCAATGACAATTTTTCGAGTTTTCGGACGGACACTAATTAAAGCGGTTGTTCAGGCTCGAACGCCGCCAGGTGCTCCTGGGGTTTGGAAACCATAAAAATAAACATGTTATCGCGCACCAGGAATTTATGATACGCGAGCGCCCAGGGACTGGAATTGACCGTCATGGTGATCGCGTGCGGCAATTCATAGATGCGATTCAGTCGAAGGTTAGCATCATATAGCTCGATCCGCTTTACATAAATAAGCTGGTCGGTGGAAGTTTCCCGTTCAACCCGCAAAAGATATATTTTATCGTCCTGGACAAAGATATCTTCAATTTCAAACATCAATGAATCGGCATCCAGTTTATTTTTTTGAAAAGTATGTCGCAGATAGGCTGCTTTCAAAATATTGCCGTTGTAATCATATAAAAATATGCTATCCAGCAGGGCGGGTACATACACAAACCGCCTTCCCGACAGCGCACCGACAAACGCGAAATCTGCCTCCATTCTTCGAAAGGCTTTGGAGCGAGTCGGAATGATATTCGATACCAGGTTTCCGGCTTTATTATAAATAAAGAGACATTTCTTGTATTGGAAGGCATCGCTCATACGGTTAACGATGATCATCGAATCTTCAGAGACAACGATATCGGCGCGCCCGGACACCGCGTAGATATCTTTGTACCTGCCGTTTAAATCATAATAAGCAAGTGCGTTTACGTTGTGCACAAAAAGCAGGCTGTCCCGCAGGTTGACAGAGCACGGTTTGTAAATGCTTCCGAAACCCTCACCGCCCTCGACAATGGTTTTTATGAATGTGCCGGATGAATCAAATTTTTGAACGGCTAGTTTGCCAGTGTCCAAAATATACAGATTACCATATTTATCGAAATTCATACTTTCGACTTTATCGAACGCTTGCCGGTTGACAGCATACGCATAATCCCGCGCGCGCTGAGATTCGGTTAATTTAAATATCGCTTCATCCTTTGAACCGCAGGCTGCAAAGATGATGATGGTGGCACAAATAAGAAGACTTGAATAATATATGGCTCGTATTTTCATTTTTATATCTATGGCTTTCTAGTTAATGTTGCATAATCGTGTGCAAGCTTATCTACACTCATTATGAATTATAATGTAACACCCATGTCATTCAGGAGGAATCTTTTATATTTCGGAACAGGACTTTAATTTTTAGCATGTTACGTAACCGTAAAAAGATTCTTCCAGAATGACAAGCTCACAGCACAAAATAGAGGCTGTCCGCGAACTACCTTTGAGCTGTCATTGCGAGGAGCGTTTTTGGGGACGAAGCAATCTCAGCCGTAAGGGGATTGCTTCGGTAAAAAACGCCTCGCAATGACAATTTTTCGAGTTTTCGGACACGATCTAATTAAGTGGAGTATTACGAAATCGAATTCCCCCTCATCCGCTCAGGGCATTGGCACCGCCAAAACCAATAATACCGATTTATTTCCGAGGCAACCGGGTATCGATGTACTTACGCAAAGCTTAAACTATGAATGGTTATAAATTAAACATTTCAATGCTTCATTTAGCTGTGATATAAGATGCACTCGGAGGCTCGGGAGTGAAAGCCCTT
>JAFGMA010000065.1 GCA_016927835.1 Candidatus Zhuqueibacterota bacterium | reverse complement strand
TATTGCGTCAACATAAGAGATTGCTTCGCTCCTATCGTCGCTCGCAATGACAGGAATATGTTACATTATAAGCCTTAACGAGTATATATTGGGATTTTGATAGCTTTTCGAACGCACACATGATTCTTTCTGATTATCCCGAGGGATGATTCATCATCGTTTTGGACGCCAAAACTCGGATTGCCGCAGCCGGGGAAGATTTAGGTGAGTTCTCGAAGTATTTTGTCTTGCCAGTGAGTGATCTCCGCATAAACTTTGGTCAATCATCCCCGGCTTTTGGTATCCTGTCAGGCGACCATTTTAATTTCCCTCCAGAGTGCGGAAAATGCTTTTGCCGCAGGCGAGCTGGGTCGAAAACACGTTATCGGCTCGCGATGAATTCCCATATTTTCAACATCCACAGAGTAAGGAATTGCCTGTTTCAAAAATTCGGGAGCTTGCATTGTCAGCATTTGCATCACTTCTCGATGAAATTTTTTGCGCGCTTCAACCATTGAAAAAAATGGCAGAACCTTCAGCCTGTCACGCTTTTTTGCTGCAATAAATTCCTGGAGTCGACCGAATGAATTCACAGACAATGTCGATGGTTTTACCGGAACGAGCAGCACATCAGCCGCATTGAAAATATTTTCCGAAACCAGCGTCAGATTGGGCGGCGCGTCCAGAAAAATGAATTCGTACGTGTTCTGAAACGGCTTAAACAGCTTATTCAATATTTTCTTTGAATGATTCATGCGGTTTAATGCCAGGTCCAGGTTCCGAAACGTCATATCAGAGGGAAGCAAGTCCAGGTGCTCGAAATCAGTCGCTTTGATATTTTGATCGATGCTTGTGCTGCCCTTGAGCAAGGTTTTTGTTTTCAATTTTTTAGAAGGCTTTATTCTGAAATAATAAGATGCGGCACCTTGCGGATCGAGATCGATTAAAAGCGTCTGTGCAGCCTCTTGTGCAGCCAGAAAAGCCAGATTTACCGCCGCCGCCGTCTTGCCAACACCGCCTTTAATGCTGTACAATGCAATTATTTTCAATTAAGTCCTCCCCGTCGAGTTTGGATCAAAGTGATCTGAATTGAAAGCTGGCATTCGAACAACAATTTAGGAGGCGGGATAAGATAACTTGGACATTTTGCTTAAAAAATAATTTTGATAAATAGCCACGTAAGAAAATTAAATGGGTAGCTTATTTTATCCCACCTCCTTATCTTTGCTGCAAAAGCTGATCAACGAGCTTTGAATTCTCTTCGCTGGCAAAAGCTTCAAAGGTTTTAAAAAATGCGCTGCGCTCGGAAGCTTGTCTTTGATGCAGCGCTGTTATCAAACCGCCAATGGCAGTCTTTGAATTTGAATTTTGAAAAGCATCTTCTTCCAAATACTTCCTCAAATTATTCTGTTGAATGACCAGATCGTTGAAATCACCGAGATTGTTCTGCAAGTTTTTCAAATGCTTGATCAACACATCCATCAATTCCCCCGGAAAAAGCGAGTAAAAGAATTCGAGCAAATAGCGTAATTTTTTGCATTCAATCCGCAGCGCATGGAACTCGCTATTGGGTGCATCTGCATTGATTTTTCTCCCCAGGGCGATCACCCGCTTGTATTTTTTGCGGACCAATTTGCAGGCGACCTTTAATACCGGCTTTGCGGCGTTCTTCAATGCTTCACCCGCAGTTCCCGGTGCACTGTTTAAAAAAGCCTGCCAGGCAGCTTTTTGGTTTTTGTACGATTCTGAATTCAGGTATTTTTTCAATTTCTTCTGCTCAGCATCGCGCTCCTTTGCCAGGATATCAAACAGCGGATCCAGCCCCGGTTGAAGGAATTCGGGGAGCAGGTTTTTGTAGCGTTGCTTTTTGAGCAGATATACATCCAGATCGCGCAATCTGTTGGTGGATTTTCCGAGAAGTGAGAAGTCATTTCGAAAACGGTTAAGATCGTCTTCCGGGAAAATGCCTTTAATCTGGCTGATTGCGGAGCGCGTCCTGCGAATTGCTACCCTGAAATCATGCAAAAATTCAGTATCGATATCGGCTTTTATTCCAGCTTCGTTTTCGACGATAACCGCATGCAAATTCAACAAAAGTATTTTCACCGCATCGACCGCCGGCATTTCGAGATCGAATGCCAGATTCAATTTCGATGAATAGCCTCCGGGTTGCTTATTCGCTGCCCGGCAAAGCTGCATGAAAAGCCCTTTGAAATCGAGTGCCACACCGAGGGTGAAGCTCCCGTGCTGCTTAAACATACGCAATTCTTTTTGATAGCCCTTGAGGGGCAGCAGCTTTAGCACTGTCAGCAATTCATCGACGTCGCGGTTTTTTAAAAGCCCGATTTCTTCGACGTAGACTCTCAACACGATTTTAGCGTCTTCATTTAATACATCTATCCTCCGGGCAGATGTTTCTATTGACATCAGCGGCAGCAATGCCCGGACATCCAGGATGCGTTTCAATTCGTCTTTCAGAGAACCGTCCGGGAAATCCTGCCAAAATTTGGGTGCAGTCTTCGTCCCGGCAGGGCATTTTTCAACAACGCTTCCATCGATCAACGAAATTAATTGCCATTCGTTACGATGGAATGTAAACGCCGATTGCTTATTATATAATCGCCAATCAAACGTATCGAAAAAAACTTGCTTCCGTTTCAGCGGTGCGGTCACCTTCACCGAAAAGTGTTCCGAAATTTCCTCGATTAGCGATTGACTGCCACCTGTTTTCGGCATAATATAAATTTCAATTGGTTCCACTTTCAATCCTCTGTAATTTCCAGGATTTCGTGATCTTGCCAGTTATTTATACTTTGCACGGGCACAAATTGAACTTTCATGTCATTGCGAGCGAAACGTATTGCAGCGAAGCAATCCCATGAGGTTAAGCACT
>JAFGMA010000064.1 GCA_016927835.1 Candidatus Zhuqueibacterota bacterium | reverse complement strand
GGGTTAGTTTGTAACATCATATTCTTAAGCATGTCATTGCGAGCGTAACGCAGTGGAGCGAAGCAATCTCTATGTTTACAGTAAGTTGTGAGATTGCTTCGTCGCTCGTACCTCGCTACTCGCAATGACAAACTAATGTTACTTTTTAACCCTTAACGAGTATAACGTCAAAATGATTGAAAAAAATTTGCGGCTGTTGCATTCTTTTGGCATAGATTATTTTGATCCTTCCGCAAATTGAGATAATGCAATAACCTGGTGGATATGAGTCGGCTGCAGCCTGGAACCGGCTGCACACATAAAAAAAGGGCGGTTTCGGCACCGCCCTTTTATCTCAATCATTCATTGGCATTTTTAAGCAAGGATAATTGCAGCCTGCAGAGAACGAGATTCAGAAGACTTCTGCAAATCATACACTTATTTCTAGATGCAATTGCTTAGTTGATGGTTGTTCTCCCAATTTGCAGCACATCCCGGGTTCCCAAACTGGAGTTTGGGAACCAGTAAGTGAGGCAAACCGCAGTTTAAAATCAGCAACTGAGGCATTACCTTCGAATCGTATACCTGGCTTGCAATCATCCGAAAGCATTTACTTGATTAACAGCATGCGTTTGCTCGATGTCATTTCGCCGCTTGTTAATTTGTAAATGTAGATTCCGCTGGTGACAGGATTCAGATTTTCATCGAGACCATCCCAGGTGAGCTTCTGCAAACCGGCTGCCATTTCCGAATTCACGAGCGTACGTACAACCTGACCCATCGTGTTATAAATAACGAGTTTGGTCATATTCTTTTCCGGCAGGGTGAAAGAAATACTGGTGCTCGGGTTGAACGGATTCGGATAATTCTGGTTCAGCGTCAGTTTGGCGGGAGCCATGACATCACTCGTTTCAACACCGGTCTCGCCAGTCGCCCGGGCTACGATGTCATCCAGTATGAACTGGTCGCCGGCGCCTTCTGCCGGGGGTGCGCCCAACGTACCTAACATCACAAACGTACCAGTGACGCGCGGAGTGGGATCTACGGCTTCAATCAGCCATGCATCGGGTTCATCTTCGGGGTCCCCTTCCCAGATTTTCACTTTGATATCGCCTTCCTTGACATAGTACTTGACGTGGTAATACACTTCAAGATCAAAGGCGAATCCACCCTGACCAAAATAGTTCCAGGTATCGGGAGCCAATGCTGCCATTGGTCCTTCATATTTAGCAACCATCACCGCGCCATCCAGCGGGCTCATCAACAACGGATAGGCAGCCGCTTCGGTCGGATCAGCATCACCGCGTGAGGAATCCATCGGCATGCGCACATTTGCTATAAAAAATGAGCCCGGATTAATCCGTTTGAAGTTGACCACGAAAGACAATTCAACATTCGGACTGTTGTAATTATCTGCCAGAATTGCCAAGGCAGTTTCAGGGGTGGGATCGCCATTCTCATCGAACTCAATCTTGGGAACGCCATTCGATTCGACCAAACCGACGCCGACCATACCGCCATAGCTGCCGGCTTGAATGAATAACTCACCGGCTTGCTGCTGAACGATCTGTCCCGGTATATCCTCCGGACCATAATAAATCCAGCCGATATCATTCCATGCCATCGGATCATCGTCTTCAAAATGATCCTCCCAGAGAATCGGAAGATCCTGTGCCACGACCAGATTCGCAAAGACGAACAGCGCCACGGCAAGAACCAGTAAATTTTTGAACATTGTACACCTCCGTTGATTAAATTGAGTAACTGAAAATAATTAGATAAGATGCTAAAAAATCCTAAAACGCAAATTGAAACGAAAAGCGATGAATATCCTTGAAATATTCCGCGCTGGTAAATGCATAATCAAGAATGGCTGAAACACCAGCGACATCAAAATTCAAGCCCAATCCCAGGGTGTATGTTTCTACATCGTGATTGAATTTGTAACCGCCGCGCAGGGCAAACTGCTGCATGCAAACCAGTTCGGTACCGAGATGAATCCGCTCGGTGTAATCGTTCGGATGAAGCGCATCGATGGAAAGATTGGCTGCCAGATTCTCATTATCCGGCATAAAAAATTCGGAAACATCCATCGCCATGCCCATTCTAAGGCACATTGGCGTTTGAAATTCCTCGTACCAGTATTTCATATCCCGCGAGAAATTTTGCATGGTCATCGCAAATGTGAGGTCTTTCCAGCCAATCTTGTACACTGTTCCTAAATCCAGTCCCCAATCATTCAGCTTCCATTCCTGCTCTTTATAAAATTCGTCCGGCACCGGTCTGACTTCGCCGGGATCTCGGTACACAAATCTCGCTGTGCCCAATGATTCATGCAGCCGTTTGACCTTGAAACCAATCGCAAACCTGTCGCTGATTCGGCGGGCGTAAGACAAGCCAATCGCATAATCTTCCACCGCGATATCACCTGTGATGACGAATTCACGAATGTCGACTGATTTTGGAACCGGTCGGGTTCCGATAATTTCACCATAATCCATATAAGTAAGATCGATGCCAATGGTGCCCCAATCACCCAGAGAATACGCGAAAGCGGTTCCGTATAATTTTGTATCAACCAGCCAGGTTATTTGATTGAATGTAAATGCAAAGCGTTCGATATCGGCAATAGCCGAAGGATTATGCCACAGCCCATTAATCCCTTTTGTAATCGCAGTTGCCGCATCCCCCATCGCAGACTCCCTTGCTCCCATGCTGATTCCCAGATATGTCATGCCGCTCGTTGCGACCTTCTTTTTGATAGCCAGGGCATCCTGAGAACCGGCGATGAACAAAGCAACAAGTAGTGAATATATGACAGGTTTGATTTTCATAGCTGTTCTCTCCGCTTAACGAATTATCACAAATTTTCCAGTGGTTGTACCGATAAATTCACCCTGTAAATTCCACCCTTCTATGTGATACAGATAAACACCGGCTTTGACTGTCTGCCAGCTATCGCTGATTTGGAACCAGAATTCATCTGCCGATTCTGCAATCGATTCAGGATTCTCGGGGTTCGGATGTTGAAACATTTTCACCTGATCGCCGTGCATCGTAAAAATACGTATCGTCGCTTTTGCGGGAAGACCGACAAATCGCAAACGATCTTCATCACGGGCGTTGGTGCTCAGATTTACCTCATAATCTTCGATATAAGTTCCCCCGTATTCCAATCCCTGGGCATGAAACGGATTCGGCACCACATATATTGAATCCAGTTTGGCGTGCGCCGCCTCGAATGGAATTACCGCATACGCAAAATTGCGATTGCTGAAATGGCTGGATTCAACGGATTGATTCAAAGAGAGTTCACAGAAATTTTGCGATCCGTCATCGAAAGCAGTCACGTAATAATAATAGCTCTGACCGCGATTTACATCTCTATCAACGTATGTATTCGTGACCGGAACGCCGCTGTTTCCGCCGCACTCGAAAATCTTTTTATATTCATGCAAAAATGAGCCATCGGCACGAAAGACCCGGTAGCCGGCGAAATCCTGGACACCGGTATCGGGATCCGGATTGGGAGGTGTAACATCGTGCAAACCGTAATTTCCGTAATACCATTCCAATTCCACTTTTCCCGGACCGGCATTCATTCGCAGGTGCGGCGACTCCGGTCCATCGGGGACAGCCGCCAACCCATGCTCCCATACCCATTCCGCGCGGTAGGCTATCTGGTGGATCGAATCTTTGGCGGTAGCGAGCAGCGCATTTTTGGCATCATCGCCGGTATAGCCATCCCATTCCAAAGTGCCATCTTTCCATTTAAGACCGTATTCAATCGCAAGGCTGCGGTCAATGGATGCGGCGGCATCGAATATTACGATTCGTATATCTTCGCCGAATGGAATTTGATAAGGTCCGAATGCAATTAACACATCCGGACGCTGCACGCGTGCATCCCAGGATCCTGAAAATTCCCCGGTATCAGAGCCCTGACTCTGGATGCCGCTGCTCAAATCATAATAGAGCGTTTCTTCGGAGTTACCATTTTTATGCGAATGCACCCGCTCGCGCGGCCAAAAATTAACCGTCACCGGTTGGGAGGCTGCATCGGTTTCATCCGAATAATCGGTATCGGCATGAAGCACACCAAACGCCAGGTATTGCGGTGAAAGGAATTCGCCGCTGGTTTCCGAGGGATCGCCGGTATCATCAAATGGCTTTCGCTGGTTATCACCATCGTAAACGTACCAGAATCCGCGAAGGCTATCGCCGGGTTGATTGCCGTAATAATGGCACCATTCGTCGAATTCTTCACCCATCTGGAAATGACCGATATCACCACAGGGGATAAATGATCGCCAGAAGCCAAAATAGACATCCACCAAATCCTGTCCCTGTAATTCAATCGTTTTGGTTGTATCATCCGCATTGCCGTTGTTCTTGAAAACATATTCCTGAATAATATAGCAGTCGTGTTGACGATTGGCAAAGGCATAACTGGTACGGGTAACCTCGATGCCCACATCCGTAGCCCAGGTGGTTATGATTCTTTCATCCGCATCAAGCGAGGTGGAACGGGTGCTGCTTTTCTGTGAATCCAACAAGCGCGATTCCCGAACATCATTTACATCGACTAGCGGCAGCCGCTGTCTTACAGATTTTTTATTATTCAACGCGAATAAAACACTTATCGCTTCATAATTCAGATAGCCGCCTTCGGAAACATAAAATGATTTCTTTTCGTTGAGTCGATTCGTCCATTCTCTCACGCCTATCCACAACCCCAGCCTTTCCATATTTTTCCGCGTCTGAAATCTGAAATCACCCCCGGGATAGGTCATCTGGTTTTGCAGCGGCGCATAATCTGGCAAGGTACCCACCGGGAGCATCGACACCCACAAACGTCCGATCTCATGGCTTTTTGTTGCCTGGCAGGCAGCAGGCTCGGGCAAAGCGATGATGATGCACATAAACAGGAGGAGCGTTATTAAAATATTTTTATTCATCTTAAAGTCCCTTGTCCTTTTGATTCAAAGATGCGAATGACAGGTTGAAATCAATACGTCATTTTTTTCAGCAACTGGCTGAATAGAATTTCGATTTGCGTGCATACAATGATGCCAAACATCTAAGGAATTACAATTAAATAAGTTTTATAGAAATATTTCTTTCGCAGTTTTACATCCCCCTAGCCCCCTTCAAAGGGGGAATCCAGTAAAGCCCCCTTCAAAGGGGGAATCCAGTAAATCCCCCTTCAAAGGAGGAATCCAGTCAGTTCCCCTTCAAAGGAGGAATCCAGTCAGTTCCCCTTCAAAGGAGGAATCCAGTCAGTTCCCCTTCAAAGGAGGAATCCAGTCAGTCCACCTTCAAAGGAAGAATCCAGTCAGTCCACCTTCAAAGGAAGAATCCAGTCAGTCCACCTTCAAAGGAGGAATCCAGTCAGTCCACCTTCAAAGGAAGAATCCAGTCACAGTCCCCCTCTAAAGGGGGAATCCAGTCAGTCCACCTTCAAAGGAGGAATCCAGTCAGTCCACCTTCAAAGGAAGAATCCAGTAAGTCCACCTTCAAAGGGGGAATCCAGTCAGTCCCCCTTTGAAGGGGGATTTAGGGGGATGTCTATAGCTGTCCAACTTAATTAAATCTGTTTCCTAAAAAGCGCAGTTCGTTTTCAATCGGTCATTCATCTTACAGGTTCAATCTCAAACCGAGCACGTAGGTCTTCAATTTTGCCCAGTAAACATCATCACTTTCGGTTCGCAGAATCATTGGATCACTCAACTCATCGGTTCCAACCTCATCCTTGCGTCCCGAATAGAACAAATCATTATAATAATCCTCTCCTGATTGACCGCCCGGAGGATTTCGGAATTTACTATGCAGGATATTGCTCACATCGAGATACAGCGTGAGCTGCAAATCATGAATTTTAAACATGCGAGATAAGCGCATATTCGCCCAATAACGATCTATTTCTCTGAATATTACATCAGGATTTTTTTGGCGAAAGATTTCGCTCGGATGTTCCCGCTGTGCGCCGCCCTGGTAATGCGCTTGCACACTGAGATTGGTGTTGCCGAGTATGGCATATTGCTTGATTTTCGGTCCCCAGCCTTCAGGGGCAGAAAATGTTATTACGCCTCTCGCATTCGGCTGGATAAAAACCATATCCGAACGCGGAATCCCCCACATTTCGCCGCCGCGCCCAAAGCTGGGATCGTTGGCGATGATCGTGCAACTGCTGCCGAATGCCGGCACTTCGAGGTTTGCTTCGCTTTTTCTGATATAATTATAATTAAACCAGCCGGTTATGAAGCGCCCCATGGTTTTGCGCAATTCAATTTCGAGTCCGCGAATTTCTTTGTAATCATTCTGATCGTACCATTCCATCAACAGCGCCAAATCCGGCAGGGTAACGTACACCATCCCGCTTTCGTAATCGCTGTAATCCTTATAAAACGCCCCGAGATGCAATTGGAAGTAGTCGCCCAGACCAATATCGCACCCCATCTCATAAGCAATTGTTTTAGTAAATGTCATGTCCGAATTATTCATGAATTGCACACGATTTTCAACATGATCGACCGATGTATGAAAAAGAACTTCAGTCTTGGGTGTTTGAACAAAATGCCCATAGTTGAAATAGATTTTGCTGTTATCTGAAAGCGGGTGCGCAATTCCGATGCGCGGACTCAAATAATATTTGGGTTTCGCCCGTATCGTCGGATACGTGCCCGCCAGGATCTCTTGATATACTTCAGCGTTGGTGTATTCTTCCTGGAAGGCGATATGCGGATTGGGTCGGGCGGAATTCGTATTGAAATAATCCAGACGCAAACCGATATTGGCGATCATGCCTTGAAATTCGATCTTATCCTGAGCATATAAACCTATCTCAAATGGTTCAACCCGGTAGTCGTGTGTGTAAAGCTGGTTCGGGTCTTCATCATGCCAGTGCTCGCGCTTTTCGCGGAGAATATTGTAGGTAAATTCAAACCCGCTTTTGAATTCATGAGCCCGATACTGCTTGATCAATGATCCGCTGAATACAGTGCGCCGGTTCCACGAATCATCCCAGGTCAGGGCACCGCCATACATCTGAAATTTCGGATCACCGTGATCTTCTGCTCCCAGTTCCCTGGGAATCCAGCCCGACTGCGGATCGAGGTATAGGCGCCCGTGAAAATATCGACCGTCCTCTGCGCGGGCGGAATCGGGTCGACCCAGGTTCCATTTGAGATAAAAATGATTCAGATTTATCTCATAAAATAAACTGGGGGAAATCGTATGCGTAAGTTTTAAACCGGCAATGGATGTATACCTGTTAATCAAAGGCTTGCTGAACGGATAATAATTGGGAAAGCCTCCGCCACTGTACGAAATACGATCTTCCTCGCTCCACTCGCTGTCGGAATTTCCCTGGGTCACCGTGCGAACTTCTGAATACATGCTGTTAAAGGTGAGTTTGATATCCGGACTGATGGAATTGACAACTTTGAAGGATCCGATTCGTTCGTCGAAATGGTCTCTCGATTGGGGATAACTGAACGGATGGTATTCGTATTTTCCGCCCAACATAAAATTCGCTTCCCAGGGTATCAGCGGCAATCCGCCTGAAAAGGTCATATCGACATTATGCCCATGCTTATCGCCATAAGACAGCGGGCGATGCCTCCATTTCCAGAGCTCAAACGCTTCTTCCGCAGTCAAATCGTTGTTGGGATCATTGTCGGTTAGCAGATTTTCGGCATGCTTGTTCCAGCCGATCCATGTGTATTCCCGCATGTATTTTCCATCCGGGATATAAAGCGTATCGCCTTCAAACGCATTTTGACCGCCTAAAAGACGCCATTCGGTACGATAAGCCTGATCGTATTTATCGCGACCGTAATGTGGTTTTTGTGCCGGCGTGAATTGATAATCGAGATAAAAATGATATTGATTTGATGGATTTTTGGTGATGATATTGATGACACCGGAACGCGATTGACCGTATTCGGCATTGAATCCGTTGCGCATTATTTTCATCTCTTGTACCGTACCGGACTGCACAGACATGACCGGTCGGTTGAATTTCTTGTCCACCATGGACATACCATCGAGCAAAAAGCCGACTTCCAGGGCATCACCCTCGCGGATTTTGATTTCGCCTTCAATAATGTTTCCGCTGATGCCCGATTGCAGCCCAATGACGTCTTCGACCCGGTTGGCGAAAGGTGTCTCCTGGTATTCTTCGGCGGTGATGTAATTTTCCGTACTTGTGACGTCGAGCTGAACCATATCTCGCTGGGCTTCAACGATAACCTCGCCGCCCAGGTCAACAGCTTGCGGCTTCAGGATAAAATCGACTTGTGTTGTTCGGTCAACATAAACCCTTAAGTGCTGCTGTACCTTTGCGGCATAACCCATCATGGTTGCCTCAACAGAATATTTCCCGGGCGGAACCTGCAAAATAACGAATTCGCCGTTAAGGTTGGTGGCACCACCCAAACCGGCAAATGGAACCGCTTCCTCACCTCGCCACACCTGGATAAGTTGCACATTTACACCCGGCAAAGGCGCACCGTTCTCTGCGTCGTGTACCACACCTTTAATTTTGCCCGTAGTGCCGGCTTGAAGTTGTATCGTGATGGCTAGTACCAGTGTGGAAATTAAAAACGGCAGGAATAAGAATCGTGCTTTCATACAGAGTTCTCCTCTCCACTGTATTCAGGACTGTGAATAAAATAACTCGATCTTTAAGCAGGTAGTGCACTGAATTTGATCAACTTAATTAATTCACGACCTTCATGAAGATTTTGCTGTAGTCGCTGAAACCTGCTTACCCTGTAACTGCCGGAGGTGGGCTTAGGCAAGGGAGTCGCGCTTATTTGATCGCGCGGGTTTACCGTTTGAGATCAATGCTTCGAATGGCTGGCTGCAAGTATCTTGTCAAATTCGACCCTGAAACTTAATGCGGCAAGATCGCCATGTTGCCAGCCAGCGGACTGAATCCCACCTCCCCAAAATAAAACATAAAGAAATGGCACGAATGCCACTTTCGCACGGATATTTTTTGAACTGACAGAAGTTTCAACCTGAAACCAAAGAATTCGCACATTAAGCGAAGCGATTATAAATTTCCCATGATAATACAGCAGCCGTTGAATCGCCGGTAATCGTCCCCATGAAAACAGGAAACGTCTTAATCGATTATATGCAACACATCAGTCAGAAGACAAACCTTAATTCGTATATTTTTTATAGTGTTAGATGAACAGCTCAAGCACGGAAAGCAATCATCAAAAAGGCAGAAAATCACGTTACATTTTACAATAATGAAAAAATTAAACATTATTTTCGAGAATGTCAAGACATTTTTTTTTGCAAATCTGAATTGTAATTTTCAAATTTTCAATAAAGTTCCGCGAAAACCACCGGCATCCAATAACAACATCTTGTATGCGTGCACTGCAACTATCATTGCAGCGGCTCTGGCAAACCAGAATTGCTGGCGCTGCATTTTTTTCTCATTTGAAAATAAGCCTTGCTTTTCGTTTATGATTTATTAAATTTATTACGATACAGACTTTGCTTGCGATGAATTTGACAACATAATCATCTCAACGTCGGCGGTCAGGGAATGCCTTCAACATGGCAGTTAAGGGCTAACGTTAATGCAACAAAGTACAAAAGCCGGTGAGGAACTCTCATGAAAACGAAATTATTTTGTGCCAAAGGCAAACACGCATTCGTCATCCTTTCATTATTAGTATTTTTGCTTCTTGTTGTCTCCGACTCGCTGTTTGTTAAAAACGGTCGACTCGTTCAGACTGCCAATTTCAATCAACAGCTTCCTGAAAAATATAGAAAATCAAAGCTGAAATCCGGGAAAAGACCATCGGACTGGGGATGGATGCAGCGCGTTTTTCCGTACGGCAATGCTGACAAATTAGCCCATGTCGATGCGATTCAACAGGCGCAATCCATGCGCACGGCTATTCGCGATGCGGCAAAATCATCTCTGAAATCCGATGGCATGCCCGAAAAGGCTTTGAATTCAATCGAATGGCAGTTTGCAGGACCGGAAAATATTGGCGGACGAATTTCAGACATAGAATATAATCCGCTGGATCCTTCGATTGTCTATGCCGGCGCAGCCACCGGCGGCGTCTTCAAATCGAACGATGGGGGATGGACCTGGCAGCCGATTTTCGATGATCAGGCTGTGCTGTCGGTGGGCGATATTGCAGTCGATCCTGTCAATCCGGACATCATTTACGTTGGTACAGGTGAGGCAAATGGCGGGCACAATAATTTCCCCGGCGGCGGCGTGTATAAATCGTTCGATGCCGGGCAAAGCTGGCAATTGATTGGACTGGAAAAAACGGTCTCGATTGGTCGGATCATCATCGATCCGTCGAATCCGCAGCGCGTTTTTGTAGCCGCAATCGGATCATATTTCGGTCCCGATCCCGACCGCGGCGTTTATCGAAGCATCGATGGCGGGAGCAATTGGGAAAAATCATTATTCGTTTCAGATTCAACCGGCGCCATCGATATCGTCATCAATCCTCAGAATCCGTCAATCCTGCTGGCAGCGATGTGGGAGCGCGTGCGCCGGGTTCACTCATCCCATTTATACGGACCCACCAGCGGTATTTATCGATCAACCGATGGCGGCAATTCATGGAACCGCCTGGACGCCTCCAACGGTCTGCCTGATGGTGAATTTTACATCGGCAGAATCGGGCTGGCGCTGTGCGAATCGCAGCCTGATGTAATTTACGCGCTCTATACGGACGGATATGAGTACAAAACGAGCTACCGCAGCCTGAACGGCGGACTCAATTGGGACCGAATCGATCCATACAGCGAAATTGCCGGCGGGACCAGCAGCTTTAGCTGGTACTTTGGAAACATTCGCGTGCATCCCCGAAAACCCAATCAGGTGTATGCGCTGGACGTGGCGTTTATGCGCTCCACCAATGGCGGCAACTCCTGGCCCCTGATTTATGGATATGGAAATCCATTCTATGATTTTCACGTCGATCACCATGCCCTGGCATTTCATCCGCAACACCCGGACACTATGATCGAGGGTAACGACGGCGGAATTAACATTTCATACGACGGCGGATCGAGTTGGGCAAAAGTCGATCTTTTGCCGGTGACCCAATTCTATGAAATCACCATGGATCAAACCAATCCTGAGCGGCTCTATGGCGGCACGCAGGATAACGGAACCCTTCGAACTTTGACGGGGCAGGTGAATGACTGGGACCAGATTTGGGGCGGAGATGGCTTTTTTGTCCTCGTCGATCCAACAAATCCGAATATTATATATGCCGAATCGCAATGGGGTAACCTGGTAAAATCCGCCAATGGCGGTTATTACTTCGCAAGCGCGCTGAACGGAATCAATCAATCAGAACCGACCAATTGGTCTACGCCGGTGGTTATGGATCCGAATAACCATAATGTGCTTTACTACGGAACCAACCGCGTATATCGCACCACAAACGCTGCCGGATGGTGGAGTTCGATCAGCCCGATATTGACCAAACAACTGGAAAATTCCGGACTCGGCACGGTCACCACGATTGCAGTGGCTCCGTCCAATTCATCCGTCATCTATGCCGGAACCGACGACGGAAATGTCTGGGTTTCCGATGATGGCTGTTCGAGTTGGCAAGACATAACCGCTGGTTTGCCGTATCGCTGGGTGACGCGCGTTGCAGTGGATCCGACAAATCCCTCCATTGCTTATGTGACATTTTCCGGATTGAAATGGAAATCGCCGCAGCCGCACGTTTTTCGTACCGAAACAATGGGACAAAGCTGGCAGGACATCAGCGGCAATTTGCCCGACGCCCCGGTGAATGTCATTCTCGTCGATCCGGCAGCGCCCAATTATCTCTATATCGGCTCGGATGTGGGTTGCTTCTTCAGCGCCAATTCCGGGCAGCACTGGGATGTGCTGGGACAGGGATTGCCCGTGGTTCCGGTGTACAGCATGGATATGCATAAAACACTGCGGCAGCTTGCTGTCGGAACGTATGGCAGGTCCATGTATCGCATCGATCTGGAGGCTTTGGATACCAAGTCCATCACCCGGCAATTTGAGAGCGGCTGGAATCTTTTCTCGATCAATGTTGCACCCGAGGACCTGCAAATGACGCAAGTGATGCAGCCGGTGGTGGATAAATTAAAACTCATAAAAGACAACCAGGGGGATGTCTATGTGCCGCAATACGGAATCAACACCATCGGTGACATCGATTTGAAACAGGGATATTACGGTTATTTCACCGAAGCAGTCGCTTTAAACGTAACCGGGCAGGCGATTGAAGCGGGCACGCCAATCCACCTGCCGGCTGGCTGGAACACGATCGGTTATTTGCCTGACGCACCGATGGCTATCGAAGCAGCTTTAGCCAGTATTTCGGGAGCTCTGGTACTCGCCAAAAACGGTGCCGGCGCAACCTATTTCCCGGGCTATGGCATCAATCAAATCGGACAGATGCAGCCCGGTGATGGCTACCAGGTTTATTTGAATGCCGCGTGCACGTTGATTTATCCTTCCGCGGGATCGGGGCAGGCAGGCTTGAACAAACAAGAAAATGCAATGCTGGTTGCCGACAGGCACTTTCGCCCGATCTCGAAAACCGCTGAAAATGCAACCGTTGTGATTCCGCGCTCGATTGAGCCGGCATTCGCGGAAAATCTGCCTCTGGCGCGCGGAGATGAAATCGGAATTTTCACACCCGGCGGTCTCTGCTGCGGTGCTGCGGTCTGGGATGGTTCGAATACATCCATCACTATCTGGGGCGATGATCCGCAAACGCCGCTCACCGACGGTTTTCTCAGCGATGATCGGCTGGAAATCAGAATCTGGCACAAAAGCGACCATCGCGAATACACAGCCAGCGTTGCGTTCAAAGAAGGCACGGATAGCCGGTATCAGCCCAACGGGATATCAGTTTTGACCGAATTGAGAGCCGAACAGGTGTTTTCAGGTATTTCGGGCGATCCGGAAGCAACCCTGCCTGGCTCATTCGAATTATATCAAAATTACCCGAATCCTTTCAACTCCCGAACAATCATCACTTATGACATCAAACTAAAAACCCGGATCAGCATCACGATTTACAATCAGGCGGGTCAAATCGTGCAAACGCTTGTGAATGTGGAACAGCAGCCGGGAAGGTACGCCGTCGTCTGGGATGGTTCAAACATTAGCGGACAAAGCGCTGCCAGCGGAATTTATTTTTATCGCATCGAAACACCATATTTTACCTGCACGAAGCGTTTGATATTTTTAAAATAATGGAACACGGAGCCAATTGCAAATCGATTCAAAGCAATGCCAATTGATTTGCAATCAGAAATTTTTGAAATTCAATATTTTTCTTAATCCGACGTTCTTAATGAGGGCAATTTCAATGACCAGGCAAGGCAAATTTTTTCGTTTTCTGCGGTTCGAAGGACGTTTGCTTATCGTAACGCTTGTTCTCATTCTCATTATCGCCGGCATCACCTGGCGAACGTTTTTCAAGACACCTTCGGAATCAGAAATTCGCAGAGATTATTTGATTGAAGACATTTCCAGCCACTCCTCCGTCAAAGCCGAACGGCTGGAAAAATTCAATGCAACGGAATTGGAAATCATTTCCCATCTCGATTTGAACGGTTTAATCGCCCTGGAACGGAATCCCGAAGCAACGAAGCGCCTGTATGCTGAATTGAAAAATTTTCAGTTGTTTTACGATCTGATCGAGCAATACGGTCCGCACCACGTAATCCCGGTTTTGGATTATTTCTATGACGAGGGAAATATTTCCCTGTATCTCGAGGATCAAATCGGGCAATTCATTGCATCGCTCATGAATGAGAAAGTAGAAGAAGACACACTTTCGGAGAGGCAGAAAAGGCTGCTGGCGATTCTCAGCGAAATCGAATCCCAGGGACACAATTTTCTGGCACGTTTTATTTATACCAGCGATGGCGCGCATCGAAATTATGTCAGCAGTACCACCAGCACCGCCATCAATTTTTTCACCGGTGGCTTGTCGCGCTTCAATGCAGCCGTGGTTACGCGCGGGGTTTCAGGGGTGACCACCGAAGAACTGGTAGATGCCGGCATCGATATTCTGGTGCTGATTCCGTTCGTTGCCTGGGTCAGCCGCTCCTCCAAAGCAGCCGCCGGAACCGTGAGAGGCGGGAGGATTCTCAGTGCGGGCAAAAGCGCCGGCGCCGCTGCCAGAACGGGGAGAATTGCCAGAATTACGCGGTTCTCGAGAGGTGTCTGGCGCGCGATACCGCTGCGAACGCTGTTTAAATTCAAATATGTAAAATGGTACATCCTGGGACTGGTTATCCTCAAGCCCGATTTATTGAATCACGCAGCGACGCTGGTGGCTGATGCCGTTTCAGTGCCACCGATCATCATGAAAACCGGATTCTGGTTTTTAATCCTGTTCCCAATTTTGAATCTTCTCACGCCGCTGTATTTTTTCATTCGAAAAATATGGAGACTCTTTGTGCGACCAAAGCCTGCGGAAAACGTGTAGCAAATCACAAGTCAATCAAAAAGCGGTGCGCTGACTTTTGGCTTTCTACGAGGCGGATAGGTATGAGCGATTCCTACGAAACCACCTGTCCGAATGCGATCTGACAGCGCATTCGATTCCGATCAAAATCAAATCGCCTCTTTCAACAAGATTGAGGATTAGCGATGAGAGACACTTTAATCAACGCCTTGAAAACTGCGGGGAGCATTCTACTGAATTTTTACGGAACCGTGCAGACAATCAAAATAAAAGCCAATTCAAGCAGCATCGTGACAGGGGCTGATCTGGAGACCGAAACGCAGATCATCAAACTCATACAGAACGCATTCCCTACCCACAATATCATCAGCGAGGAAACGGGATTCATCAATAAAAGCGCCAAATTCACGTGGGTAGTCGATCCGCTGGATGGCACATCCAATTTTGCGCAGCAACTGCCCTGGTTTGGGACTATCATCGCCGTGCTGGAAAATTCAAAACCGATCATGGGCGGGGTGTATTTGCCCCTGCAGGATGAATTATTTTTCGCCGAGGAAAACCAGGGTGCATGGTTGAACGGGAATCCTATCCGCGTCACCAGTGAAACGGATTTAAAAAACGCTTTGGTATGTTTTTCAACAGATAGCCAGCCTAATAAGGTGCATACTATTCAGGAAATGCTGATGCTGGCTCAACTCATTCCAAATATTCGTAATTTGCGCTCACTCAATTGCTGCATCGAATACTGCTATACGGCTGCGGGACGAATCGGCGGTTTCGTCAATATGTTCACCAAAATATGGGACATAGCCGCTGCCAGGCTCATCCTCCGCGAGGCAGGAGGCGTGATGACCGATCTATCAGGTGAAGATTTCGATTTTGACATTACCCCAAAACACTTCTCAAAAAATTACGCGATAACCGGCGGCAGCAAAAAGCTTCATTTGGACATAGTTGAGTTGATTCGTGGTATTGCACAACGTACGTTCAAGGAAAATTAACTTTAATCACACTTATTAAAACGGAGGCAATGATGACAAACACTGGCAAACCGAAAAAGGATAACCTGATTTGGGCGAACCTGGTTCACCTGAGCTACAATATGTGGTCCGACATTGAACTGCCGGACATTAACGACGGTTACTATGCAGCCAAGCCGTACCTGCGATTCGATGACAGCCTTTGGAACGATATTCTGAAACAAATGGTCGCCGCCGGTATGAATATGCTTGTCATTGATCTCGGAGATGGGGTGAAATATGAGAGCCATCCTGAAATTGCTGTCGAGGGAGCATGGTCGATTGCCCGCCTGAAGCAAGAACTTGACAGGGCGAGAGAAATGGGATTGGAGCCGATCCCCAAACTCAATTTTTCAACCTGCCACGATACCTGGATGGGTCCGTACGCGCGAATGGTCTCGACCGATACGTATTACGCGGTCTGCCGCGATTTAATCGCCGAAACAATTTCTCTGTTCGATAAACCGAGATTCTTCCACCTGGGAATGGACGAGGAGACCTACGAGCATCAGCGCCGCTATGAGTATGTGGTGATCCGACAGCACGATCTCTGGTGGCGGGATATTTATTTTCTGTTCGAGCAAGTTGAAAAAGGCGGCGCGCGCCCGTGGATTTGGTCGGATTACCTGTGGCACCACCCGGAGCTTTTCCTTCATAAAATGCCCAAATCGGTTGTACAAAGCAACTGGTATTACGGGGAAAAATTCAGCGATGATCTGACGGGACCCAAAGCCTATATCGATCTGGAAGCCCACGGCTACGAGCAAATCCCGACCGGCAGCAATTGGACGTTACCGGAAAATTTTCCGAGCACGGTCGCCTTCTGCAAACAGCATATCGCCCCGGAACGATTGCTGGGCTTTTTTCAAACCAGTTGGAAACCGACGCTCGAAGCCTGCCGCGATCGACACGAACAGGCGATTGAGATGGTGAGGCAGGGTAGATCGAAATTCTGATATTTCAGATAGAGGATAAGTTCTTGCTGGAGGACAAATGAAATTTCTGTTTGATACACACACACTTGAACACGTTCTGGCGGTTTAAATCATGCCGGAACATCATAAAGCTCAGTTTGATTCCCATTTGAGCGTTCAAGCCGCGCAGGAAAAAATAGCAAGCAAATCTGGCGGATTTCTCATCTTCTTATCCGAAAAAAATTTTATGCGGGCAACACATTCCCATCCTCACCACCTCGCGCCGCAGCCATACGATCTGCGGCTGAATCTGCTGCCCGCATAAAACTAACCTGCTACTGTGCCAATCAAAAATCTCACAACGGCAATGCCCAGATATTCCGGTACTGCACCGGATCACCATGATCCTGCAACATCAATCCGCCTTTCGGCACTTCATCATTCGCCACGCCGCCGGGAGTGATCCCATCGAGAACCAGCTTGTCATGGATGAGAATGCCGTTGTGCTCAACGGTGATTTCCGCATTTTTAATTTTCGCACCCGATTCATCGAACTGGGGCGCATAAAAGGTGATATCGTACGTCTGCCAGGTTCCGGGAGGCGCACAGGCATTCACTTTCGGTGCTGCTTTGGAATAAATACCGCCGCACAGGTTGTCGGCAGGCTCCATGCCATAGCTGTCGAGTACCTGCACCTCGTAGCGACCGAATACATACACGCCGCTATTGCCGCGAGCCTGACCCAGCTTTTCAGCCATTTGCGGGGTGCGAAATTCAATGTGCAGCTTATGGTCGCCGAATTCATCTTTGGTGGCGAGGCTATGTTCGGTGATCTCCATCGCCCCATCTTCCAGAATCTTCCATTTCGCCGGCTCACCGTCTCGCTGTAACCAATGATCCAGGTTTTTGCCATCGAAAAGCACCACTGCTCCTGCAGGCGGTACCGCGCCCAGTGAAGGGGATGTTTTATCGTCCTTTTTCAACTCGAGGGTGCCTGAATTTTCTGCCCCTTCGAATTTGCCGGTGAATTTTGATCCCGAAATCGCGGCTTTTACATCGTATGCTCCACCGCGCTCAGAACCAACATCAACCTTTCCCTCGAATACGATTTTGTTCTCTTCGGTTTTTCCCATCAATTTCACTTTGGTGTCATGTCCCACAGTGATGATCGCTTCGTAATTTCCGTTGCCGCGATCGATGATTTGAGCGAAGAGATCTCCTGTTTGTCCATCTTCGGTTGTGTAATGCCCCTTCCAGTCCCCCATAGCTTGCACAGCTTCTTCTGACGTGCAACCTGCCAGAACCACGCATAACAGGCTAAGAATCAGAACATAACGCATGCGTTTCCCTCCTTTTTGAAATGATGCTGAGTTTTGCAACTATTCAGTTCACGAAAAACGCGACATATTCGAAAGCGGCTGGCAGTGCTATTTCGTGGTCATAAATCATATTCTGAATAATTACATTAATTTTGCCTGAACAGAACAATGAACTACAGAATACAGAAAATTGCAGCTTTTAAAAATCCAAAATCGTATTAATCCAATGTTTCATGTACAAATGCTTTCATCGGGCATATATACTTTGCACGGGCACAAATTGAGCTTTCATGTCATTGCGAGCGAAACGGAGTGCAGCGAAGCAATCCCATGAGGTTAAGCACT
>JAFGMA010000063.1 GCA_016927835.1 Candidatus Zhuqueibacterota bacterium | reverse complement strand
TAGAAAAATATGGAATTTGTAATAAATATTATCATTTCCATCTATTGTGATATTAAGTATTAAAGCTGGAAAATCCTCTTGACTTTTAAAAATTGAAAGCATGTATTTTGTAAAGCGAATCGCTAATCCTTCAAATTCACGCAGTGGTTATGGAACAAACCGTGAAGTCCGGTCCAATTTCTTTTTCGCCCATGTCCCGCGGATGGCGCTTATTATGAAACAAAATGAAACGCCGAATCCAGTGAATGTAAGCCTCTTCAGTGCGCATGCCGTAATGCTTTGCGCGCAGAACATTCCGCACTTGATCGAGTAGTTTCGGCGATCCGCGCATCGGCGACCCGCGCATCGGCTTAGTTGTGGCTGTATTACTGGTTTTAAGTTGCGGCATCCCTTTCCTCCCCCTTGATTCAAACGGCTCAGGAGTCGGACGGATGCAATTCTCATTGCTCCTGTACGGCGGTGTGTGGTATAAACGGCGTGATTATCTCACAATATATAAATTTATTTTTTAATGTCAAGCAAAAAATGTTACAATTGGGTTGAAATTAAAACGAAAATTGCGTATAATCCATGATTTCGGATTGGAAAGAGTGATGACACAAATTGCCGGGAATGAAACAAGGTTGATAGTGAAGGGACAACTGATGGAAAAAAGCATTTTGTACCGCTGCATCGGGATTTTGAGTTACTTTTGGCTTCAGATGGCATTCGTTTATTTACCGGCGCAGGCGCAAATCGATGCCTATCCCGATCAGCATTTCGTGCTGCAGGGTGCCGATTCATTGCTATCCGGTGCGAGCGAAATCGAGAATATGACCGCAGCCGAAGATGGTGCGGCGATTCGGCTCGTTGACGGTGAGACTGCGGGCTTTGTTACATTCGCGGTTCAGACTGCGCCATACCCGTTCGTTATCGGACTGCCCTCGTGGAATGGGACGGCTCCCGCCGACGAAGGAGCGTTTCGGGTTTTCATTCGCGTACCTTATCGCAGCGGTTGGTCGCCGTGGCTGGAGGTGGGTTACTGGAAAGAGAATGCCTGGGCTGGCACCAAATCGACACGTTATGCGGGCGGATACATCGATATCGACACGGTGGTACTGTATGATTTCGCAACCCAATGGCAATTCAAAATCGAGATGAAGCGCAATTCAGCGGACGTGGCATCGCCCACACTGTCGCTGTTGTCATTTTTCACCAGCGATGAGCGCACAACGGAAAATCTGGACTTTGCGTCGATCATCGGTGACAGCCCGGATCCGATTTTCATCCCCACACAATTTTTGGCGCAGCGCGAGGTTTCGAGCGAATACGGGGGACGGATCTGCTCACCCACCATCGTATCGATGATTCTGTTGAGCTATGGTATCGCGGTCGATCCGTTGAAATTCGCGCTGGACACGTATGATCCGTATTATGATTTATTCGGCGTCTGGCCCCGCGTGGTCCAAAATGCTTCCGAATATGGCTTGCAGGGCACAGTGACGCGCTATCGAACATGGAGCGCGGCGCGGGACGTGCTGACGAAGGGCGGCAGGATTGGTATGTCCATCGGTGCGCCGCTGTATTCGGGTCACCTGGTGATGCTGGCGGGTTTTACGGAAAACGGCGATCCGATTGTGCACGATCCCGCGCGCCCGTACGATGGCTACGCCCACGTATTCAATAAATCCGATTTGTCGCACGCCTGGTTCGACAAGGGTGGCGTCGGGTACACATTCTATCTGAGAGATACGACGAGCACAACAACGGTTGAATTCGCCGGAGCGGGACATATCGAGCAAGCGCACGCTATTGTATTGTACCCGAATTATCCCAATCCATTTAATACGGCGACTACATTTTATTATGAATTGCTGCAAGACGGGTTTGTGGAGTTTACGATTTATAATATGCGGGGGCAGGTCGTGCGGACGCTCGAAAGCGAAGTCAAAGCCGCGGGCTCCTATCGCTTCCACTGGAACGGAACCGATGAAACCGGCGCTGCGGTGAGTTCGGGCGGCTATGTGTATCGTATTCGCTTCAATGGTCAACAGGCGAAATCCGGCAGGCTGGTGATCCTCAGGTAGGTGCCTGACAGGCTCCGGGCGCGGTGAAAAAATTTGAGGGAGATGAGAGAGGTGAGGGTGGAAGCTCCGGTGCTTCAAAATTGCTAGTTTATAATTTCGACCTATGAAATTGTTTTTGTAACGCCCAATGATCTGGCGATTATTCTTAATAAATTGGGTATTAAAATCTAACCAGGCGTACCTGTTTTAAGTTTTAGCCATTAAGGCTGATCAGCCTGCAACCGTGAATGCTGAACCGTTCGATCCAGGTTCGAAAAACTTCCTGTATTTTATCAGCTTGCAGACTTCAGGATTAGCTTTTTTCTGGAAGATCCTGTCTCTGCAAGTGAATGAGTAGATTTATCCATCACTCACGCACTTGCTGATTTTTCGGCACTCTTCGGGAAAAAGTACCTTGTAGATAATAAAAGGGGTATCAGAACGATTAAATTGAGCGTTAATATAACGAGAGATAATTCTGAATCCTGTGAAAGGAGAACCAATGGGGCAAATAGGGCAGCGATTATCGTAACCACATAAGCCCACTTTTTTCCCATATATATTCCAATAAGCAGAATTGAATTCACTATGAACGCAATGATCTGAACCGGTTTTGAAAAGCTGACTATCAAATGCAAACAGGCAAAAACGCACATGCCAATTATTGCTATCCATAAAACTGCGGGTATCTTTTTTGATGTATTCATTATAAGCCTCCTCCTTTTGGTATTCCGGGTTCAGGCTTCCGCAAACCAGAGTCAGTTCATCCTTCGACTCCGCTCAGGATGAGCTTGGTTTAAGTAATTAAAAATATAGTCATACTGACTTCATGGTGAGCGGAGCTGTGTGCGCCGCTGCGGTCGAACCATTCTCAATTTTTAAATGGATAGTTTGCTGATCTCTGCATTCTGGTATTTATAAAATGATTTTGGATTGTGTTGTAGTACATACCAGACGTATGATAAATTCAACTCTTTTCACTAACACCAAAGATTCCTCCTGGATGGCACGGCGGTTTTACCAGACTAAATGTAAGTGCAAATCTTGTCGCCTGACTCCTGCACCTCCGGTATTATGGTTAAATTCCATGTTTTCTCCAACGCTGCTTTACAAGGCTTGATTCAATGCCAACGAGAAATGCCTCCAGGTAAAAATAATCCCCACGAAATAGCCAACCGGAGATTGTGTTGGTCGCGTATTTCGTGGGGGCAGAAAGGCATCAGATATTCCTGCGCGGATTTCTTTTTCAGAATTCCAGCACCACGGTTTCCACGGCGTAATGATTCAGCGGCAGTTCTACTGTTTTGCCAGCCACTCGAAGATTTTTCGATTCCACATATTTGCCCCATTCAAGCAAGTCAGTCGTGTAAGCTCGCTTGACCGGCTGATCGAATTCGAGTTTCACCGGCGTATCTTTGCCAGCGGTTTCGAACAGGCGCAATACCAAAGCGTTCGAGTCTTGCGCTTTTTTCAGAGCGGTGCACATAACGTTGGCTGAAGGTTCTGGCATGAAGGCGTATTCAGCAGGCAATTTTCCGCTGTGTGCTGCCATTCTTTTAGCGAGCAATGATGTGTTAAATTCGTATCCGGCTCGCATGCTATTGGCATTCAGCCAATCGCCCTTGTGCGGCAGCAACGCATACGCGACATGATGCGTGCCCACAATTGGATTATCCGACTGATCCGCCCAGCTTTCCGGTGTTCCGGAGTAGCCCCGGCGCGGTCCGCGAATGAGACTCAATTCTATGGTGTTACCGCTGAAGGAATAGGCGTATTTGCTGTCATTCAAAAAACTGACGCCATAAGAATTGTCCGGGGTACTCAAATCCGCCCATTTCAAGGCGGCAACCTCGAATTTTGTGTGATCCGCGAGTTCCCATTTTCTCTGCGGATGCTGCATTGTTGCTTCGGGTGCGGTCTTCAGGCGGTAATCATAGCGTTGAACTGTGCCAAAGGGGATTTCGAATGTTGCCCATTCATTTGAGAAACTAAACGGAAAAACCGCTTTGAGGAATTTATAGTGCTCGTACCAATTCGCCGATAGGCGCGTCTCCAGCAGCGGCATGCCGGCGTACAGGCTGATTTCCTGCGCGAAATTCGACTTGCCATATTTTTTCTCGATGCGAATGGTTTGGCGTACCGGTCCGTTTTCCACCAGTTTGATCGCCTCTGCCTGCATCAGATCGGTGTGATCGCCGAGGTTAATATTCCAGGCGGGTTCGCCGCTCGGGGCTTCCGGCGGGCGATCTTCGTAGATTCTCAGCACGTTACCCTTGCCGGATTCGTCCAACACATCGCGCTGATTCATTTTATCAAATACCTTTGAGAGACAGCCGGTTTGCGGATCAACATCGACCGCGAGAAATTCATTTTCGAGATGATTCGCAGTGCTGTTGCCCTGGCTGGCTTCGAACGGTTCGGATGTCAGCCAATAGGTTTTGTATCCCAGCGATGGAATATTCCGTGCGATGAAAAGCAAGGTGCGTTGGCTGCCGTGCTTGATTATTTGTGAGGGCACAGCATTGCCCGCTGCGTCGGCGATACCCGGTTTTTCATTCGCTTGCAGGTCGAGTTTTACTACACCATCTCGTTCCCAGCTAAGAGTGTTGAAAACAACGACAGGTTCGCCGGAGCCGCCAGCGATATTGATCTCAGACGAAATTTTATCAATTGCCCGGTCCCGCAATCGGGAAATATCGGTCTTGATTTTTGCATAATCCTCTGCCGCCTCATCGTAGACGATCTGGATCGAGGAGCCATCGAGATTATCGTGAACCTGCCCGAATAGCAGTAATTTCCAGGCATCATCCAGCTCTTGCTGCGGATATTCCAGACCGAAGCGCATGGCAATAGCGGATAATTTTTCCGCATCGGTCAGCAGCACTTCCGATTGCCGGTTATCGCGCTTCACCTGCGAATCGGTTGTGAGGGTTCCGCGATGCGTTTTGATATAAAGTTCATCGTCGATCACAGGTAAATTTTGGGCTTCGGGATGTTTGGACACCTGATCAAAATATTTCTCGGCAGTAGAAAATTTGACTTGTGGGTAATCCTCGCGTTGCTCCAGCTCTATTGCGCGTTCAACCATATCGCGCTGGGGACCGCCGCCATGATCGCCGTGACCATACGGAACCAGGAGCACCGGAATTTTATGGCGCTCGATGATGGTTTTCATCTGCTGAGCCATTTTTTTTCCTTGAACTGCTTCGCCATAGCCGCCGACGGTGTGGCATACGAGCACCCGGGAACCATCCGGAGAAAGCCACCAGAAATTGTTGTACGGGAAGCGGACGATGGGTTTGTTCCGGTTCTCCTGATGCTTCAATTTGTGAGTCATGAAATAATCAATTCCACTTTTATTGTAAATCTGTGGCATTGACCAATTGAATCCGAAGCAATCCGGCAACCAACCCACATTGACATCAACATTGAATTTGTCCTTGAAATAGCGTTTGCCATACAGGTATTGACGCACCAATGATTCATCGCTGGGGATATTGCTATTGTGTTCGGTCCAGGCGCCGCCGACAATTTCCCATCTGCCATCTTTGACGCGCTCCTGAATTTTCGCGAATATGTCAGGGTAATATGTTTCGACCCAGTCATACCCTTGCGCGGAGCTGGCTGAGAAGCAGAATTTATCGAAATTATTCATCAAGTCAAGTGCGTTTTTATACGTGTTGGGGTACACTTCGTGAATGGTCTCGCTTTTTGACCATAGCCACGAGAGATCGACGTGGGCATGCCCCACCAGATGCATAGTCATATCTTTCAACGGAATATCCATTTTTTGCAGTTCAACAATCGGGGGTTCTCGGTTGAATTCCTTTTGATATTTTGCTGCTATTTGCGGGTCGCCGAAATATAGAATGAATTTGTAAAGATCGGCGCCTCCGTAGTCGCCATCATCGATAAGAATTTTGGTGACAAATCCATTTTCAGCGGTCGGTAGCTGCTCGAGTTTTATATCACCGCGTCCGGCAACCGGCTGCAAGGTAAGTGCAAATTTGCCGGTATCGGGCAGATCACAATAAAATTTGGAAGAGTCGTCTTCAACCGGTCGGTGTGCCAGATGTTCGATTTGGACTTGTTTATCCTGGATAATCAATCTGTCAACGCCATCAACCGCCTCGGACGACCATTCCATATATTTGGTGAGCTCGGTGTCTACGGATGGTTTTGAACAAACCATGCACAGCAAGCACAACGAAATGAAAAGGTACACTGAATTGCGACTTAGAGCTGCTTTCATTAAAATCCTCCGGTGTGAAAATGAATGAGAGTGTTCAGGACTACCGTCGAAAGATATACTTTGCACGGGCACAAATTGAGCTTTCATGTCATTGCGAGCGAAACGGAGTGCAGCGAAGCAATCCCATGAGGTTAAGCACT
>JAFGMA010000062.1 GCA_016927835.1 Candidatus Zhuqueibacterota bacterium | reverse complement strand
CTTAACCTCATGGGATTGCTTCGCTGCACTCCGTTTCGCTCGCAATGACATGAAAGTTCAATTTGTGCCCGTGCAAAGTATAACTTGCCGATACGCACTTCCCCATATTTTACCTTCAACCAGATGAGCTTATTTGCATTCCTGAAAGCAGAAATTTTTGTCTTTATCATGATATAATCCTTTTTTTTAGTCCTGATTCGAGTAATGGTTAGCACGTAAAACCTGGCGCACCTGAATTAGCAATTTCGGCGTTCCGCGCATCGGCTAGCTGGCGGCAGCATTTCCTCCCGGTACAAGTGAATGCGATTCAAACGGCTCAGGAGCGGTGCAGGGGATAAGCGAAGCAATGACGACTCGGACGGGTGCAATTCTAATTGCTCCTATACGGCAGATATTGCGTAAATGGTTTGAATATTTATCAATATATGAAAGTTTTTGTGAATATCAAACAAAAAAATTGATTATGTGGGGTAATACTCAGTTTCTTTCATCAGGAAGGTTCGCGATTTTGGCGAAGCTTTCATGCTATTCCAGTTAGTGCATCACGGCAGATAGCGCGATGCATCACCGGATTTCATATTAGCGCGTAGAACGTGAATCGCTTTATCATGCAAAATTTTGAATCAAATTAGACGTGTTTGCATCTAAATTTAGTGACGCTCAAAAAGCGACATTATTAAATTTTTGATTTTCAGAGGTTTATTCAATTGCACTCAGGCAGTTTGGTTAAAAGAACGCAGGTAAATTTTTGATTGATCAGGAACGTAACAACCGGAAAAATAAGGTTCTTAATTTTAATATTTTGTAAAATGGCAATTTTTTTCTTGCATTTTTGAGAAAAATTTATATATTAATGCGGTTATTATTAGCACTCATCAAAAGAGAGTGCTAAAAAAATGTATTAACGTATTAAAATTATTAAGGAGGAGTCGTATGCCAATAAAACCATTATCTGACAGGGTCGTAATCAAACCTTCAGAAGCGGAAGAGACAAGACAGGGCGGAATTATTATTCCCGATACAGCCAAAGAAAAACCACAGCAGGGTATTGTGGTAGCCGTTGGACCCGGAAAAGCTTCTGATACTGGCGAATTGATTAAGATGGAAGTCAAAAAAGGTGACAAAGTTTTGTATGGCAAATATTCTGGTACCGAAGTGACGGTTGATAAAGAGGATTTGCTGATTATGCGAGAAAGCGATATTCTGGCGATCATTTCGTAAACAATATAACTATTGAAAATAAAATGGAGGTTTTAATAATATGCCAAAACTGATTGACTTCGATGTCGATGCACGTGCTGCTTTGAAAAAAGGTGTCGATGCATTAGCTGAAGCCGTACGCGTTACCTTGGGACCAAAAGGTCGCAATGTAGTCATAGATAAAAAATTTGGTGCGCCAACCGTTACAAAAGACGGTGTGACTGTTGCCAAAGAAATCGAACTTGAAGATCCCGTGCAAAATATGGGCGCGCAGATGATTCGCGAAGTGGCTTCTAAAACAAGCGATGTTGCCGGGGATGGAACTACCACTGCAACCGTTTTAGCACAGTGCATTTATCGCGAAGGATTGAAAAATGTCACCGCGGGCGCAAATCCCACTCATATCAAACGCGGTATTGATAAAGCAGTTGAACTCGTCGTCGAAGAATTGAATAAGATGAGCAAGACACTGCCCGGCAAAACCGAAATCGCCCAGGTTGGCGCAATCTCTGCGAATAACGACGCGACCATCGGCAATTTAATCGCCGATGCCATGGAGAAGGTAGGAAAAGATGGCGTAATCACAGTTGAGGAAGCAAAAACCACTGATACGACCCTGGAAGTTGTTGAGGGAATGCAGTTTGATCGTGGTTATCTTTCACCCTACTTTGTAACCAATCCCGACGATATGCAGACAGATCTGGAAGATCCGATGATCCTTATTTACGATAAAAAGATCAGCGTGATGAAAGACCTGCTGCCGATTCTCGAAAAAGTTGCTCAGATGGGCAGACCCATGTTAATCATTGCCGAAGATGTTGAAGGCGAAGCATTGGCGACATTGGTAGTTAATAAATTGCGCGGTACCCTGAGAATAGCCGCTGTCAAAGCACCGGGTTTCGGTGATCGTCGCAAAGCCATGCTGGAAGATATTGCCGTTCTGACAGGCGGACGGGTAATTTCCGAGGAAGCTGGATTCAAGCTGGAAAATACCACGACTGCCGACCTGGGAAGCGCAAAACGGGTTACCATCGATAAAGATAATACGACAATCGTGGAAGGCGCAGGCGATACCAAAGAAATCAAGGGTAGAATTGAGCAGATTAAAAAGCAAATCGATTCTACTACTTCCGATTACGACCGGGAAAAGCTGCAGGAACGCCTGGCAAAATTAGCTGGTGGCGTTGCTGTACTAAACGTCGGTGCATCAACTGAACCGGAAATGAAAGAAAAGAAAGCTCGCGTCGAAGACGCTCTGCATGCCACACGTGCAGCAGTCGAAGAAGGTATCGTTCCTGGCGGCGGTGTTGCTTATGTTCGCTGCTTAAAAGCATTGAGCAACCTGACCCTGGAAAAAGATCACCAGGTGGGTGTCGACATCGTTCGTCGAGCGCTCGAAGAGCCTATTCGACAAATCGCTAACAATGCCGGAATGGATGGCTCGATTGTGGTTCATAAGGTAAAAGAGAGCGAAGGCGCTTTTGGTTTCAACGCCGAACGCGAAGTATATGAAGATTTGATCAAAGCCGGCGTAATCGATCCGACCAAAGTGACCCGCGTTGCACTTCAAAATGCAGCCAGCCTCGCCGGATTGATGCTGATGACTGAAGCGACAATCGTCGACAAACCAGAGCCCGAAAAACCGATGCCTCCGGCACCTCCAGGCGGCGGAATGGGCGGAATGTATTAAAATGTACTGCTGCTCAGGTAGCATAACGCGTGCCCGGGCAGTTGAATATTGTGTCAAAATAGCTTAAAAAATGCTCCGGTGAGCTTACTATGCCGGAGCATTTTCTTTTTTGAGGGTATCGATGTTTTATCTTGACAAAATTGAAATTATTTAATATATTAAAATGCAACTGTTTGAAGTCAAGGAAGGCGGCTCAATGGCAATTGATGCTTTAAAAATCAATGACATGGTATTTTATGCGTTTCATGGATTAGAAAGCTGTGAGAAAGCACAGGGACAGCGATTTGAGGTTGACGTTGAGCTTGCTCTCGACCTAAGCCATGCGGGCAATTCCGATCGAATCGAAGACACAATCGACGTGAATGCCGTCTATGAGATCATCGAGGAAGTCGTGCTCGAAGGTGATTTCAACCTGGTTGAAGCAGTTGCAGAGCACATTGCTGCTTCATTGCTCAATAAAGTGAATATAAATGAAGTGCGTGTCAGGGTGCGAAAACCGCATGCGCCGTTGAAAGGTCTTACCGGTGGAATTGAAGTTGAAATTCAAAGAACAGCATGATCTCCAATCCAATACCCACCAGCGAGTCTTTTTGTCTCTAGGCACGAATATTAATAAACGTTTGGAATTTTTACGTTCGGCAATCGAAAAAATACATCAGCTCGCCGCAACTCGAATTGTGAGCGTGTCTTCAATCTATGAAACTGAGCCTCATGGGGTGGCGGGACAGCCTGATTTTTTAAATGCCGCACTTGAAATCAGGACTGGTCTTTGTCCGGTCTGTTTGCTATTCAGCCTGCAACGAATCGAAAACCAATTGGGTCGGTACCGAACGGTTCCCTGGGGTCCCAGGACGATTGATATTGATATCATCTATTTCGGAGCGCTTGTCCGAAATACCCCTTTACTAACAATACCGCATCCTCGCACGACAACACGCAAATTTGTTTTACAACCATTGAATGAAATTGCACCGGATTTCTTGCCCCCCCAGGCGGATCGCGCGATTTCATTTCTCTGCGAAAATTGTCCTGACCTTCATCACGTTGTTAAATTGAGTGAACCGGTTTTGCTGGTTGAAGAACAATCCGATTAACTGGCTTTCGTTGCACTACAGAGGAGAGGAAATTATTTTGAAATTGCAGTATATTGTGATCGAAGGCGTGATCGGAGTCGGCAAAACAACGTTAACCGGGATGTTGGCAAATCGATTAAATGCAAAAATGGTGCTCGAGCAACCAGAGGAAAATCCATTCCTTGAAGATTTTTACAAAAGACCTAAACAATACGCATTTCAAACTCAGTTATTTTTTCTATTAAGCCGCTATCGCCAGCAACAGGCAATTCCTCAGCGCGACCTGTTTCACCAGACAATTGTTGCCGATTATTTATTTGCAAAAGACAAAATATTTGCGTATTTGAACCTTGAAGATCGGGAACTGAGACTCTATGAAAAAATTGTCCATTTGCTTGAAAAAGATATCACGCGTTGCGATCTGGTTGTCTATTTGAAATCAAAGCCTTCGAGGCTCATGGAAAATATCACGTTGCGGGATCGCCCCTATGAACGCGAAATGGAACCCGGATATATTGAGGCTTTGAATGAAGCATATAACAAGTTTTTTGCGCACTATCATGATTCACCATTATTAGTCGTCGATACCACTCGATTGGATTTTGTTAAAAGAAAAGACGATTTCGAGTACCTGGTATCGCGCATTCAAAATTTTAATTTTCAAGAACAGGACCCAACATCATGGGCTTTTTTAGACTAATTCTCTGGGCGATCATTATCTATTTTATCTACCTTTTTTATCGACATGTTTTCAAAAAATTGCCACCCAGGGACCAAACCAAAGTTTCCGGGAAACCCGAGAAGGACTCGCTTAATTTGTCTGATTATGATGTCGAAGATGCCAAGTTTGAAGATCTGGATGAGGATTAGGATTTTACATGAAAGATTATTTCCGAGTTTTGCGCTATGTCTTTCGATACTGGCGCCATATTATCCCCTCTACGGTGTGCATGATTCTTTTCGTTCTCTTCAGCGCATTCTCGTTGACAGCAATCGTACCGCTTTTGAATGTTCTGTTTAGCGAAAATGTACCAGTCCAGATTTCTGCGCCTGTAAACGCCACGCAACCACCGCCATCGGTTCAGAATGAAGCAGTTCAGAAAGACGCGATCCTTAAGATCAAGAAGGATGTTTCAGGGATAAAAGAGCGCACTGAGCAACGTGTAAGAGTGTATTTATCCAGATTTTCAAAAATCGATCAGCTAAAGATACTGTGTATTATCCTGTTAATCGGCTTTTTGTTAAAAAACTTTTTCGCGGTCGGACAAACCTATTATATGGCAGCGGTCGAACAAGGTCTTATCCGGGATTTACGGAACGATTTATTCCTGCACTTGCACCGCATGTCGCTCGATTTCTTTCACGGCGAGCGTACGGGAAGACTTATATCACGCGTAACAAATGATGTCAAAATCGTCAACGATTCCATTGCCGCTGCGATTAACAGCCTTTTTCGCGATCCCCTTTCGATTGCAATATATGTCGCGCTCATGATTATCATAAGCTGGAAGCTGACACTGCTGGTGAGCTTGCTGATACCCGTAACAGGTTGGGTGCTTTCAACAATGGGAAACAAGCTCAAGCAGGATAGCGAAATCATGCAAAATCGAATGGCTGATTTGACTTCGATCCTGAGTGAGACGCTGTACGGAATCCGCGTGGTAAAAGCATTTGCCATGGAAAAATTTGAAATCAAAAAATTCCTGGATAAAAACGAATTATACCGCAAAACAGTCGTTCGTATGACCCGCATTCGCAAGCTAAGCCCGGCGCTAACCGAATATATTGGATTGGCGGCGGGTGTTTTCGTGCTATACTTTGGCGGTGCCGAGGTACTCGTCGGGAAAAACGCCCTCAGCCCGGGCATGTTTATTCTCTTCCTGGGCTGCTTGTTCTCCTTAATGGCGCCTTTAAAATTGCTAGGTCAGGTGTATACCAGCACCAAGGAAGGCCTGGTCGCAGCGCGCCGGGTGTTTCGGATATTGGATACGCCGCCAAGCATTACGAATTCAGAGAAACCAATCGTCGTCAACGATTTCAACCGATCGATCAGATTCAAACATGTCTCGTTTCATTATCTGCCCGGTGAAAATGTGTTGTCAGATATCTCGATGGAGGTCGAAAAGGGGCAGGTTGTGGCGCTGGTCGGACCGAGCGGAGGCGGAAAATCGACACTGCTCGATTTATTGGTAAGATTTTATGATCCGCAAACCGGTAGCATTGAAATCGACGGCATGGATATCAAGCGTATCCGTCTCGATTCGCTTCGCCAACTCATGGGGATCGTCACCCAGGAAACAATTTTATTCAATGACACGGTGCGCAACAATATCGCCTACGGCATGTCCGACATTCCGGATGAGCTTATTTTCAATGCCACCAAAGCCGCCAATGCTCACGATTTCATTCTCGAGATGCCCGAGGGCTACCAGACGACAATCGGCGACCGGGGTATGAAATTATCAGGGGGGCAACGTCAGCGATTGGCGATTGCCAGGGCGATATTGAAAAATCCCCCGATTTTGATCTTCGATGAAGCAACCTCTTCGTTGGATACACAATCTGAATTACTCGTTCAGGAAGCGATTGAACGTTTACTGGTCGGGCGAACATCGCTGGTTATTGCTCACAGGTTATCCACCGTTCAAAATGCAAATCGCATTATCGTCATCGACCAGGGACACATCGTGCAAGCGGGAACCCATAATGAACTCGTGAAAGCTACCGGACTCTATCAAAAACTTTTTAATATGCAATTTAGAAATCATTAATATTTTAGATGTTATATAGCTTTGACACTTCATTGCTTTTTAGTTGAGGTTTTCCCTCAGTTACTGATTCCAAAACTCCATTTTGGGAACCCAGGGGCATTGTACGTCATGCAAAGAATTAATAACTGAGCGATCACTTGGTTGAGTTGGATATTTCTTGTTGTTTGTGATATGACTCACATCAGGGAAATATCATTTGCTTTTCTTAATGAAAATGATCAAGCAAAAAATTCTTGACAAGACACCAGGAGGTAAAAGCCATATCATGAGCTTAAAAGGACTATCGGAATCCGGTGCAGGTACAGCCATTTAAAGTGATCCTTTTAAAATAATCAGAAGCAAAATTTTGCCTGTTTCCATAGTTTGAATCATTGCGATACACAATCGAAATTTGGAGTTCGTCATTATGACAGTGAGGGAGAGGAATAACGCTGAGCAATTAGCAGCCAGAGATTGCGATAACTGCACGGAAACAAGGATTATTACAGATGAATTAAAGCATTATCAAGAAGAACACGAAAGACTCTGTGTGCTGTTAAATATTACTCGTGAGATTTCAACTGAGTTGCAACTTGACCGCTTGTTGTTTGTAATAATGGATGAAGTGAAAAATGCGTTGCATGCTGACCGTTGTTCCGTGTTCCTGCTGGATGAAGAGAAAAATGAACTCTGGTCCAAAGTAGCCCACGGCGAAAGCGAAATCCGTTTTGCGAGTCATCTTGGTATTGCGGGGCACGTAGCAACCACCGGTGAAATATTGAATATTCCCGACGCTTATGCAGATTCCCGATTCAATCCTGAAATCGACCGGCAAACAGGCTATAAAACACAAAACATGTTGACTTTTCCGATGCGCAATCGCCTGAATGAGATCATCGGTGCTTTTCAGGTTCTTAATAAAAAAGAAGGATCCTTCACACGGGATGATGAAGAACTGCTGAACGCCATTTCTACTATCGCCGCTACACAGATTGAAAATGCACAATTGTATGAGCAGTTGCAAAACACGTTGAATAGCTTCATCGAAACCCTGGCGAGTACGATCGACGCCAGAGATCCATTAACAGCGGGACACTCGAAACGGATTGCCTTGTATTCCAACGAGGTTGCCAAAATCATTCATTTAAATGAACCAAGAAAAAAAGTTTTGCGTTTTGCTGCGCTGCTGCATGACTATGGCAAAGTATCGCTGAGCGACGCAATTTTAAAAAATCATAAAAAATTGACCGAAAAGCAGTACAGCCAGATGCGCAGCCATCCCGCGATTACGCGCGCAATACTAGAAAAAATCCAGCTTTCCAAGGAACTCAAGGATTTGCCCTTCATCGCCGGAACACATCACGAAAAGGTAGACGGAACAGGTTATCCCGAAGGCTTGAAGCTCGAACAAATCCCTGCGGAGGGACGTCTGCTTGCAGTCGTCGATGCATTCGATGCGATGACCTCCAACCGCTATTATACGGGAAGAATGAGCTTTGAAAAAGTTATCAGAATCCTCGAACAGGACTCAGGTACACATTTTGATCCCGCTTTCGTAAAAGCGTTCAAGAAATTGCGCCTGGATAAGCTGGTCGAAATTCTGGAAAATGAGTCCGCCGAGTGGCTGGATAAAACCGACCTTAGCAAATTGTCGCAATATACGATCGATGATCTGATTTTTGAGCTCAGGTTTGACACGACCAGAAATAATGGATTTAAATTGGTGGATACATTCAAAAAGTATTATCAACAGGAATATTTAAAACAAAAGGAAAGAGGATGAAACGCGTCATATCAACGGATAAAGCGCCAGCCGCAGTCGGACCGTACAGCCAGGCGATTGTAGCGTCGGCTTCGTCATTCGTATTCACCGCCGGACAGATCGGCATTAATCCTGATACAAAGAAAATCGTCACCGGAGGAATTCAGGCTGAAACACGACAGGTGCTGGAAAATCTGAAAGCCGTTCTCAAGGCTGCCGGAAGTGATATCGATCAGGTTATCAAATGCACTGTATTTTTAACGGATATGGCAAATTTCGGTGCGATGAATGAAATATATGAATCATATTTCAAATTGAATCCCCCTGCCAGAAGCGCTGTGGCTGTCAAGCAGTTGCCCCTGAATGCTCAGGTTGAAATTGAAGCGATTGCTATGGCTACCGCCTGAGATAAATTTGAAATAACCTAATTTGAGCAAGTTCGCATTCAAGAATCTCTATTGAAGGTTTCTGTTCACGGCTAATCGGTTACTGATTCCCGAGTTTTGACTGCTGATTCGCTCAATACAGGAATAAATAAGTTATGTCTTTTTCACCAAAGATACTATTTGCAAGCTGTTGGCTTGCTTTATTTTTTAACACCGTATCGGCTCAGGAGGTTACTGTCGATACGTCGAGTACGAAAAAGGTTCATGAGCAAGCACCTCAGCGAGCACCTCGTGCAGAACCCGCTGCGAGCAAATCCCCGACCGGAGCCGTAATTCGTTCGATGATAATTCCCGGTTGGGGACAATGCTATAATGGCAAAAAATTCAAGGCGGCGCTTGCATTCTGCGCAGAATGTACGGCTGCCGGTTCGGCGATCTATTGGAACCAACAGGTCGTATCGGGTCCATATTATTATCGGGATGATTATATCAATTGGCGGAATGAAGGCGTGTGGTGGCTTGTGGGCATTGTGCTTATCAGCATGGCAGATGCCTATGTTGATGCGCATTTATCCGATTTCGATGAATCCCCGGACATTTCTATTCAGTTGCACCCCCAACCCGGCTGGGAGAGAATCAAAGCAACCTGCCTGGTGCAGCTTTCGCTCCAATTTTAATAAAAGAGACTTATACTTTGCACGGGCACAAATTGAACTTTCATGTCATTGCGAGCGAAACGGAGTGCAGCGAAGCAATCCCATGAGGTTAAGCACT
>JAFGMA010000061.1 GCA_016927835.1 Candidatus Zhuqueibacterota bacterium | reverse complement strand
TTAAGCACTGAAAAGATTGCTTCGGCAAAAAACGCCTCGCAATGACAGTAAAAAAATGTTCAATTTATGACCGTTTGCAGTATAAATGGAATAGTCTTCAGAGGTATTCCCTTAGCTTCATTGAAAACTTTCCAGCACAGGTGGGCTAAATGAAGTGCCAGCCGGGAGATTTCGTCCGAGTGATCATCGGTAAACTGAAGCAGGAACTCCACAATATCCGGTTGATTTTTCATAAATTCTTTTTGATCCGGCAAGATTTCCTCCTCGGAGTAGCTCGAGAATTTCGAAAGCGTCGAATTAATCAATTCCTTTGGAATGATATTCATAATTTACCCCAAAAGTTAAGGTAAACAAAAAGTTAATGATAGAAGGCAGATTGTTTTTGTTTAACGGAAGATAGAATAAAGAACAGCTTTGCAAACAGTCTAGTTATCGGCAGGATTATAGATATTCTTAAGATCGCGTGAAGAGGACAACCGATCAGGAACCCAGGCGTTCCATCATTGAGTATAATTTTCTCCTGGTGATGCCCAGCAATTTTGCAGCCTGGCTTTTGTTGCCCCTGGCTTTTGTGAGCGCTTTTTGTATCAATCCGATTTCCACTTCCTCCAGTGACAAACCTTCCTCAGGGATTTCAAGGTTGGTATGGGTTGCTGATCCCATGAATAATTGCGGGGGCAAGTCTTCGATGGTAATTTTATTGTCGCCCGCCATTATCAATGTACGCTCGATGATATTTTCAAGTTCTCGCACATTTCCCGGGTAATGATACACCATGAGTTGTTTGAGGACTTTGGGCTCCAGGTTATCGTGTTTGGAATTATATTTCTGTAAAAAATGAGCAACCAGATCCGGGATATCTTCCTTGCGTTCCCTGAGTGGTGGTACGGTGATTGGAAAAACATTAATCCGGTAATAAAGGTCTTCGCGAAATTGGTCCGTTTTTAAAGCTTCCTCCAGGTTGCGATTGGTGGCTGAAATTGTACGTGCTTTGATATCAATCGTTTCGATACCTCCGAGACGAACCATTTCTTTCGCCTGCAAGGCACGAAGCAATTTAATTTGTGTGGATGGCGTCATGTCTCCAATTTCATCAAGAAATATACTACCTTCACCCGCCAGTTCGAAACGACCTAATTTTCGTTTATCCGCTCCCGTAAAAGCGCCCTTTTCATGCCCGAAAAGCTCGCTTTCCAATAAATTTTCCGGCAACGCGCCGCAATTAACTGCAATGAAAGGCTTATCTCTTCGGGGACCGAGTTGATGGATGGCATGCGCAATCAATTCCTTTCCTGTACCGCTCTCGCCTCGAATCAACACGGTGGCGTCGCTCTGGGCTACTTTCTGAACCATTTTATAGACATTTTGCATGCACCCGCTGCTTCCGATCATATTCTCCAACGAATATCTATTTTTGAGTTTCTCTTTGAGTTTTGCATTTTCCTGAACGAGTTGTTTTTTTTCGAGAATGTGCTTCACCTTAAGTTTCAGTTCGGTCATTTCAAATGGTTTGATCACATAGTCATAAGCACCCTTTTTCATCGCTTCGACGGCAGTCTGAGCAGTTGCATAGGCTGTCATCAAAATAACTTCCGTTGAAGGCGTTATGGTTTTAGCGAAATCCAGCAGCTCGATACCGCTTTTGCCCGGCATTTTTAAATCCGTAATGATGATATCATACACATTTGATTTGATCTTCTCGGCGCCTTCATTCCCATCGTATGCCACATCAACCTGGAGCCTGTCCGCAGTCAATGCTGCTTGAAGAAGGCGACACATTCGCTGCTCATCGTCTATCACCAGAATTTTTCGATTTAGCATTTTTGATATTTCCTTTCGTCATGCGATTGTTTTTTCGGTTTGCCGTGTATTTCACGCACTTTCAGAAATATTTGATGCTTGATATTTTCCAAGTCCGAAGCTACAATTCTTCCCGATATGAAGAATTTCACCAAACTTTAGCCAGGGCCAGAAGGGCGCGATGTCACCCATGTATGCAATTTTACCAATATATCCCCCGAGAAACATTTCAATGTTATTTTTGGACTGAAATCGCTTGATGTCTTGCCACTCTTTTGTTTCATGAACAATTTCAATCCGTTTAGCCTGGTTTACGAGATTACGAAAATTGAGCGTTTGTTTTTGATCACAATAATGGTATGCAAGATTCGTAATCCTGGTTAGCAGCGTTTGAATCAACACTTTGAAACTCAATGAATTATCATACGATCCGGAGCTTTTTATTCGAGTGGGTGTGACAAATTCCACATCGATTTTATTTATTTCATTTGCCGATTTTGATTTCTCTCGAATAAAGTCGATCAGATTGAAAGAAATTTCTTTATTCAGGATAGTACCTGCGTCGGCATCGTAGATTAATCCGGAGGTTTGGTTTAACGGATTCAATCCTTCTATTTTCATCAGTTTAAAATTTCCCCTGGTTTTGCCGATGCCATTCTGCCCCATCTCTTTCAAAGCCAGAATGAAATATGGAAAATGCCTTAGAATTTTGCCGATCAGCAGCAGCCTCAGTTCAAATTCCTGTCCTTTTTCATAAATTTGAGTGGAGTTGTTTACAGGTGGTTCAATAACAAAAGGCTTTGGAGGTGTTTTGAATCGATCCAGCTTGAACGTACAAAATTCCCCTGAATTTTCATAAATCTGAATGTAGGGACATGAATCGATCAAATCGCAATTTTTGCATAAGCCGGTCTTGCGCTCACAAGTTATTGTTTTGAATACATTACTGAAAGCGCCTCTAAGCGTGGAACCCGCATAAGCGGGAAGCCTGATATGAGATTGCGCCTGGAGTTTGAATCGATATAGCGCGATTTGGAAATTAGATAATGATGCATCATTCATCATGACCCCCTTGTTTTCACAGGTCAAGGATACTTGTATAATAATTTCCTCATTACTTGGGCTAATCAGCTACGGGAGCAGAAAAATAAGCTGTTACGCCTTTTTGCCTGAATATGGATTAGTGCAATAGTTCACCACCATTTTTTTTGATTTCAGAATAAAGATTAACGATATACGATTTGCGAAGGTTTTAATTCGCAAATTAAAAATCATTAATCTTCAATCGTAAATCATCTTTTAAGGTGTATTCAAATGGGTGCTGAACTATTACGGATTATTTAAGTTTCAATAGTGAGATTTGAGGTATCACGGAATCTATATTTAGAATGAATTCCGGTGCCTTGACTCCCGAAACGTAATCGGCAAACCGCATGTGTGTTAACCGCATAAATCGCAAACTGCCTGTCGCTCTATCTAACCAATTACAATCAGGTTATCTATTTTTTTAAAAGTGAAGAATAATATAAGCATTTTAATACTGATTGTCAACAAGTTTTGTATTTGATAGCCTAAAGCTATTTAAGTAAATGTCGATAATTTTTATAGTATTAATTATAGTTTGTCCGAAAAGTAATCTGAGTTGCAGCCAATCAATTATAGCAATTCGGATTAAGTATGGAATGCCTCGCTGTGAAAGCTGCAACATCCTGTTAGTTTAGATGGTGTAAATTATTTGCAATTCAATATTGACTGGTGCTAAACCGGCGGGAGCATGACGTATTGATAAATAATGATTTATTTAAAAAACTGGAGAGTAACCGTATGCAATTCAAATTTGTCGTCATCATAGCTTTATGCCTGTTGACTAGCTGTGCTTCGGTGTTGGAACGATTCATCGAAAAAAAGGAACATCGCGAAACAATCCAATATAAGGTTGATGAGCAGTTATTAGCCAATGCAATTAAGGAAAATCGAATTCTTGAGGGAATGAATCAGGATATGGTAGTACAAAGCTGGGGGCAGCCAGTTACGCAGAAGTCTGAAAATACAGGATTTGTAATTTGGGAATATAAGCGAGCAGAGTTATTTTTTATTGATAACATACTGATTACCTGGCAACCCAAAGCAGAGAATTGACTGATTGCCACCGCTTCTCCGGCGCGAATTTGCTGGTTATTGATGTTTTCGAAAAGTGCTTGGGGGTAGTTTATATTGATGATCAGGCTTATTGTGCCGAAAGGTTATCGGCGGTTGGAGCCCGAAAGTGCTTTAGGAGGTGGGATAAAATAAATTACCCATTAAAATTTCTTAAGTTGCTATTTATCAAAATTATTGTTAAGCAAAATGTCCAGGTTATTTAATCCCAACTCCTTAAAAGCATTTCAATTTCGAATATTTCGAGTCCGGCTCAGTTTCCCGATGATGGCAAGTCCTCTTCGACTCGATCGGTGATTACAACGCGCACCTGAAGTATGCGATTTTTTTCTATTTTTTCAACAATAAAATCAAACTTCCCGTACGCAATTAGTTCTTTTTCGCGGGGGACATATCCGGTCAATGAGAAAATCAAACCAGCCAGGGTTTCATATCCGCCATCAGCCGGGATTGGTTGTTCGAGGATTTGCTCCAATTCGTGAATATTAATTTTTGCATTAACAATATAAGTCTTCTCATCAATTTGACGCACCAAGGGCGACTCTTTATCATATTCATCCTGAATTTCACCCACAATCTCTTCGATTACATCTTCGAGCGTAATTAAGCCTGCGGTTCCTCCGTATTCATCGACAACGATTGCCATGTGAGTTTTCGCATGTTGAAATTCTTTCAGCAGTTCATCGATCATTTTGCTTTCCGGGATAAAGTGCACCGGGCGTGCCAATCCGACCAAATCGATGCCTTCTGATTCGAAATTCCTTTTTTGCAGATTGATATAATTTAATAAGTCTTTGGCGTGTACGATACCCAGAATATTATCTACGCGATCCTCATACAACGGAATTCGAGTATGTCCGCGTTCTTTGATAATTGCCATCAATTTTTCCAGGGAGCTGTTTTTTTCAACGCACACCATGTCAATTCGCGGCACCATAATTTCTTTGACTGATGTTTTTGTGAATTCGAAAATCGAATGGATCATTTCTGATTCTTCTTCTTCGATGGAGCCCTCAATTTTTCGCGCTTCAATCAGGCTTCTCAATTCTTCCTCGGAAAACGATAGCGCCTCTTCATTCACGCCAAGCGCCCTGGCAACAATTTCAGTGAATTTGGTGAGTATAAATGAAATTGGTGACAGGATGAAAGAAAATATGTATAGCGGTAATGACACCTTTTGGGAAAAAGACATGGCATTCTTAACTGCGATGACTTTTGGCGTCACTTCCCCGACAATTAAAATCACAAACGTAATGACCAGAACTTCAAGAAATACAATGAGCTCTTCACCGATTTGGAATGAGTTGCCAATTTCTGCGGCAAACAATGCAGCAAAAGTCGCCAGCGCCACATTGACGATAGTATTGCCGGTCAGGATCGTAATCAACAGTTGGCGCGGATTTTTCATTAATTTTGCAACTCGATTAGCATTTTTCGATTCGCGCTCCTCCAACTGGAGCAGCAAAATCTTGGAGAGTGAAAAGTAAGCGGTTTCAGAGCCTGAGAAAAAAGCGGAAAGCATCAGGAAAATCAGCAAAACGATTATTTTTACTATAAGCTGTTCGATTTCCAAAAAGTATCATCCTCCTTTAAAATTAGGATGCAGCGCAAAGCGACAAATATGTATCTTCGGCGTTGCGCATATTTGATCGAGCTTGTTCGTCGAGATCATCGTATCCCACAAGGTGCAATACACCGTGTACGGTCAGGCGCAATAATTCATTTTGGTAGCTCACATTAAAATCTTTGGCTTGCTGTTTTGCGGCTTCGGTACAAATATAGATTTCCCCTTCAATCATTTCTGAATCGAAATCTTCCAATGGAAATGCAATTACATCGGTGGTTTGGTTCTTCCCTAAATATGTTTGATTTAATTGCCGGATATATTCAGCCTCGACAAAAATGATATTTAATACACATGAACGTATATTTTCCCCATCCAAAATGCACATCACCTGGCGTCGTATCATTACCTTTGTTAGCACGGTCACACGCGCTTCAAATATTACATCAATTCGCCGGTTCACTCAGTTTTTCCTTGGGCGCTTTATCGCCTTTTTTGAAGAATTTTTCGTCTTGATCGGGATATTCGATGCGCGCATGAAATATCCCAATCAGAATATTTTGAAAACTCTCTCCGATCTTGTTGAGTTCCCTTAAAGTCAGCGGGCACTCATCAAGTTCTGAACTGAGGAACCGATCTCTGGTAATTGAATTCACAATCGCCTGAATGCGGCTAACCGTTGGATCCTTGAGCGATCGCGAGGCAGCTTCAACCGCATCCGCTAACATGACGATAGCAGTTTCTTTGGATTGAGGTTTCGGACCGGGATAGCGGAAGTCCGACTCGTTAACATCCTTTCCGCCCTTTTGATCGATTGCTTTTTTGTAAAATACATTCGCAACACCGGTTCCGTGATGCTGAGCAATAAAATCTTTAATTTCCTTTGGCAATTTATATTTCCGAGCCAATTCCAAGCCTCCACGAACATGATTTACCAGAATGAGGAAGCTCATGCTCGGACTGAGCCGCTCGTGGGGATTGCGCCCTCGATTCTGATTTTCGATGAAATAGCCCGGTTTTTTAATTTTACCGATATCGTGATAATAGCCCCCAACCCTTGCGAGAAGCGAATTGGCTCCGATGGCTTCGGCGGCGGCTTCGGATAAATTTCCAATCAGGATGCTATGGAAATAGGTGCCCGAGGCTTTCAGAGCCATCTCCTTCAAAATCGGATTATTCAAATCGGATAGTTCCAACAAAGTCATATCCGTCGTCATATCGAAAGTCAATTCGATAATTGTGATCAGCCCGTAGACAAGTATCGGGGACAAAATCCCATTTAATGCACCGTAACCGCAGGCGATAAGTGTCGTGTCGAGCGGTGCATATCTCAGCAACTCCAGCGCCGAAATTGAAATGATATAGGCGCCTACTATCCATAAAATAGATTGAACGAGCCAATTTCTGGTTCTAACTTTGCTTATTGTCACAACAGCAACGGCACCCGCGATAATCGAAATAACGACAACATTGAAATTATTGCCACGCAGCCCGCCCATGATGATACTCATTGAAATCGTAGCCACGAAACCAAGCCCACTGTCGAAGAAGATCGTCAAAAGCATGGCGGCTAATGCGATCGGTATTAAATTGGGCGAAAGACCGAGCTTGTTGATGATGAATGTCAGGAATAATGTAAACAGAATAATCAGGTGAATGAGCAGCAATTGTTTGAAATTGAGAAGCAGTTTGCGATGCTCTTTCACGATATAAACGCCCAGCAGCAGAAGCGATAATACGACAAGGAAAAATCGACCGGCGTACGGCAGCACATTTCGAATTCCGCCGGCATCTTCCTCCCGCTCTTTTCTTGCCTGCGCCAGGGATGTCAATTTTTCTTTGTGCTCCCTGCTAACGCGCTGGTGGGTGTCGATGATTCGTTCTTTTTCGAGCACCATGCCTTTTGCCAGCGGAACCGAATTGACTGCCTGTTCAATCAGCGCGTTGGTTTCGGTTTCATTATAAAATACATTGGGCTGCAAGAAGGATACTAGAATCTGATAGCCAACTTTTACAAGATTTTCTTTGTTCGGAAATACCTTTTTGAGTTTATTCAATAATGGCGGACCGAGCAGTTCCTGTTCGTCGTAATAGAAAGTAAGCTCATCCAGCATTTCGCGATCACGCCCGCGTACGGCTATTTTCCCTTTCCCATGCACGATCGTGCTCTTGGGGACGTTCAGGACACCGCTCTCAAAGATTTCTCGACATATCTGTATTATCTGCAGGTCGAAAGCCAAATTTCCCGTGCCGGTCTTTTTAGCCTTGTTTTTTTGATTATCATATTTCGAGTGGTCAATTGACAAAGCGATCTCACGCGGATGAACCAGACTGGACAGATTGTCATCCGAAATACTTATATTGAAAGATTTCAGCAATCCGCTGATAGCTTCGATTTTGGCGGATTCCGCAGACAGGGAATCACGGATGTGACCTAATTCAGAAAAAAAGCTTTTCAACAGCGACGTCTGTACCTCTGCGATGGAATCGCTTCGTCCGAACACGGGGTAGACATTATTTTTAGCTTTTTCAATATCCTGTGTATATTGCTCATCGCTTTTATTTATCGGGAATGTAAATGGTGCGATCACCTCTTTGCCGATATAAACATCGCCTACTTTAAGATCTCCGAACTCATAAGATTTTCCGCGTGGGAAAAAAAATACGATAAGTGCGGTCAACGGGATAGCTAAAAGCAACGGTATCCAGGGTGCGGCGCGAGAGCCTGAATATCCGCCATCTTTTTTTTTGGTCGTGTTAACGGAAGAATTGTTTCTGAGGCTTTTTGCTGCAAATATTTTTTTAATCCATTCGTTCATTGGTTAATTATCCAAATCATCTATGAAACTCATTTATTTTTTGCTTCCAGGTCTTCATCATATTTGTCGTAGGCTTGTATAATTTTTCTGACAAGTTTGTGACGAACAACATCCTGGATTGAAAGATAAATAAATTCGATACCTTCAATCCCCTGCAATATATTCTGAATTTGAACCAATCCTGAATTTCGGCGATTTGGCAAGTCAATTTGAGTAATATCGCCGGTGATGATCGCACGGGCATTTGCACCGAGCCGGGTGAGGAACATTTTCATCTGATTTGCCGACGAATTTTGCGCCTCATCTAAAATCACAAATGCGTTATTGAGGGTACGTCCCCGCATATAAGCCAGCGGTACAATTTCGATCACGCCCATTTCGAGATAGCGTTTCATTTTATCTGCGGCGATCATATCGAACAGCGCATCATAGAGCGGCTGTAAATATGGTTCAACTTTTTCCTTTAAATCACCGGGCAAAAATCCGAGAGACTCTCCTGCTTCCACTGCGGGTCGGGCGAGGATGATTTTATCAACTTCTTTATCACGGAGATATGAAAGCGCGATCGCCACGGCCAGATATGTTTTGCCCGTACCGGCTGGTCCGATAACAAAAACAATATCGTTTTTTTGAGCCGATTCGATATAGCGCTCCTGCCCGATTGTTTTGGGTTTGATGAAACTTCTTTTTGTATGCAAAACAATTGGCACCGACTTGGTAGACGGTGTTTTGAATTCACCGTTATTTTTTAGCACGGAAATGGTAGTTTCGATATCCAATTCAGATAATGACTCATTTCGCTTTATCAGAGACATGAGTTCCTCAAATAGCCTTTCAATCAGCTCAAGTTCCCCTTTTTCCCCTTTAATAGTAATTTCACCATTTCTGACAATAAATGTTGCATTAAAATTTTTTTCGATTAGTCGGATATTAGCATCATGCATCCCGAGTAGTGAGAGTTGATCAACATCGCGTATGGGTATCTTGGTTTGAATCATTAGCTTTTAACAATTTAATTACACGGTTAATAAAAAAGCCCTTAGTCTCTTGCAAAAGGGAAGCAGACTAAGAGCTTTAAGATCAGTTCTGAATCTAGCAGGATAAATTACGCATAGCTTTCAACATTTATCAATTCAGGTGAATTCTCTCCCTGATTATTGCAGCGAATGTACACCTGGAAGATGTATATTTCACCCGCATGTTTTCAGCATCTATCGTTATTTTCCAGGAATGAGCAAAACCTGGTACGGATAGAGCATTTTATCCTCACCAATAACGGTTTTATTGGCTTCGTAAATTTCAGTCCATTTTTTCGGATCGCCAAGTTGGCTCTCTGCGATCTTTTTGAGAAAATCACCTTTTACGACGAGATATTCGTTATCGGCAAATTGTTGTTGAATTTTAAAGACCTGCTCCGGGAAAATCAGATCCGGATTTTTGATCTGATCGCGATTATAGGTGTAGATCCGGATCCACTGATAGGGATCGCCATAAATTGTTTCTTTTTTGGAAATTTTCCAGAGATAGTCACCCTTGATAACGGTATATAAGTCATAAGGTGTAGCATCTTTGAGCGTTTGGCGCAATCGGGCTAATTTTCTTTCGATTGCATCGATTTTATCCTGCATTTCGGTGAGCGCAGAAATTTTGCTCTTTTTATACTCGTTAAGTTTTGCTTCGAGGTCATCTATCTCTTTTTTGCGCTGGAACAACTCGTCGGGGCTAAGGGAAAGCAAGCCATTAATCTCGCTTTCAAGCGCTTCCAAGGAAGCGCGATACTCGTTAACACCCGCTTCGTCTGTTCCAAGCATCGCCCAAATTTCCTGCCAGGTGTTGTTTGTTTCTTCTTCTACCTTGGCAAGTTCTTCATTCAATGCTTTAATATCTAATTCAAGTTGTGCAATTTCCGCTTTTGCCTTTACCTCTCGATCCGTGTATTCCTGTAACTGCTGCTGATATTCTTCCATGGTCATTTCCTGTGCTGACAATGAAACAATTCCCAGCAGAAAGACAAAAAATAGAGAAAGAACGAGTGGCAAAGCCAGTTTTCGATTTATGTACATTGTAATAGCCTCCAAATTAAACCGATTAATTTCCTTCCATGCTTTCCAGGCGTTTTTTTACTTCTTCCTTCTCGTTCTTTGCATCTCTTAGTTCAGCTTTTTTACGAGCCAACTCTTTCTCGAGATCAGCTTTTTCACGTTGCTTTTTGTCTCGCAAATCTTCAGCAGCCAGGGCAGCTTTTTTACGTTCTGCGAGTGCGTCTAGCTGTTCCTTGCTTGGTTTTTTCGAGCAACCCGTGATATAGAGCCCGGCAACGAAGATTACAACGGCTAATAGCACTATTAACACTCGGCTAGCTTTGCTCATTCAGTTAACACCTCCTTCCGTAGCACTTTTATTGGCTTTTAATCCCTCAGTTAGGATAGTATTTATATGGCAGCTTCTTTCCTCCCACCCTCGATCACTTTCAGCAACCAAAATACCCCAGTATGTGTGATCAAAACCAGAAGTTATGTATTATTTTAACCAAGAGATTTTTAATAACCATAATATTTAGATAGTTAAGCGTTCAAATAATAACAAAAAAATAGTTCATTGTCAAGTAAAAAATTACATCGCTGCCATTTTTTTTATTGCAGGCTTCAACGACAGCAACAAAACGATTCCTTGGGTACTATTCAATAAATCTTGCCTTACCAATTTATTTGTTTAGATATCTGCAAAATAGCCATTTTTAGGAATTCATCATGGTTCGACTCCGCTCACCATGAAGCCTTTATGACTATAATTTTCATATAATTAGGCAAAGCTTCATCCTGAGCGTAGTCAAAGGATGAATTAGATTTTAGTCTATTTTGCAGAAGTCTAATTTATTTGTTATAAAAGAAGTTAATCACAATATTCAACCAGTCGGTTTTTCAACTGCGCTGTTTTAAACTGAGTCCCAATTCATCTAGCTGAGCCAAATCAACTTCAGCAGGAGCACCATCCATTAGCGAAAGGGCACTGGTTGTTTTTGGAAATGCGATGACGTCTCGCATTGATGAACATCCGGCAAGTAGCATGACCAAACGATCAAATCCGAATGCCAAGCCCCCGTGCGGGGGTGCACCATATTGAAATGCTTCCATCAGAAAACCGAATTTTTTTTCCGCTTCGTCAGCCTTGATATTCAATAATTTAAACACCTTCTGCTGCAATTCCCTTTTATGGATTCTGATACTGCCACCGGCGATTTCCATACCATTCATCACCAGGTCATACGCCCTGGCTTTGACTTTTTCGGGTGCGGTTTCGAGCAATGGAATATCTTCATCCTTCGGCGAAGTGAAGGGATGATGACAGGCGATGAATCTGCCTTCAGGTTCATCGTATTCAACGAGTGGAAAATCTACAATCCAAAGCAAACCTAGCATATTTTGATTGATCAGATTCTCATCCCTGGCTAACTTATTCCTCAAATGCCCCAAAAATTGATGCGTCTGATCCCATGCACCAGCCATCAGCATCAGAAGGTCACCGGATTCCGCTTTCAGAGTGTGATTAATTTTGTTCATTTGTTCCGGCGTGAAAAATTTGACCAGTGAAGAGTTCCATCCGCTGCTTTCAACCTTTATCTGAACAACGCCTTTTGCACCCAAATCAAGAACGAACTGATTGAGTTCGTCCATCCTTTTCCTGGAATACTGAGCGGCTCCCTTCAAATTCAAGCCCCCGACAAAGCCGCCGGTCTTCGCTGCTCCGGAAAAAACATTAAACTCACAATTTTCTACGATTTCCGTTATATCCTCAATTTCCATGCCAAACCTCAAATCTGGTCGATCAGAGCCATAGCGCGCTATGGCATCTGTATAAACCATCCTCGGGAACGGAACCGGAATTTTTTTCTTAAAAAGATCCAAAAAGAGCCTTTGCATGAAGCCCTCGATCAAGCCGAAAATATCTTCCTGATCGATAAATGACATTTCGATGTCGATCTGCGTGAATTCAGGCTGCCTATCGGCGCGCAAATCTTCATCACGAAAGCATTTAACGATTTGAAAATAGCGATCCATCCCTGCAACCATTAAAAGCTGTTTATAGATTTGGGGCGATTGGGGCAGGGCATAGAATCTGCCTAAATAATTGCGGCTGGGAACGAGATAATCTCTGGCACCTTCAGGTGTGCTTTTCATAAGAGCGGGTGTCTCGATCTCAATAAATCCGTGACTGTCAAAATATTTTCTGGCGATCTGATAGGTTTTATGCCGAACTAACAGGTTTCTCTGCATTTCGGGGCGACGCAAATCGAGATATCGATAGCGCAATCGCGACTCTTCGGTCGCATCAACGTGATCCACAATTTCAAAAGGCGGTGTTTCAGCTTTATTCAAAATTTCCAAACCGGTCGCCCCAACCTCGATTTCACCTGTGGAAAGATTTCGATTTACCATACCTTCCGGACGCAAGCTCACAGTGCCGCTGATAGCAATTACAAACTCGCCTCGCAGTTGCTTCGCTGACTCGTGGAGTTCCGGATTTTTTTTCGGATCGAATACAATTTGAGTTATGCCATAGCGGTCGCGCAGATCAATAAAAATAAGTCCCCCGTGATCCCGACGCCTTGCCACCCACCCTACCAGCTTGACAGCGTCAGTTGCGTTGGCTTTCGATAATTCACCGCAAGTATGTGTACGCTTCCACTTGAAATCCATACCCAATATCGATCCTCCCCGATGCTAAGTTTAATATTTATAATTACCGAATCCCGGATTAAGGCAAAGTAACCGTTTAACTTTTGCAAAAATTAAAGGTTCCACACTATTCAATTATATCATAAATTGCCGTTGCGTGCTGGCGTCCTTAAAAATGCAATTCGTGCGGTTGAGGATATGCTGTTTTTAAAAATTTAACAACTGACGCACAGAAAATAAGTTGCACTTATTAAATAATTAAAGTATATTTATCTTTAATCCATCTTTTTGGTTTACAGTATTCACAGGAATGAAACGGTAATTAGAAAACCATTCCGTCAAATATTGTTGGCTGAAACATCAATCTGGTATTTGCGATGCTTCTATGTACCATATCATCTGGATGTGACCTATGAAAATAATTTCAATCCTGGTTGTATTGTTAAGCTTCTTGGGCACATCCCCTGCCCTGGGGGATGAAAATGCGATATCACTTACCGGCACCTGGAAATTTCATCTTGGCGATAATCCCGAATGGATCAATCCCGCATTTCCGGACAGTCAGTGGGATTTCATAGGTGTTCCACAAATCTGGGAAAATGCGGGATACGGTGATTATGATGGGTATGCCTGGTACAGAAAATCTGTAATGATTCCCGCAGAATGGCGCAACAATAAGTATGTGAAGCTGAAAAATCACCTCTATCTCCAATTGGGCGAAATCGATGATGTTGACCAGACATTCATCAATGGCTATCCAATCGGTTCAACCGGTTCATTTCCTCCCGATTTTATAAGCGGAGCGGACAAACCGAGAACGTATGAAATTCCATTGCATATCATTCGTTGGGGCGAGGCGAATTTCATTGCGATCCGAGTTTATGATCAGGAAGGAAAAGGCGGTATTTTCACCGGTAATGTGGCACTGAAACCGCCAAATCAAATTGATTATGTAAATTTTACCACAAAGATTAATTCCGGCGAATCGATCTATCGCTGCAACCAAAATTTATCAGTGGATGCAACGATTGAAAATAATTCTTTTGATCCCCTGATTGGCAACCTGGATTTCGAGATACTTACGGATGAAAAAATTTCAATCCAGACAGCATCATATCCGGTTCACCAGACTATCGGAAAACAACTCACATTCAGTACTGCATTTCGCTTGAGAAAGCCTGGAATTTATATCCTGAAATCGACTTTTTCCCACGAGGACGATATTTGCTTTTCCACGGAGAAGCTTCTAGGATGTGACGTGCTGCGAATGATTGCCACCCCGGATCAAGAACGTGATTTTGTAGAATTCTGGCAGCGCACAAAGCAGCAATTATCACAGATACCATTGCAAACCAAAATTGAAAAAATCGATACACTTTGCACCGATAGCAAAGACGTATATTCTGCTCGAATTCTTGCATTCGACGATATCTATATTTATGGGTGGTATGTTATTCCAAATCAGCCTGTCAATTGTCCGGTGATTTTAGAGTTTCCCGGCTACTCAAACCGATCAGCGCCTCGATTGGATGGGCACTACGATAATTTTGCGGTGCTTTCTCTGGATATTCGCGGGCACGGTCGCAGTCGAGGTGAAATTAAACCGAGTTTTCCGGGCTACCTGGTCTGGAATATCGATAATAAAGAAAAATATATTTATCGCGGTGCATTCATGGATTGCCTGCGAGCGGTAGATTTTCTGTTTTCACGTCCTGAAGTTGATACGTCGCGCATTGCTGTCTGCGGCACCCAACAAGGCGGAGGTCTGGCACTCGTTGCCGCGGCACTCGATCCACGCATAAAGCTGGTAATTGCCGATTCCCCGTTTCTGGCAAATTTTCAGGCAGCGGTCAAAATTGCCTTCCTGCCCTACAATGAAATCATACAATATATCGTTGAGCACCCAACCCGCAAGCGGAGCACATTAAAAAATTTGAGCTATTTTGATGCGCTAAACTTCGCAAACAATATCCGGTGTCCCGTTCTGATGAGCCTTACGTTGAATGATCGAACATGCCCACCGCGTACCTGTTTTGCAGTATACAATCAGATCGGCGCTGAAAAAGAATATGTCGTTTTTTCAAATAAAGCTGAAAGAGATGGATCCCCGGATTATGAAACATATAAAACTAATTGGATCAAATCCCGCTTTAAAATCAGATAGGCTTTCAATGAAATTCAAGTATCTTATCCTCGGATTCCTGCTGGTATGGAATTGCTCAGAAGAGGACATTGAAAAGCTAAAGGACTTTCAGAAACGTCCGGCGCCGCAAATCGCTTTTCCTGAGTCAAAGATCAGGGTAAAGGATCGCGCGAAAACTATCATATTGAGAATTGAGTGCAGCAGGTCGGAAGCGCTCATTAAAGATCGTGAAAAACAAACGCGGGGCAGGCTGATCATTGATAAAGATAAATTTTTGTTATCCGATCAAGCCGGAACACTGATTTGGCAGGCTGAATCCGGAGACTCAGACAGCACGCGGTTTAAGGCTGAAAACGGTAACACGATTTACACGCGGTTTCAATATAAAAACACGATTCGTATCGAGAACCAGAGATCAGAAGTATTATATGAATTGAAATTGAAATCGAGCCGAAGATTCGAATTGCATCGTCGAAACAAACTCATTGCCAAAGGCACGGTTTATGGGGATATGCTGAAAATAAAAGATCCGAAAGGAAACGTTCTTTTTACAGTCCACGGAGCCCCCACTGCAAGTGCATTATATTTCGCTGCTGAAGACTTCAGCCAAATCGAACGCGCTGCGCTGTTTTTGATGGATCACCGAGCCGCTGTTGAAGAGGAGCCGCAAAGACTATTTTAAATGCTGACAGCCAATCACCTGTCGCCTCTCTTTTTTTTCAAATCCGCTTTATAGAGCTCACGCATACGCTGGAATGCCGCATTATAGAGACCTCTTTTGAAGTCGGGGAAGCTCCACGGAAAGGGATAAAAATTGCCCTTCTCGTATCGAAGCGTCAGATCCGCCCAAATCCCCAGATCGAGATAAACCTTCTGCCCATTGTATTTCGCCGATGCCAATACGAATTTATCAAAATCCAGGTACCCGGGATCAAGGTTGACTTTGCGGTTGCTCTGAACTGCCAGTTGGTCTTCGATGGCATTGGTTTGGATTTTTATCGGGGCAAGCTCTTTGGGATTGACGAGACGCCCGAACGAGATAAACATTCTTTGTATCGGATGCCCCATCTCTGCAAAATAGTATTCCGATATGTTGAATTCATAAACCGGACTCTGGTAGTCGATATCACCCAATTCCGGTTTTAGCAAATCCAGTGCATTCGCTAATAAAGCATCATCTGTGTACAGGATGCCGATGATGAGTTTTACAGGTTGAGGTGCTTGTGGCTGCATTTTTTTTGCGACGGAAATTAAAAGTATCTGCTCAAATTGCCAGAATTGACGCTGCCGATTAAAGGATTCGATGCGTATGAAAACAGTGTTCTGCCAATGTATTTTTAATCCAACTGGTAAGGTGACAAATCCGGCAGCCTGATCAACGGTGCTGAATGAACGCATTACAGCAGGCGTTTGATCTCATTGATAAATTGATCGCAAAGCGCAACCGACTCTGCTGCCGAAGGTGCTTCTGACATGATGCGCAGAATGGGTTCGGTGTTCGAAGCTCGAACCTGTACCCAGGCACCCGGTCTCAAAAATTTCACGCCATCAATCCGGTCAATCATTTCGTTTCGGTGATTTTCGACCAGCTTATTCAAAATTGAAGTTGTATCTGCCGAAGTCAGTTCTATTTTTTTCTTCGTAATCACATATTGCGGGAGTCTTCGGCAAATCTCCGAGATCGGCAGATCAAGATCTGCCAGATGTTGAAGGATTAATGCGATTCCGACGATGGCATCTCTCCCCAGGTGGACATCGGGCAGAATGACGCCGCCGTTTCCCTCGCCCCCGACAACTGCATGCACTTCGCGCATTTTTTTAGCCACGTGAATTTCGCCGACTTTGGTTCGTATGACTTCAGCGCCCATTTGTTTTGCCACATCCTCCGACGCCAGGCTCGTAGAAGCGTTAATTACCACTTTCCCTTTTTTGCGGCTCAACATGAACTGGATTGCCAGCGCCAGCGTATATTCCTCGCCAAGCGGGATGCCTTCGTTCGAAATCAGCGCCAGGCGGTCGGAATCCGGATCAACTGCGAATCCAATATCAGCGGCGGTTTCCCTGACCTTGTCGCTGAGCTGGGTGAGGTTTTCAGGTACGGGTTCCGGGATGTGCGGAAACCGTCCATCGGGTGTGCAATTAATCGGTATCACCTCACAACCGAATTTCTCCAGATACGCCGGCAGCATAACCGATCCGGCGCCATTCACGCAATCGACGACTACCTTATATTTTTTAGCTTGAATTTTTTCAATGTTGATGTATGGCAAGTCCAGTACCGCCTGTTCGTGGTCGAAAATTGCATCCGCGTATGTTGATGCGTGACCGACTGCATCATAAGCTGCCAGACGAAAATTTTTTGTCTCCGCAAGTTCAATAACCTTTTGCCCTTGCTCTGCATCGAGAAAAAGACCATCAGCGGCAAGCAATTTCAAGGCATTCCATTGAATTGGATTATGGCTGGCAGTGATGATAATGCCGCCGTTCGCCTTCAATTTTTCGGTCGCCATCTGAACGGTTGGCGTGGGACAAATTCCCACATCGATGACGTCGCAGCCAACGCTGTACAATCCAGCCAGCAAGGCATGTTTCACGACATGTCCCGTTATCCGGGTATCGCTTCCCACGACGATCTTTCCCGGTCCGCAAAAGGTGCCATACGCCTCTGCGAAATTTACAATAACATCCGGTGTAAGTGTTTCACCGACAATACCGCGTATTCCTGACACGCTGATCATCAATCGACTCATTTCCGTTTACTCCTATTTATTGTTCGAAAACCATCCTGATTTGAATTCAGACCTATTTCAATTTTTGACCGGATAAATTCAGATGCCACATCAGCGAGTCCTGAAGCCCGGTTTATGAATTGGATTGGGAAATGCGTTTCAAATATAAGAATTATATCCTATAAAATCAATGAATTTAATGCCATTTTGATATTGACAATTTGAAATTGTTTTATTATTTTAGCAATGTATTCGATTTGTCTCTGCCATCTTGGAGTTGACATCGCAGGCTTTTGTCCGGTTGAATGACGCGCCACAGCCTGCTTATCATAACTGCCTGTTTGCATTTGCAATTAGCCCAAGCCGATTTGAAGCTATCCCGAACTTAACTTTTGGAGCAAAAAATGAAACCCTATATCCTGGCAATCGATCAGGGGACTACCGGTACCACAGTCCTCGTATTCAACCGCGAAGGAAAAATCGTCAGCAAGGCTTATTCCGAGTTCAAGCAAATCTATCCGAAACCAGGGTGGGTCGAGCATGATCCCGATGAAATCTGGCAAACGACGATGAGAGTCATTCATACGGCGATTGAGGCAAAGCGCCTGGAATTCTCACAAATTGAAGCAATCGGCATCACCAATCAGCGCGAGACAACGGTGGTTTGGGATAGAACAACCGGCGAACCCGTGCATAACGCCATCGTCTGGCAATGTCGCCGAACCGCCTCCATTTGCGATGATTTGAAGGCATCCGGCTATGAGCAATTTTTTAAGGAACGCACCGGACTGGTCATCGACGCATATTTTTCGGGAACAAAGGTAAAATGGATTCTGGACAACATTCCCGGCGCGCGCCAGAAAGCACAATCGGGCGACCTGCTGTTCGGAACCATCGACTCCTGGCTGATTTGGAAATTAAGCGGTGGCAAGGTGCATGCCACCGATTACACCAATGCCTCTCGAACGCTTCTTTTCAATATTCAACATAAAAAATGGGACGCTGAAATTTTGAAACTTTTAGACATCCCCGATAGCATGCTTCCGAAGGTTGAAAATTCAAGCGGGATCCTCGGAGCGACCGATTCCGCGCTGCCATTCGGCAGAGAAATTCCGATTGCCGGTGTTGCAGGGGACCAGCAGGCTGCACTATTTGGTCAGGCATGCTGGAAGCCGGGCATGATTAAAAATACTTATGGTACCGGATGCTTCATTATGTACTACACCGGCTCGCAACCGATGTTTTCGCGAAGCGGTCTATTAACCACGCTATGTTGCGACGCTGCGGGAAAGCCGGCTTACGCGCTGGAAGGATCGGTGTTTATAGCCGGGGCGGCTGTGCAATGGCTTCGGGATGAATTGAAATTGATCGATCATGCTGCCGAATCGGAGTTGGCGGCGCTGGAAGTCGCCGATACGGGTGGTGTGTATGTGATTCCGGCGTTTGCCGGTTTGGGAGCGCCACACTGGGATATGGAGGCGCGGGGTGCGATTGTAGGCTTGACTCGAGGTTCGAATCGAAACCATATCATCCGGGCGACTCTTGAATCGATCGCTTATCAAACAAAAGATGTTATCGATGCAATGGTGAAAGATTCCGGCATTCAGCTTAAGGAATTGCGCGTAGATGGAGGGGCGACATCGAATGACTTTTTGATGCAGTTTCAGGCAGATATTTTGGGAGCAAAGGTGAATCGCCCTCGAATAATTGAAACGACGGCGCTGGGGGCAGCAGTTCTCGCCGGTCTGGCGATTGGCTATTGGAAATCCGCAGACGAACTCACCAATATTCGAATCACTGAAAAAGAATTCGAACCAAAAATGGAAGCCACAAAGCGAGAGCAATTGTTCTCCGGCTGGTACAAGGCTGTTTCAATGGTGAGTTCGAAGTATACTTTGCACGGGCACAAATTGAACTTTCATGTCATTGCGAGCGAAACGGAGTGCAGCGAAGCAATCCCATGAGGTTAAGCACT
>JAFGMA010000060.1 GCA_016927835.1 Candidatus Zhuqueibacterota bacterium | reverse complement strand
TGCTGGACGAAGCCCGCTGGGGACTCGACTGGCTGCTGAAAATGCACCCGCGCCCGGATTGGATGTTCAATCAAATCGCCGATGACCGCGATCATCGTGGCTGGCGCCTGCCAACCGAAGATACCACCAGCTATGGCAGGGGACGCGAACGACCGGTTTACTTTTGCAGCGGCGAAGCGCAAGGCTTGATGGCATATAAAAATCGGTCAACAGGTGTTGCCTCAACCGCCGGAAAATTTGCATCCGCATTCGCATTGGGCGCCGAAATTTTCGAAACGCTCGATCCGGATTATGCCGATTTGTTGCGGAAACGTGCCTTGAGCGCCTGGCGTTTTGGTCTGAAAAAGCCGGGCGTCTGTCAAACCGCTCCCTGCCGCGCACCCTATTTTTACGAAGAGGACAACTGGGTCGATGACGTGGAACTCGCTGCCGCGGAGTTATATGCCTTGACGAAAAATCCAATGCATCTGGAATACGGCAGAAGTTCCAGCATCTCTGAACCGATCACACCCTGGATGGGCGCCGACACAGCGCGCCATTACCAGTGGTATCCGTTCATGAACATCGGACATTTCGAGCTGGCACGGATCGCGCCGGCAGGTCTCAGCGATTCATTGATTGCATTTTACCGCGAAGGCATCGAGCGTGTGTGGCAGCGCGGCAAAGATAATCCGTTTCTCATGGGCGTGCCGTTTATCTGGTGCTCAAACAATCTGGTGACCGCGCTGGCAACCCAGTGTTATTTATACCGCAGCCTCACCGGGGATGATCGCTATCTCAGTCTGGAAGCTGCGATGCGAGACTGGCTTTTTGGGTGCAATCCGTGGGGCGTGAGTATGGTGATTAATCTGCCGCAAAACGGGGTGACCGCACACGATCCGCATTCAGCATTTTCAAATTTATACAATTATCCTGTGGATGGCGGATTACTCGATGGTCCGGTGTACGGCAGCATTTATAACAAGTTAAAATACGTGCACCTGAAAGATCCGGATGAATTCGCTGCGTTTCAATCCGAGTTGGTGGTTTACCACGATGATGTGGGTGATTACGCCACCAATGAGCCCACAATGGATGGAACCGCCACGCTGATAACCTATCTGGCAGCGATTCAACAATCAGTGCAGCAGCGCAAAGCTGCGACAAATTCCGCTTTCACGTATGCTCATGGCGGCATCATTCGCGGGGATCAATCGAAGCGGGAAATCACTCTCGTTTTCACCGGCGATGAGCATGCTGATGGCAGCGAGCCTATCCGGCAGGTTCTGGCGCGCGCCGGGATCAAGGCTGCATTCTTTTTCACCGGAAATTTCTACCGCAATCCCGAATTCGCCGACCTGGTTCGGGGCTTGCGTGCGGACGGGCATTATCTCGGCGCCCACTCGGATAAGCACCTGCTCTATTGCGACTGGCAGAAGCGCGATAATCTGCTGGTGACCCATGAACAGTTTGAAGCCGATTTGAAGCAAAATTATGTTGAAATGGCGCGATTCGGCATTACCAGGCAGGATGCGCCTTTCTTTCTGCCGCCATACGAATGGTGCAATCGAACCATCAGCGAGTGGTGCCGGGACATGGAATTGACCCTGATCAATTTCACCCCGGGCACCCGCTCCAACGCAGATTACACCACACCCGACATGGGCGGACGTTATATTTCGAGTGCGGAGATTCTGAAAAGCATTTTGGAATATGAGCAACGCCACGCGAATGGTTTAAACGGATTCATTCTGCTTTCGCACATCGGAACGCACCCCTCACGCACGGATAAGTTTTATTTGAAATTGGGGGAGTTGATTGATGAATTGCGGGCGCGGGGGTATGGATTTCGGCGGGTGGATGAGATGTTGGATTCGGCGTCATCCGCATGGCGATTGGCAGATGCTTAGCAAAGTCTTTGATTTCGTTATTTCTCTTTTTAAAATTCAATGGCGGTGGCAGATTTATATTGACATCAGATTATTTAATATTTATATTTGAATACATATTTCATTGATTATTCACAAAATTGATAAACGTTCTGCTGTTGATTTTGTGAATAATTCAGGCTAGAAGCGAATGAATAAACGGAGAATTTTATGCAACTTACATTTGATATACCTGAAAAAGATATCCTCGAATTCGGAAAAGATAGCGTACAAAAAGAAATTCAGCGGCTTTTCAAATGGATGAAAATAAAGCAGTCATTCCAGAAAATTGCTGGGGAATTAAAGCATTATGATGCTGCAAAATATGATGAAGAAATGAGCAAAATTCGAGAATCTGCCTGGGATGAATATAAGCAAGGTTTGGATTTATGAAAGTCGTCCTGGATTCCAATATCATTTTCGCAGCTTTGATTAGTGGGAATGAAAAATACATCGAGATATTCAGACTGATCGAAATATTTGTCCCGGACTATATCTTCAGTGAGATTTCAAAATATGGGGAGCGGATCATAAAGAAGGCAAAAATACAGGAAGATTTTTCAAAGTTTATTCATTACTTATTTTCTGAAATTACGGTAATTCCTAAATTGACAATATCTCAAGAGAATTTTCGAAAAGCCATGGAGCTAACACAAGATATCGATGAAAAAGACGCTCCTTATGTCGCGCTAAGCCTCGAGCTGGATATTCCTTTATGGACCAATGATATAAAATTAGCAAAAGGTTTAAGCCAAAAAGGCTATACTTCAATTGTTACAAATCAGAGTATTTTCAATCTATTGGAAATGTGACTGTCATTTTTTCCATAGTTAGGCGGGTAGATGAGGTATTGGATCGAAGCCAGCAATATATTTACTCTGAAAGCAATACGATAAAAACGTATAGAGATGCCCTATTTATAGCAGCAAATAATTTATATACAGCCTATTTGCTAATCGTCTGAAGTTCCATTCCAGATGCGCAAGAATTCTGCAAGGTCAGAAAGATATTCCTCGAAACTAAAGCCCTTTTTTCGACTTTCAAAAATTGCTTTGCTTGCAAAAGATACTTGAGGAATACCTTTTTTCCGTTTAATAGTAGCTTGTTTTTGTTTATACTTAGAGACTTCCGCATGATATTTTTCGCTTAGTGTCCTATAAAGACATAGAATAGTATTAAAGACCGCCTTTGCATAAGCCTTTGCTTCATTTTCCGAAATAAATTTGCCCTCGTGAAAAACTTTAATTCTGAACTCGAGGAGCTTTTGCAAAGAAGAAAAATTTTTAGGTAAATTATCATCACTAACTCCTATAGTTATAATTAATTATAGATTCAATTCATCCCACATCTTCTCATTTTTGATCCTGCGCGAAATCACGCTCTCCGATACATCAAATTTATCACAAACAATGCGTGAAATCGCTTTGATCAGTAATTCATCGTCATCACTTTCAGTCATGTCCCGAAAGGTGCGAATTTTATCCCTGTGCACTTTGAGTTTATTCATCAATTGTGGCATCGGCACGAGTAAACGACCAGCGAATTCGTACGCTTGCTGCTCAAACCAGAATAGATCATCTTCGGACATGTCTTCACGAAAGCGAATCCAATCTGCCTCAGTCCGAAACTGACATTTTTCAATTTCCTCACGATGCAAAACCAAATGCCCAATCTCATGAGCAATGGTAAATCGAAGCCGGCGATAATAGCGCTGGTCCATTTAGACGGTTTTGTCGATAAATAACGTCTGCAAATCATTGGATAGAAAGCCGTCGACATCTAGCTTTTGTAGCAAACCATCAATCAGCCAGGGTGCGATGCCCAAATCGAATTCCAGAATTTCTTCGATTGGAACGGGTACAAGATCAACCGGATGCACATATTGTTGTCTGAATTCTTCTGCTTTTTCTCTAATTAGATCCATCCCAATTTTCGAGGCTTCATATTTGGCAATTTACTCCTCCCTGATTAGTTTAATCAGATTTTCAAGTTCCTCTCGCGTCGGTTTTTGCCCGCGCAGCGTTCGGAAAAAGACAGGCAATTTTTCAACAATCAATTCATTTTGGATTAGCTCCTTTGGGATGTGCGAAATGGCAGCCAAATCCATTAGCGTGTACCAGTCCTCACTGCTTTGCCGAATGCTCAACGCTATGGCTATCTCCGTCAAAACGCTTTTGCTTTTTGGCGGCTGAAGTGCCCTTCTTTCGATTTTGCTCCAGTTGCTGGGATCAATATTTGTCCGGCGGCAAAATTCGCGCAAGGCAATTTTTTTTTGCAGCCGAATTTGCTTGATGAATTCCCCAAATGTATTCATGTGTGTCCTCCTTTAATGGTATCTTTTGTGGTATCTAAATACCACGTGGTAAATCAATACCATTTTCACCAAAAAGTCAAGCTTTTTATAAAAAAAATAGCACTGCAAAATTATGTTGAAATGGCGCAATTCGGGCATGACAGAGCAGATTTGGCACGTTTGCTTTCGAATTGATTTTCAAACATCACAGCTTTTCAGACGGACGTTGCTTACCCGGAATGAATTTATACCTTGAATTATACATAAAAAACTGATTCTAATTTGTATCTGACAAAAAAACAGATAATTATCAGAATGAGGAAAATTGAATTCAGTTCTAAGCCCGAATTTAAATGGATGATTTAAAGAGCTCCAGGTTATGAGAGTGCTTCAGTTTAAAATATCTATGTGGTGCGCTTGCAAGGGATAGTTTTCAAATTTAAACGCATTCATTTTTTTAGCCACTGATTGGCACCATGAAACACGGATTTATTGTACTGTGTTGCTTCTAACCGTGTCAAACCAGTGAAAATCCGTGGCTAAATCTTATTCGCTTGCTTTTTCGTCTGAATGTCGCATAATTCCCGACGATTCTGATTCTAGCAATTTATTTGAATTATCCGGGTTAATGGAATGGCTAGGCAAATTCAGCGCAAATTGAATCATAAAGCAATAATCCTCGACGGGATAATTTCAACCAACCGTTGTCGAATACCAGAAATGGTTCCGCATCGTCTCGTCGATGCCGGTCATTGAGTTTTTTGAGAACAGCCCGATATTTTTGTTCAAAATTCACCTTGAACCGATCATTGAAATCGGAAACCCTGAATCCTTCGCGTTTTCTCAAACCGAGGAAAATCCACTCGAGCATTTGTTGATCTGGGGAAAGGCGCTCCATCATTTCAACCGGTCGTCTGCCCTTGCGTACTTGTGTGTGCCAGGTAACCAGATCGGAAAAATTGGAGTACCGAATATTGGGATAAAACGAGTGGGCAGACGGACCCAATCCAAGATAAGGTGCGCGGTTCCAGTAAAGCTGATTATGCACCGAGCGAAATCCGGTCCGGGCAAAGTTCGAGATTTCATAATGCTCGTACCCGTGTGCCGACAGAAAATCGATGGCGTGCAAATATTGTCGGCGTTCGCTTTCCTCATCCACGTTTCGATAGGTGCCGGATTCGATCAGGTGGGTCAATGCTGTTCCTTTTTCGAGTGTCAAGCTGTATGTTGAAATGTGTTCCGGTTCAAAAGCCAGTGCGGTTTCCAGGCAGGTTTCCCACTCCGTGAAGGTTTGCCCCGGGATGCCAAAGATGAGATCGATCCCGATATTATCAAAGCCGGACAATCGTGCATGTCTGATGCTCGATGTCGCTTGTTGTACATTGTGAATTCGACCAAGCAGCTCGAGCGAATGGGGGAAGAAGGATTGAATGCCGATGTTGATGCGATTGAAGCCCATGCCGCGATACAATTTCAGATGCTGCCGGGAAGTCGATTCGGGATTGGCTTCGAGCGTGATTTCCGGCGATGAGGCAAAAGAAAAGCTGTTGGTTAATTTGACCAAAATGGAGGAGATTTGGTGCGGGGGCAGGAGGGAGGGTGTGCCGCCCCCGAAATATATGGTGCTGAATTGCTGCGTTTTCCAAACAGCCCGATTTGAGAATAGATCGATTTCCTGTTGCAGCGCAGTCGCATAATCCTGAATTTGAGGAGCGGTTCCGATGACAGAATAGAAATTGCAATACAGGCATTTTTTCGCGCAGAATGGAACATGCACATATAAACCGGCGCTCAAAAATCAGGTCTCCTGCTATCGAATGATCATACCGATTCGCGACCAGCGAACGAGTGAGGACAAATCATAGAACGGTTCATTGGCGTCGTATGAAAAAAAGATGATCAACGCTTCGCCTACCACATTTTCGCGGGGCATGAATCCCCAATCACGGCTGTCTGAACTGTTGTCTCGGTTATCACCCATCATGAAATAATAATCTTCTTCAACGGTATACGAATCGGTGACTTTGCCATCAATGACGACCAGACGACTATCGTTTGTTTCCTGAAAGGTATGCTTCTCGCGATTTACAATGAGTTTTCGATATAATTTCACTTCATCTTCATTTTTAAGCGGAAAATGAATCGTTTGGCCTTTCCTGGGAATTCGAACCGGTCCGAAATTATCCAAATTTATCTCATAATTAGACCGTTGACGCACGGTATATGTATCGCCCCAATCGGTGCGAATTTCATAATAATCGAAATAATCCTGATCACTGCGCTCATTATCAAATTTTCCGCTGACTATTTTTTTTCTCTTCCCTTCGATTACGCCATCAATATAAACCCATCCATGACGAACTTCAAGCGTTTGACCGCCGACCCCGACACAGCGTTTGATATAATCGAGTCCCGGATTATCAGGAAATTTGAAAACAACGATATTGCCTCGCTTTGGATCTCTGAATCCGGGCAGCCGGATATACGGAATTTTGATATCTGTAAATGGGATGCGGTTCGGCGTTCGAACGCCGTAAATGAATTTATTAACCAATAGCATATCGCCGATCATGAGCGTATCTTTCATCGAGCCTGTTGGAATTTTGAAGGACTGCACCAGGAAAATTCTTAATATAAATGCGGCGATCAAGGCAACACCGATCGATTCGATAAATTCCTGCAAACCGCTTTTCTTTTTAGTCTTTTTTTTATGTGTTTGATCAGCTTGTTTCGCAGAAGCTGCTTGTTTTTCTGATGTCTTTGGATTCATAGTTCACCATTCATTTTGCTGGTTGAAGATATCGGTGCTGCGATTTATTCAGGAGTCGGGTGCACCTATAAATTACCGGATAAGCGTACCAATGCGGGACCATCGAATACCTGATAGCAGACCGGCGATTGGTTTGTCGGTATCAATTGAAAAGTAAATCAGAAGTGCTTTCCCCAGGACATTTTTTCGAGGCAGGAAGCCCCAATCACGACTGTCCGAGCTATCGTCGCGATTGTCACCGAGCACAAACAGATAATCCTGTTCCACGATATACGAGTCGGTTACGTTCCCATCGATCAAAACTTTTCCGTCAGGGCGCCGGGCGAATGTGTGGTGTTCCCGGGTTTCAATCAAGTCCTTGTAAAGCCTCCACTCATCTTCGTTTTCCAAGGGAAACCTGATAATCTGTCCTTTTTTGGGAATGCGGAGCGGTCCGAAATCATCCCAGGCGGTTTTGAAATGAGTCATCTGGCGAATGACGTATTCATCCCCCTGTTGGGTTTTCACTCTGAAAAGATCGAAGCTCTGCCTTGTTCTCAATTCATCATCGTTAGCATTGCTGCGGATTTTTGTGATTTGACCTTCGATCTGATTATCGACATACGCCCAGCCGTCTTTGAGCTCCACGGTTTGTCCGCCAAGCGCAATGCAGCGCTTGATATAATCCAATTGCTCATTCAACGGAAAACCGAAGACGATAACCTCTCCGCGCTCCGGTTCTTTCAATCCAGGCAGCCGGAAATGCGGAATTTCAATAGAAGTGTACGGCAAGCGATTCGGTGTTTGCAAGCCATAGACGAATTTATTCACCAGCAGGAAATCGCCGATCATCAATGTATCTTTCATCGAACCGGTGGGGATTCTGAACGCCTGCACCAGGAAGATTCGCATGGCGATTGCGACAAACAATGCAATGCAAATCGCCAAAATAAATTCCAGCAAGTAGCTCTTTTTTTTGTGCGCGATTGATGATCCAACTTCATCCTGTTTCGCTTTGCTTTTGATAATCATCAGAGAATCATGTTTATTCAATCCCGAATGCCTCCGGTTTTCTCTGAGCAGCTTTTGCCACGCCATTTAAAATGATTTGTTGTTTCGTAAATATACCGGCTCTTATTAACATACATTAAATTAACCATTCCATTTTTTCAAGATGATGTGAACCCCACCAGAGCACACCCAGGAAGACGATTAGCGCAAGAATGTTACTGGATAGCAGGCTCATTGGCTGCAAGGCGCCGGGAGCATTAAATATCAGCCATGGCGCAAAAGCCGTGAGCAGGCAAAGCGCCCACCAGATAACAGAAAAGACAACCAGAAGCAATCCCCCCATTGGCGTTAGCATGCGCTTCGGGTGTTCCCAATCGAAACGCGGAAAAAGGATGCCCAATAACCCGCCGATTGCGCTGGCTCCCAGGCATAATGGTAACGATAGCAAAAAGATAGATAGCAAGTATTTGAATGAAACGTGGTAATACAACCCAAGCACAAGCAGCGCCAGAAATGACATGGATTGTACCATCGAATATCCCAGAGCCAATTTGCTCAACAAAATTTTGTACATGGGATTGGGTGATAGCATCAAACGCCAAAATGATCGGCTTTCGAGGGGAATAAGACGACTGACGGTTTGCGCTGAAGTGATCGATGAAAACAGCAGAACGAAAAAGAACCCATCGGGTTCGTATAAAAAGGTTCGCAAATCTTGTGAAGGCGAATTTTGTACCAGAAACGGAACCAGCAGCATGACCATTCCGAAAAGGACGATCTGGATGTACAACCGGGAATCGCGGCGGATAAGTTTGATGTCTTTGGCGATTATATTCAGATGTACCGAAAAGCGCCTGATTGACAGTAAGCGCTGCGGATCGAAAATAAGAGGTTTTCTGACTTGTTTTGTATATGCAAGGTTGGTGAAAATGACGCCTTTTAAATAGGATGTTTCGACTAATTTCACACAAAAGATCCCGGTTAACACGACGATGAAAATCAAGCCTGTCAAATTTAACCAGGGGAAAGCGACCTCCGGTGTCAGGAAATTCATGGGAATCGCGCTGATGACTGAAAACGGAAAATCGCTCCAAAAATGCTCCCCGGCAAACGCCTGAAGCTGATGCAGCCGGTCGGGATCGAAATCCGGCGAACGCGCATCAATGGTAGATATTCGGAATACCTGGATTACGAGCCAGAAGCCAAGTGTAATGATGCCCGTCATTACACTGCTTATTTCGCGGATACGATGCGGCGCGATAAGTCGCAGCGCCAGCAATGTCAGCATCAATGCCAGCAAGGTAGGCAGGGCGACAAATGGAATCAGAATGATCACCAGCGTCACATAATAGCTCAGAGGCGCGTCAATTCCGTAGCCGAATCCCAGCATGATCGAGCCGCCGATGAACAGAAAAAGCGCTGAGTTGAAAATGATCATTTCGATAATTTTATACGTAAACGCTGTTTTGGTCGAGAGCGGCGTGGAAAGCAGCAGCGAAAGGTCTGAGATTGAAAAGATATAATGGATTGAAAGCGTTAAGCCGCCGACGAGTAAAAAGAAAAAAAAGCCGGTGAATCCTACTGACAGGATATGTTCGACCAAATCCAATCGTTCAATGGTTGACAGGTGAAACTCGGGATCATTCAAAATATGGTGGAAAAATTTTTTGGACCAGAAGAACAGGTATCCAAAAAACAGAGCACTAAAAATCAGCGTGAGATATCGGAAAGCGCGCTGCTTGAATGAGCCGAGATAATAGCCATTGAATAGACAGATAATTTTATTTTTAATGAGCAACCACAGCATAGCGATTTTCTGCATTGGATCAAGTTCGATGAAACATTCCTGAGTCAACTCAAATTTAGTTACCAATGAAACTGCCAATCAACCATCCAAATATCTCAGTACCTGCTCAGTTACATTGCCCTCGGTTAGTTCCAGAAAAATATCTTCGAGACTTTGATTTTCTTTTTTAAGCCTGGTTCTGAGTTCTTCAATTTTGCCGCAGGCGATGAGTTCGCCCTCGTGGATAATACCGATGCGATCACACATATTTTCAGCTATTTCAAGAATATGCGTTGACATAAAAATAGTGACACCCCGCTTCACAAGCTCGGACAATATCGATTTCAAATTTCGGGCGCTTTTGGGATCGAGCCCGACAGTAGGTTCATCCAGAAACAGCACCTGTGGATCGTGAATGAGCGCACCGGCAATGGAACATTTGCGCTGCATACCATGGGAATAAGTCTGGATCATATTATTGGCGTACGAGCCCAGATCAAAGAGATCAATGAGATCACTTAGTCGTTTCGACGATATCCGTCGATCTATTTTGTATAAATCAGCCATGAAATACATAAATTCGCGCGCAGTGAGCTTGCCATACAGATAGGGTGTTTCCGGTACGAGACCGATCAGCCGCTTGGCTTCCACAGGCTGTTTATGCAAATCGTAATCGAAAATCTTTACGCTGCCGGCTGTGGGTCGCAGCAAACCGGTCATCATTTTAATGGTCGTGGTCTTGCCAGCACCGTTAGGTCCCAGAAAAACGAATAATTCCTTTTCAATCTTCAGATTGAGATTGTTAACGGCAACAATGTTTCCGAAATCTTTTGTAAGATTCGTGGTTTTCAGCATTGTTGGTGCCTTTTCTTAATGCATTTTTGATATGGATTGTCTGTAAAATTTGCGAAGCGCGGCTCAATCAACTTTCAATATGGCAAGGAAGGCTTCCTGCGGGATTTCGACTCGCCCTAGCTGCTTCATACGCTTCTTGCCTTCTTTTTGTTTCTCCAACAACTTACGCTTGCGGGTGATATCTCCCCCATAGCACTTGGCAGTCACATTTTTACGCATCGCCGGGATCGTTGAACGGGAGATGATCCGGCTGCCGATAGCCGCCTGAATCGCCACTTCGAACATCTGTCTGGGAATGATATCTTTCAATTTTTCGCAAATATGCCTGCCCCATTGATACGCTTTTTCGGAGTGGACAATGACCGAGAGCGCATCAACCACTTCGTGATTCAGCATAATATCAATCTTGGTCAATTTGCCGGGCTGGTATCCTATAAATTCATAGTCGAAAGAAGCATATCCCCTGGAAATTGATTTCAGCTTATCGTAGAAATCGAAAATCGTTTCAGCCAGCGGCAATTCATAATGAATAATAGCGCGCGTGGGATCGAGATATTCGGTATTTTTGTACACACCCCTTCTTTCTTGTGCCAGCTTCATTATATTCCCGATGAACTCGATTGGCGTTAAAATGCTGCCGGTGATATACGGCTCTTCCATGCGATCGATCACTGTTGGCGCTGGTAGTCGCATGGGATTATCGACGACCACCATTTGACCATCGGTCTTATAAACCTGGTATGCCACACTTGGCACGGTGGTCACCAGATCGAGTTGATATTCCCGTTCCAATCGTTCCTGGATGATCTCTTTATGCAGGAGTCCGAGAAATCCGCAGCGAAAGCCGAAGCCAAGGGTTGTGGAATCTTCCGCCTGGAACACCAGGGAGGAATCATTCAATTTTAGACGATCAAGCGCATTTCTGAGTTCCTCATAATCTTCTGCGATGGCAGGATATAAGCTGCTAAATACCATAGGCTTCACATCGCGATAACCTGGCAGCGGCGCTTTTGCGGGACGATCGGCGTCGGTGATAGTATCGCCCACTTTGGTGTCCTGGACTTCTTTCATGCCGGCGAAAACATACCCCACCTGACCCACGGATAGAACTTTTTGCGGCAAATTCTTCAGCTTGAGAATTCCCACTTCATCCACCTCAAAGGTCTTCGTGTGAGAGAAGAATTTGATTTGCATTCCGGCTTTGATTTCGCCCTGGGCGACGCGGATGTATGCCACTGCACCGCGATACGGATTGAACATAGAATCGAAAATGAGCGCCTGCAACGGTGCACGCTGATCCCCGGTTGGCGGCGGAATCTTTTTGACGATGGTTTCGAGAATCGGTTCGATACCAATGCCGGTTTTTGCGCTGACCAGCAATATCTCCTCTTCTTCGATGCCCAGTAGTTCGGTAATTTGATGCTTACATACTTCCACCTGTGCGCCCGGCAGGTCAATTTTATTTATGACCGGGATAATGGTTAAATCATTTTCAATTGCGAGATATAAATTGCTGACCGTTTGCGCCTCTACCCCCTGGGATGCATCGATAACCAGCAATGCGCCTTCGCATGCCGCCAGACTGCGCGAAACTTCATAAGAAAAATCAACGTGACCCGGCGTGTCGATAAGGTTTAGAATATATCGTGTGCCGTCGTGTGCCTGATAATTCATTGTGATCGCGTGCGCTTTGATAGTGATCCCTCGCTCGCGCTCCAATTCCATATTATCCAATACCTGATTCGTCATTTCCTTCGCTGATACGGTTCCGGTCAATTCCAGCAGCCGATCCGCCAGTGTGGATTTGCCATGATCAATGTGTGCGATAATGCAAAAATTCCTGATTTGTTCGATCAAAAACGTTTCCTTTATAATTCACTAAACTTCTTTTTTCATCAACAGCGCGTCGGATTAAAATCCGAATAAATCTTCGAATCTGGATGAAATATAGTATGTCCGGGAATGCCTGTTTTCAATGGTATTTTAGCTTTTTCCAAAAACGCGCCTGGAATCTGGCAACGATTGGCATCAAATAGCCTGAAAGAACACCCGGTAAAACTAACGATTCGCCTGACAATCGGAGAAATTTATAAATGTATGAAAATTTATTGAATAAATCAATTAAAAAATGGGATACGGTGGTAAAGGCTCAGCCAGCACTGGCAAAAGACAGTCTGGATGCTTTGTGTAAAATTAAAACTTTCCAAAATACCAGTCGACTTTTTCACTCGTTATCATTGACTGCCAATTATCGGAACGAGATACATTCAGATTGGTCGAAAAACTCAGAATGTCAAATATCGATGCACCGATAATTTTGATAAATGTCGTGAAAATACGAGTGAAAGACCAGCGTGATTATAACGGAAAAAATGTCTATTTTATCGAGAAATCAAAGCTGCAAGAACGTCTTCTGCGTCTCATCCGTGAGCTTCTGGTTCGAATTTGAAAAGAAAACCGTAATCCCTCAGATACTGCTCTCCAGACTCCCGTTTGCGAAGCCGAGAGGCTGTTAACCATGAAAAGAACCAATAATTGAAGCATTATATACTTTGCACGGGCACAAATTGAACTTTCATGTCATTGCGAGCGAAACGGAGTGCAGCGAAGCAATCCCATGAGGTTAAGCACT
>JAFGMA010000059.1 GCA_016927835.1 Candidatus Zhuqueibacterota bacterium | reverse complement strand
ATCTATAAAAACGAATGAATTTTATCAAAGACAAAATCAAAATTACAACACTGTATTGCCATCATTAGCTTTACGATTTGAGAATTGATTTGAAATAAATAGATACATTTAAGTTGATAAAAATCAGTACAAATCCGCCTGATCCGTTTCATCAGTGTTCTATAAATTAAATCCAGATAGTCAATTAAATGCCCTTGAAAAATACCCGTAACTGAGGCATTACAGGGATTGTAATGCTTCAGATACTGGTTCTTTACATGGTTGACAATGCCCCTTGGATTCTCAAACGGCAGTTCGGGAACCAGTCGCTGAGGGATTACGAGGGATTCGGACGAAATTCAGATCAACGTGCCGGTTTGCGAATTCCGCTGAATTTACAGGGATTCTTTTAGTCGAAAAGGGGGGGGGCAGAAAAAAAAGCACTCACCATTGAAATGATGAGTGCTAAACTTTGGGCTTATCGCTTATGAGGTAGCGATATCGAATTAATTATCTATAGAAACCTTTCGATACTCAAGTTGCAGTTTGGTTAGTTGCAGGCTGATTTTTCTTGCACGAGCTTTACCAGCTTTGCTTCCGGGAGCATTTTCTTTTGCCATCTGTTCGGTCAATGCCACAATTTCATCCATCACAGCTTTGCTTGTTCTTTCGGCCATTTCTAAGCCTCCTTCATGGTTAATTAGTTGTGCTAATTATGCAGCGAGCTGAATTATAGTATTCAGCAAATTTCCTTAATTCTGTAAAAATTTACAGGATATAATGTAGCATAGTTTTGTTACGGAATATAAAAAATAGAAATGTAGAAAGCAAGCCTTTTTTTTGTTTTTACCGAAAATTAATTAAAAATATGGAAATAAAGCTAATTTCTCTATCGAATCGACTACCTTCTCACGCATTCAGGTGCCCTTCAGACAGAAATTTTATTCTGGTTTTTTGTACTGGAATGAATTTGCAGAAGTGGATGTCGTTATCCGGCTTGAAGGATGCGAAAATATTTTGTAATCCCTCAGTGACTGCTTCCCAAACTCCAGTTTGGAACCCAGGAGGCATTGTAAACCATGAAAAGAACCAATATCTGAGGCAATACAAATATTTTGCATTTTTTGCTTGCATTATGAAAAAAAAATGATATATTAACAAACTTTTGTCGGAATAAAATTTTGCCAGGCGAAGGATTGTTCATTACAAATCAGGTAATTATAATGAATCAAAATTCTGGTATTCTCCTTGGAGATGTGCCTCCTGAAATTTTTCGGTTGATCGAACCAAAAGGCATCGATCACCAACGAATACAAATATCAATTGAAAGTGATCTCAGCCTTGACGGCGAAATAACACCCAATTGGTTAATTATTGCCGATAGCCAGATCATAGGCGTCAATCCAACAGCCGATGCCGCTGATCGAGTTCTAGGACCATTTCAATTGGAAAATATTGAAAAAGTGCGCGTTTTCCAGGGAGTGGGCAGCAGCTTTCTCCAAATTCGAACCGAACGGTTGTTTGTTGATCTGATCCGATTCAGCAATGCGCGTCGAGAAGAATTCAATCGGGTGCGATTATACCTTGAGGATATAATAGCATCTAAGAAGGCATCCCAGGAAATTTTCAGCCAGCCGAATCCGTGGTTTTGTGAGAATTGCGGATTGGCGCTTCCTGGTCGGGATGCTGTTTGTGCACGATGTGCACATCAAGGCGGTCTTTTCTCCCGGACACTTTCGATGATGCGACCGTATCTGCGGTATGTCATTATTTTGCTGGTGATGATGCTATGCGGTGTCAGTCTGGATTTAGTCCCCCCATATTTAACCAGGATACTTGTGGATGATGTTTTAAAAGTAACCGATGCATCGACCTTTGCCAGCCGCAATGCGCTTTTGCTGTGGTTGGTTTTGGCTTTGGTTGGTGCCAGCGCATTTCGGGCGATATTAAATATTTTCATTGGTCGCACCAGTGCAAGTATCGGAACCCGAATTACCTACGAATTGCGGCGTCAATTGAATAAAAAGCTAGCCGATTTATCGGTTGATTTCCACGATAGAATCTCAGCCGGCAACCTGATGTCGCGTCTGTTACATGATGTCGATTACTTTCATGGATTCGTGCAACAGGTGGCGCAGGGATTTTTCGTCAATATATTCCTCATCGTTGGCATCGGATTCATGCTCTTCAAGCTCAATACGCAATTGGCGTTTTACGTGTTGATTCCGATTCCGTTTGTGGTGACCGGAACCTGGTTTTTCTATCATATCATTTATCCGCGCTACTACCGGTTTTGGGATAGCCGATCCAAACTGGCTGCCCAGATAAACGGGATGCTTTCCGGTATTCGAACGGTGAAAGCGTATGCTCAAGAGGCGAGAGAGCAGGCGCGTTTCAAAGATACAGCTTCGTATCTTCGCAATTCACACCGCGCGGTCGATCTGAGTACGTCCACATTTTTCCCGATTTTTGGATTTATTTTCGGACTGGGTGGATTCATTATCTGGTTTGCGGGTGGTAAAAGCGTTCTCGCCAATCAAATGACTTTGGGAACACTCATGGCATTCCTGGGATACCTGGGGATGTTCTATGCGCCAATTTCAGCGTTGACTATGTTTTCGAACTGGCTTACGGGCTTCCTGACAGCGGGGCAGCGAATTTTCGAAATTATGGATACTGACATCACGGTGAAGCAGCCAGAAAAACCGCTGGAACTCGAGACGATTAAGGGCAAGATAGAATTTAAAAATGTGACATTCGGATATGATCCTTATCAGCCAGTGCTGAAAAATGTGACGTTGACGATCGAACCGGGACAGATGATCGGGATTGTCGGCAAAAGCGGTTCCGGAAAAACTACGCTTGTTAATCTGCTCTGTCGATTTTATGATCCCCAGCAGGGACAGGTGCTAATCGATGGACATGATGTCAGAACCATGACGAACGTGGAATTACGAAATTATGTCGGGTTGGTGCTGCAAGAACCGTTCTTGTTCCGGGCGACAATTGCTGCCAATATTTCCTACGGTGTACCGGATGCCAATCCCGAACAGATTATTAATGCTGCCCGCGCAGCGAATTGTCATAAGTTTATCCTCAAACACCCCAGCGGGTATGATACGCAATTAGGCGAGAGAGGTGCCGGATTATCCGGCGGTGAAAAGCAGCGTATCAGTATCGCCCGGGCGCTTCTATGTGATCCGTCGATCTTAATTCTGGACGAAGCAACCTCCAATGTGGATACCGAATCGGAGCAACAAATTCAGGAAGCGCTTGCCGTACTCACCGAAAATCGCACTACCATCGCCATTGCGCATCGGTTGTCCACGCTGAAAGATGCTGATATTATTTATGTGCTCGAGGAAGGGCGGATTGTCGAGCGTGGAACGCACGAAGATTTAATGGCGCTCGAAGGGCTGTATCATAAACTGGTCATGATTCAAACGAAATTAACCAAGATAGAGGATTAGCTGATGGCAAATGATGCCCTGCAAAAAGTCGGTGTGCGATTTCTGACGCCGGGGGATACGCGGCTATTCATCGGGCGCCTGGGATCTTTGCATTGCATTATCGACAAGATCGATGCGTACGCCAATGTGTACTGCATTTTAACCTTCCCCATTCATCTCCCGAAACAGTATATTTCTGTGCAATATTCAGATGATGAAGGAAAAGAGCATGAAATCGGCGTCATAAAAGTACTGGAAGATTTTCCAAAAGATGCGCAGGAACTGGTGCTGGAAAGCCTGCGCAGGCAATATTTTGAGCAAGTGATTACTCGCATTCATGAAGTTAAATCGGAATTCGGATTGCTGTTTTTTGATGTAGAAATTGGGGAGCGCCGGGTGGAATTTAACATGCGCTGGCAACATGATAAAGCGCTTGAATATGGCAAGCAGGGCAAAGTGCTTTTAGATACATTCGAAAACCGCTATGTCATTCCAAAGCTGGAAGACCTGCCCCAGGCGGATAGAAACCGCTTGTTGCGCTACATCTACTGGTAATTCGAGCAGGGTGCAGGGCGTAATTACGTATCCGACAAAAGAATTTCGTCTTTGAGCCATCGGGCAACCCGACGGCATCCGTTCTCCAAAAGATTACCCTTGAGCGGGAGGGGCTGAACCAATCAGGTGAATCCTGCTTATTCTCCCACTCACCCGCTCACAGGGCAACCTCTCTTTCCGCAGTTTCGACAGGCGTGTACCCGCGCATGTATGCCAGATAGCTATCCGCATTGCCTGACTGTACCGCGCTGCTTCCATAACAGCATTTTTCAAAAACCATCAGGGCAGTGCTTTGATGAGCAGCGGTTGATATTTTTTCATTACAATTCTCGCGTAGGCAAGATTGCCTTTACGGGTGACTGCCAATCCATGAAAATAACGCTTATCCGGAAAAACCAGAATCAGGATGTAGGCTTTCGATGTCGAAATGAGTATGTCATCAACTGATCCCACATTGGGTTCGCCTCCTAATGCGTCGAGTGCTTTTTCATTGGTTTTCACAACCTCTGCATACATTGCCGATGCCACAGATGAATCAAACGTATCCGGGAAGATTGATCCTCCGCCAACGGATAAACCCGATTCAATTTCTACGATATCGGTTGAAACGAATTCTGGTATTTCAGTTCGAAATTGATCAATCAATGCGTCAAGTGAAGATTTCTTAGCCATTTGGTACTCCTTTTAAAAAGTTGTTGCGTTTCCGATTATTTAAAGCTCTCTATATTCAAAAAGGCAAAAGGGATTAAAGCTTCTGAGAAGATGAACTTTTGGCGTATTGGTCAACCGTTGCTTTAGCCATCCCCACGTTCAATGTCGAATTGCCAAAAATAATGACAATCAGATTGTGTTCTGGCATCGCTATGATAAATATTTTACCAAACGTGCCTTCGTGCAGCATGCTATCGAGCTTGGCGTGTGAAATTTCACCGGCAAATGCCTGAATAATTTCTACTGCATTTTTGATTAGCGATTGAAATTGTTCCAGTGCAGCGCTATCGGAATTCCATTTTTGTCGTATTATTTCGACCTTTTCATTTGCCAAAATAATCCCGTCAATCCCGCTAACTTCATTGAGATCATCCAAAATCGCATCAATTTTATGTGCATTCATCCCGGAAACCATTCAGTCAGGTGGCATTACGTTCTAAAATGTTTTCACTGTCTTTGATCAGGATAATCGAGTAATTATCAGGTTCAGCCAAAATGAAAACCACTTGAGGATGCGCCGCATGCGTGAATAGCAAATTCAAAATGATAAGTTGATAGCCATCCAGGAGTTTGACAATCAGTCGTTGAATTCGTCCTCCGGCGCTTTTCTCAGCGAAGCTTTCGATATACTTATAAAATTTTATGAGCGAATTAATCGGCAAATTGTCGCTTTTCCTGTTTTTCTCAAAGCCGATCAAATGAGAATTTTCAAATAAGCATGTCCAGACAACACCATTCAATTTCGAAATCTGCCGCAAAGCCGATCCCAGGTTTTCGGGTGGAAAGTCAATATACCGTTTGATATCCAGGTAGCGTTCCGCCGCTAAAATTTGCAGGCTTTTTTCAAAAATGAGAGCATCCATCTCGAAAAGCTCGAGCATTTCCTGATGAAAAATCCGGTGACCAACTTCAATTTCATCGACCATGGCTTCACACGCATAGCGCGCTTCTGAAAATTTCTTTTGCAATAAAAACTTCATTGCCGGACGACTTCGATGTCGTATTTTTTCGAGAAGCCGTTGTTCATACGCGACATGGGAGTCTTTTTGTATTAAAAAATGAACCGAAAACGCCTCAGAAACGATGTCATCGAATGATTGTGCAGTGCAACAACGCTTGACGTCTTCTTGGGAAAGCGAAGTGATGGCAATCCATCCTCGATCAATTGTTCGGGAAATCGTTTCGAGCGTATCATAATCGGCGTTAAAATAGACAATTAGGAGGGGGTAGTTCCTGCCGCTCTTCTCCTCATAAAATAAATTCCGCAATGTTTCTGAAATCGAAATGATGCTTTCGTTCCCGAAAACCTTCAAATTCAGCCGGTGATAGGACATATTTCGTGGCACATCCCCGCAAAAAATCAATTGCCGATATTCCGGCACAAAGCTGAGTAATTCTTCAAGTAACGTCGGATCGTGCGTTCCCGGCGCCCTGTTGATGAGTATAGGCTTCCGCAGCCAGATGGAAGACAGAAGCTGGATACATAATTCAAACTCTCTCTCGATAAGTCTCATTTGATTGCTTACGAATACATAAATTACGTCAAGACAGCATTTATCACCGGTTTGAAACAGTTTCAAATTCGATGCTGAAAGCAAAAAGTAGATACGCCGATAGACAATTATTGTACCAATGTATCGATTAAATAATCATTGCCTTGATTCAGTGTTAACTAGAGTCCGTCCGAAAAGTAGTGGTTTTTGAAATTCAAAACAAAATCAGAAAACACTATTCGGCTCTGTCATGCCCGAATGCTTCCCCGATAAAAGCATTCGGGGACAAGCCTGTCGGGCATCCATTGGACTATCCGAACAATGGATGCCCTTGGGCGGCACCCCGCTTGAAGCATGCGGAAATGACAAAAACCGACTGACTCGAGATAAGGTTTTTCGTGTATATTCGATTGTTGCGGAACGGGGGAAAAATGGGTTGGGTGACCGAATGTGATTTCATTTTAAAACAGCCTTGTATCTATTCGATACAGTTGTCTATTGTGTGATACAAAATTTTAGTTATTTCTGGCAGGCGACGGTTGGGCGGCGATGTATGACGCAGCGAGGATTTCGACAGCACTTCAATCGGTGTCCGGATGCCTCTTTAAAAAGTGATTTCCGGATTGAGATATGGGGTAATGCCACCATCCGGCGGACGCTAGATCGTCTCGATTTTTTCAATATCTTTTTCTTTCCCCAGAATAACTAAAATATCGCTGTCTTTCAACACGTGCCGACCGCTGGGGATCATGATAATATTATCGGGCACGATTTCTTTGATAACGATAACCTGAACATTGTATTTCTGGCGAATCTTTATCTCGGAAAGCGTTTTTCCGATCCAGGATTGCGGGGGTGCGAGTTCGATGACGCTGTATTCATCGCCGATGGAGAAATAATCGAATAAACCCTGTCGCCGCAGCGTATGCGCGAATCGCCGGGCAATATCCCGTTCAGGGAAAATGATATCCGACACGCCAAGCAGGGTCAGAACCTTCGCATGCTCTGTGGTCGTTGCCTTGGCATAAATTTCCTTGACTCCCAATTCGCGCAAATGCAGTGTTATCAGAACGCTTTGATCGATTTTTTCTCCGACGGAAATCACCACAGCGTCGAAATCTTCTATGTGGATATTCTGCAACGTCGTTTTTTCTGTTGCATTAGCTACAATGGCTTTTTTGACGAATGTTTTGACTTGCTCGATCCGATCTTCATTGGTATCGATTGCCATTACCTGTACACCGGATTGGGACAGGTATTTGCATAAATAAAAGCCAAAACTACTTAAGCCGATGATTGCAATATTATTGCGCATATACGCTACTCCTCAAACATTATCCAATCAGCACTTTCTCTTGTGCATATCTATAATACATCTTGCCCTTGCGTCCGACGGTCATCGCGATGGTCAAAGGACCCAATCTGCCAATAAACATCATGGTGATGATGAGTATGCGCCCAACCAGTGATAGATTGGGTGTGACGCCCACTGATAAACCGACTGTCCCGAAGGCGGAGATGACTTCAAACAAGAGTTCCAAAAATAATCCCCGGCTTTCCTGATGCGAGACACCCGCCAATTCCGTAATCAAAAGTAGCAAGGTACAAATCATAATGCACAAGCCGGAAAAAAATACAATTGAAATCGCCTTGGAAACCGACTCCGACGGAATTCGTCGGTAAAACAGGTTCACATCTTCCTGATTGCTGAAACGCGCTTTGACGACTGCGATGATAATTGCTGCGGTTGTCACCTTGATACCGCCCGCACAGGAGGCTGGGGACGCGCCAATAAACATCAATACCATAAGTATAAAAAGGCATGGATTCGAGAGCAATCCCAGATTTATGGTGTTGAATCCGGCTGTTCGAGCGGTTATGGATTGGAAAAGGGAAGTCAATAGTTTCGCGCCCCAGGGCAGATTTTCAATTGAGTTCCGGGATTCAAGTATGAAAAACAATAAAGCGCCTGTGCCGATCAAAGTCATTGTCATCCAGAGTACAAGTTTGGAATGAAAGGACAATTGTTGCCATCGAAATCGTCGAAGCCATGCCATTTCATAGATGACGATAAATCCCAATCCGCCGAATATGATAAGCAGGCAGATAACTAAATTTACCCATAAATCGTCTTGATACGCGATGAGGCTATCCGAATAGAGCGCAAAACCAGCGTTACAGAATGCGGAGACTGAATGAAATATCGCATGATATGCCGCAGTAGCAAACGGCATATCCTTTGAAAAACGAAGCATCAGGACGATGCTCCCGATGCCTTCGATCGTTATGGTGGAGATGAAAACCGCTTTAAGCAATTTCTTAATATTCGGCACCGGACCCTGGCTCAATGTTTCGAAAAGCAAGTCGCGGCTGCCGAGTGACAACCGTCCTTCGAGCACCAGCAGAAAAGCCGTAGAAAATGTAATGATTCCCAAACCGCCCAGTTGAATCATTATCAAAATTAGCACTTGTCCAAAAAAGGTGAATTTTGTGCCGGTATCGACCACAACCAATCCGGTTACGCAAGTTGCTGATGTTGACGTAAACAGCGCATCGATGAATCCCAGGGATGATCCGTTTGTCGCTTGCGGCAGCATGAGTGTAAACGCACCAAGCAAAATAAAGCCTGTGAAACTGAATACCAGGATACGTTCCATGGTGAGCAAACGCTGCACGCCGCGCCAGACAGATGCTAGCTTTTTGAAGGCTATTAAAACAATTTCGGTCATTGGAAATGGATTATTCTATAAGGAATATTTTATGTTTACCCTGAAATCAGAAATATCGTCTTATCCGGGCATCCTGCCTATTTTGCAGATTTTGACTTTGCTGCAGGAATATTATCTCTTAGGTAAGTTTATCACCGTAATAATAGGGATTTAATACATGAAAAGCAATATAAAATTATAAAGTGATCAGATTTAAATTATCGGCAAATCTGCGACAGAGATCGAAACAAAAGCGGTAGAGGCTGCATGTTGGATTCTGGTCCGCGAGCATCTTAAAAGATAGCGTCTTCGCCTGAGAGAAACCTGTAAATAATAATGCAACCTCTCTTCCGCCAGTCTCACGCTTTTGGTGGGCAAAGGGGATTTACAAATAAGCCAGCAGAAAAATAATTGGCAGCAAAATGCCAATCGTCGTGAGCCAGCCGCCGCGGCGCGTAATGCCATGCTTCCCTTTCAGGATCAGCAATCCGGTGACGGAGACAATGATCAATCCGATAGCAAAAATATCGGAAAAATACATCCAAAGCTTGCCGGGATTGTAATGCAAAAAATTCATCTCAAACAGCAGCGGGCGTCGCTTCAGCTTTTCAATGAATCCCTCTCCCGTATTCAGATTGATCTCCACACTTCCGCTTTTGATGAATATTTTCAAGCGCTCACTATCGGGGAAATAGTATTTTTTATAATTGTCTTTTTCACCATATTTTTCGAGCAATCCCAACACGGATTCGAGCTGGATATCCTGCTGCGGCAGTGGGGAATCCCATTTGATTTGTTCATAGCTTACGACATAATTCGGATTCCAATCCTTTTGATGGTTCAATGCAATTCCCGAGATTGCATAAATGACCGTCATACCGAAAAACAGGTATCCCAGATCACGGTGAAAAATACGGTTCCACTTTCGCCAGTTAAAGTCCAACACATCCTCCGGTTCCCGACTTAGAGATTTGCTTCCTTTTCGGTGAATTTGGTACATTCGACAGAATAAAAGGAAAGATGATCGAATTCGCATTGCTCCAGTTGTTTACGCAGGTCATCGATCTGCTTTTTGGCAAGTTCTTTTTCGGATGTATCAGTGGTATCAGCTTCGTGATCGTGTCCTTCGTGTCCGGCTTCAATTTTTGTGCTGGCGGATAGATCCGCTTCTTTCTGGTCCAGATAAGCGCCATCGATCCGCTGCTCTTTGAAGACGCCTTCGACAATCACATCTTTGCCCTCCAGCGCCAGCTCGAACGCTGAAATGTCAGGTCCCGTCGTGATTTTTATCCGCTCGCCGGATTTTCCGCTGGTGATGAACATTTTTTTACCGCCGTGACGACAGACATGAACCACCATGCCTTCAATTCGTATGGGCTTATCGACATAATCCGCTGGTTGCGCAAGGAGTTCCGAAACAGTCAATTCGGCTATCTCTTGCGTTTGGGCTTTTTCTTGTCCGTTGTCTCCGCACGAAAATACGAATACCAATGCCATGAGCAATACAAATGTCTGTTTGAGCATAAATCCTCCTCCTTTGATTCAAAATGAATGCAGAATTCTTGAAAATAGTTTGTTTGCAATTGGTTTTATGAGCGTATCGATTGCCCCAAAATCAGAACGAATAATATAATCTAAAATTTCATAAAAATCAAATAGAAAATCATAATTGCTCAATAATTGGTTCATTTCATGGCTTATAATGCAACTGGAGTTTGGGAAGCAGTCACTGAGGGATTACTCCGCCGGAAAATTAGTTTTGAGATTGCTGCCCGCGGTTTTAAAATGTAGTAATTGCAGCGCCAGCAAAATGCCGATGCCTGCGGGTGATGAAAGTTCGTTTCAATTTGAGGAAACCCTTTGCAGGGGAAGGCGTTCAAGTCTCTTGAAGTTTGCGCAGCCGTTCATTTATCCGTAAACGTTCGCAACAGGTTGCACGAAGTGCATTGCCTCAAGCCAAATTACCGTTAACTAAAAACACGGGAATATGCTATGCGTGACGTATTGGATTTCCTAAATACCCATCTCGTTGTCTGGGCAATACCCGGAACAACATTAGCGACCGCGGTCATTATTTTGATCATTACACTGCTCATGCGGAAGCTATTTTCAGTGTGGGCGCTGAAGTATTTCAAGAAACTTGCTTCGCGCACTGAATCCAGATTGGATGATGTGTTAATCGATGTGCTGAATCCGCCGTTGAGTTTTTTATTCCTGATCCTCGGATTTGTGTTGGTACGGATGGTTCTTGTTGCGCATATTCCGTCGAGTATCGACGCCATGTTCCAGCCATTGCTGCAATTTGGATTTGTTATTGTGATATGCTGGCTCATCTACCGCAGCGCAGATGTTTTCACAGACTACCTGGAAAAGCTTTCCCGGCGCACACGCACCGAGTTGGATGATATCCTCGCACCATACATCAAGAAAGTTATCAAAATCGGAGCGGTATTGTTGGTGATCTTCAAGTCTGCCGAAATTTTTCTGGGGATGTCTGCCGCGGCATTTTTTGGTTTACTCGGTGGGATGGGGCTTACGCTGGGGCTGGTATTCAAGGATATTATTGCCAATTGGTTCGGGTGCGGCATAATTTACGTTGATAACCTGTTCCGCGAAGGCGATTGGATCATGCTGAACGACGGAAAAATCATTGACGCCGATGTGGAAAAAATCGGACTTCGCAGCACAACCTTTCGCAATTTCGATAAAACAACCTCCATCGTTCCCAATGCCATGATAGCCAATGGAATTGTGAAAAATTGGTCACGCATGTATAAGCGCCGTGTAAAATTGAACTTCAAAGTTGATGGCGTTCCGGCGGATACCCTGGAATTGCTTCTCAAAGGGATTCGGGACCTTCTGGCTTCGGATGAGGGCGTGCACCAGGAATTTCACATGGTCAATTTTCGTGAATTTGAAGGCAATTCGCGCATCATCCGTCTGTATTATTTCACTAAAACCATCGTCTGGAAAGAGCATGAACGGGTTCGCGAAAATATCAATTTGAAACTGCTCAAGCTATTCGAGCAGGAGGGCGTCGATAGATTGTCCTATACCATCGTTGATCTGAGTGATGATCGTCCCCGTGATTTCGAATTGCGCAATTCAGATTCAAAAAAGCTGCCATCGGAGCGTCAATAGACATTTACAGCCTGGTCCGATTCAATTGAAAGACAATTATCGCATCAGCGCGCCCGAGGAATTGCCGTTGGGCATCAGCGTAACCGGCGGCTCCTTGCCGATTTCGAGCATTTGCTTGCGTTTGCATAATTCGGAATGTCCCATGCAATACATTTTGATCCAGGGGCTTTTAATATTTTGAATACGAAATCTCTGAAATGTGGGACAGATCGACAGGTGTGGGCATTTTGACATGAGATACCTCTCTTTAATATAATGTGTGAGTGAGTCCGACGAAAATTTGCCAAACGATAATTACAACCGGTGTTTTGGATTTTGAGTCTGATTTGGCTTAAAACATGCGCCCTGATCGGACTACTGTGAAATATGACGCCCGAAGTTCAAAACAAATTTGAATATTAAAAAATGATGCAACAGCAAGAGGGTACGGCGATGCAAAATTATTGCTGGTGCTGGAAATAAGCATGAAACGTATTAAAAAGTCAGTCGCTGGAAATCATTTGAAATGCTGCACAATCGTAAAAAAGTTGTAATGCAGTTTGAAGTTCTAATTTTCAATTCGGTCTATATTTTTAAATCTTTAGCAAAAAGTGACATTTTCATTAATGTTTTGTCTTTTTCGAGGGAGACATGCTTCACACAGGTCAATCGATGCTCACTGAAAAACTGCTCGAGCAAATAAAAACCATTCCCGTCATCGATACCCACGAACACATGGTGTATGAATCTATATTCTTAAAAAACAAGTATGATTTCACTCACTTAATGAGCTATGTCGGGCTGGACCTGGGGCTCGCTGGCTTTCCGTGCAATTTCTGGCACACCGGACAATCTGCGGTCCGGGAAGGCGCATCTGTCGCGGCGAAATGGAAGGGCATCGAACCGTACTGGGATTTTGTGCGCACAGGCGTGTACGGGCGCGCATATCGCCGATTGCTCAAACTATTTTTCGACATCGATGATTTGAATGACACTTCGGTGCACGAAATCAGCGAGCGCATACAGGATTACCAATTCGCCGGCGTTTATGATAAAATTCTGCACCAACAATTTGGTATCGAAGTGATGCTGCGTGTCACCGATGAAACCGCCTGCTTCGAGCCCCGGCATTTTGCCAACGTCTGTTATCTCGGAAATTACCTCGATGTTTACTCCGGCGCGCAAGCCGAATCAGGCATGGGACAGGCATTGCCGCCCGATTTTGAGAGTTTCCGGGCGTTGCTAGAGCAAAAGCTCACCCAGGCAATCTCAAATGGCGCGGTCGCCTTGAAAATCGGAATGCTTGCCCGCCAAAGACCACTCAATTTCTGCGCCCATTGTCAAAATGAGATCGAAACCTCGTATCAATTTTTGCGCGAAAAAGCTGGCGGCGAATGGCTGGATGAGGAAACCCGGCTTCGGCTGAAAGCGTTTCAGGATGCCGCGTATTGGAAAGCGTTTGAATTTGCAGCCGAACACGATTTGCCCGTTCAAATTCACAGCGGTCTCGAATTTCCGCAGCCCTGGGATGGCAGACCGGCGGCGCTCATTCCCAGCATTATCCGGTTTCCGCGCACAAAATTTGTTATTTTTCATGGCAGTTACCCGCATATAGCGGAACTTACCGGACTCGCCAAAAGCTTTCCAAATGTGTATCTTGATCTTGCCTGGCTGCATCTGCTGTCGCGTCGGCAAACTCAAATCTGGATGAGCGAATGGCTGGATGTTTTGCCGCATAATAAGATATTCGCTTTTGGGGGCGATGTTTTCCTGTTTTTCGGAATTTGCTCGCATCTCGAATTAGCGCGGGAAAATATCGCGGTCGTGCTTGGGGAGCGGATCAATGCCGGAGTCTGCAATTTTGATGAAGCCATCATTTGCGCGAAACGGCTATTTTATGATAATCCTCGAAATACCTTTGCATTCGGAAATACAAACCTTAAGGCAAAATCAACATAATTCTTTCACGATTCTGAGGTTACGGGATGACACACAGGAAACTGGATATTCTTGTTCTTTCTGACCTGCACTATATTGATAAAGCATCACACACCGGTTCAATCGGAAAACGGAATAGCTTTCTCGGACCGCTGCTCATTCAAAAAGCGCTCCAAAGATTGGCATATCAAAATATCCGCCTCGATTTGATGGTCATTTTGGGAGATGTCGTCGATAATGGCGATGCCGACGGCGCGGAGATAGATCTCGCTGGCGTGGCGCATACTGCGCAAGATTCCGGTCTGCCAATCCTGGCGCTTCCCGGCAATCACGATGGCGACGCAGAACGATTCGCCCGAATTTTTGGCTGTCATCCCGGATTACACGAGATCAATGGCTATGGCTTGGTTTTATTTCACGATTCGTATGCGCCCGATGATACCGCTGCCAGACAGCACACTGAACTCGCACAATTGAAAAAAATTCATGCTGCGCGACCCGATTTGCCGTTAATCGCCTTGCAGCACAATCCGATACATCCGCACATAGAGAGTGATTACCCTTACATGCTTGCAAACGCAGATCAGGTGCGTACGATTTACAATGAATCGATCGTTATTTTGTCGCTCAGTGGTCATTATCATCGTGGACAACCGCCGCATCGCGTTGGCAATACGATGTTTTACGCCGCACCCGCCGCATGCGAAGCACCATTCATATTCAGCCACGTGCAAGTCGATGGAAACGATATTCGCATTCACGAGCATAAGCTGCAAATGGATGTGCCCGGTTTGACCGATGTGCATTGTCATACCGAATATGCCTATTGCGGAACGACCGTCACCGCTGAAAAGGATATCCGGATCGCTGAATCAATGGGTATCGGCAAAATGTATATTGTTGAACACACGTTCCAGCTTTATTTCAATCAGGAGGACGCCTGGAGCTATCGCTGGCAAACCGATCAGAACATGGCAAAAGCCGGCATGACGCTCAACCAGGGACGGATGTCCCAATTCAAGCGCTTCATCCGCCAATTTAAAAGCGATTACGTCGGGCTGGGATTCGAAGTCGACCTGTGCGAGGATGGCAGTTTGCTGCTTGCTGACGCTGATCGCGACGGATGGGATATTTTATTAGGCGCCATCCATAACATTCCAGGCTGCGCAAAAGGCAAAACATCGCAGCAGCGGGCGGAGGTGCTTTTTTTGAAAGAAACCGAACGATTATTGGAACATCCGATTCAGGTGTTGGCGCACCCGTTCCGTTTCTTTCGCCGCATGGCACTGGCGGCGCCGATCCATCTTTACGGAACCGTCGCGGAAATGCTTGCCCGAAGCGGCATTGCGGCTGAGATAAATTTTCATACGAATGAGCCGGATCCGCGATTCATCGAGGAATGCATTTCCAGGGGAGTCAAAATTGCTCTCGGCAGTGATTCGCACGATCTAAAAGAGGTCGGCGAATTTTATCCGCATTTGAAAGTGCTTGAGCGGGCGGGTGTAACCGAGACGGAGCTTTTAAAAGTGCTCTTTCGCCCGCATTGATTTTTTTTGAAAATTTGAACTGGCTTCATTCCGAATTAGCGTATCGAATTCACCACAGATCGACAAAGCAGGAGCTAAACTGTGAATTTACTTACGATTCAACACGAAGGGACTCGGAGGGTTGACCTGTTATTTTCGATAACTTCACGAAATAATCGAAAGGAAAAACAAAGTGAAAAACGCCAAGCTAGCAGTTTTGATAATCCTGCCTCTTGTCATTTTAATGGCGCAATCCGGAAACTCCGCTGAAAGACAGGGTATCCGCGGGACGGTATATGATGCAGAGACACTCCAGCCGCTTTCGCAAGCGAACATCAGCGTTCTTTCAGCGAAATCAATGGGAACGACCAGTGATGCCAACGGTCATTTCGAATTGTTGCATCTTCCGCAACAACAACTCGCCATCAAAGTTACGGTGATGGGTTATAAATCTTCCCGGAAACGGGTGAAGGTGATCGAGGATTCGGTTCTGGTGGTCAATTTTCCGCTACAGCCCACGGTGCTGCTGCTGGACTCGGTGTCGGTCACTGATAGCAGAATTCGTAATGTGGTGGCTGCCCCCCGCACGGAATCACCCGGGCTCGATCTTTCGATTAGCAAGGTCAGTCAGCGCGAAATCGAGCGGCAGGGTGCAAAAACCCTGGTTGAAGCCATGAAATTCGTGCCGGGCGCGTTCATTGAAACGCGAGGTCGAAAAGTCAAGCAATTCTACTCGGTGCGCGGGCAGCAGTATCCGTATCCGGAATATGCAATCAACGGCGCCTGGCAACGCGAATTCCATGAAATGCCCTATTTTTTTTCATCCGAAGAGATTGAAAGAATAGAAATTATCCGCTCCAGTGCCGCATTGCTGACGGGTCTCTCGGGCATGGCGGGTGTTATCAACATCGTCACACGTGAGTACGAGCGCGCCGAAACCTCACAGGAAATTGAATATGGCTCGTTCGGCACAGTTCGCGCCCACCTGTCCCACGGCGCCAAAATCGGGAATCTCGCTTACGCGACAGGAATCGGATTCCGGCACACCGATGGCCCGGAAAATAAACATGCTGCAGAAAATATGGCAGATTTTTATGGCAGCATCAAATGGCAGCCATTGACGAAATTGAAAGTGAAAGCGCATATCTTTCATTTGAATGGAAAGCGAGAGCTGGCTCTGGCAGAACCGCCCGCGCAAGCGAGGTTTTTGACCGAACTTGCCGGATATGATCCCTATCGCGCAACGCTGGCGAATGTGAATGCGTTTTACCAGGCGACTGATAAACTCAGTACCGAATTTTTGACATATTATGCGGCGCGCGAGCCGATCTATTTTGATGAAGACCCACAAACACATGAGCTCAGCCGCGTGTCGGAAAGCGATTATGAATTCGGGATGAATTTGATTCAATCGGTCGCCCTATCTGAAGACAATGTGCTCAGGTTCGGCGGGTTGTACAATCGCTGGATCGCCCCGAACGGAAAGCGATTTTATGTGGGCAAAAGCTGTGATCTTTCCACCTATTCCGCTGTTATCGTGGATGAACATCGTTTCGGCGCGGTTAGCGTGGATGCCGGATTGCGCTGGATCAAGACTTATATCGATGAATACGGTGCTTTCAATATCGATGGCACTGCCGGCTTTTTCAGGAATGTCACACCGATCACCGATACCTGGGAACCATCTATGTTCCAGGGCAGTCTCGGTGCTGCCGTTGCCTTGCACAGCACGCTCACGTTAAACGCCAATATGGCAGCCGGTGAGATTCAGCCCCGGCGCGGTACGCTGGATATCGACTTGAAAGAACCATTGAATGAAAAGCGCATCAAAGGCGATTTCGGGCTGCGCTTCACCCGCGATGACATCGGGCAGATTTCCGCGGTCGGATTTTTCACCCTGCAGCAGGACGCCATTATTTTGACCGGACAAACTATGAAGGCGGTGGATGGGCGGGTTCTGGAATTATATGCAAACCAGGATCAGCGTCAATTGGGAATCGAATTCGATTACCGCTCAACGCGCTTGTTCAACGCGATGGAGGCTTTTTTCAACGTCACCGCGATTTCGTCGAAAGCCAAAATGGATGGCGAATACGTGCACGATACCGAATTGCCGGAAGTCATTGGAAGCGGCGGTGTTTTCTTCAAGCGCGGCGCCCTGGATGTCACGCTGTTAGCCAAATATATCGCAGCATTTGAAAGCACACGCTTTGCTGCCGATGCGAATCAGCCAGTATCGTTGGGGGATTTCGTGGAGATGGATTTTTCCGCAGGTTGGTCTTTCGGCAAAACGCACAGCACCCGCTTGTATCTTGAGCTGGCAAATCTCACCGACGATGCCTATTCAACGGTGGTGGGGTATCCCGATTTCGGTCGGCGGATTACGTTGGGATTGCGCAAGAGCTATCGTTGATTGCTTAGTTGATTTGAATTTGTCAGGAGAGAGCCTTTCTCGAGATGAGGACCGATTGGGAGAGGGCATAGCCGTCAAGAAAAGAACGTTAGCTCTGATTATTCAGAAACATAATATTGTATTGATCTCAGAACACGGATTAGCGATTTTATAAGTATTTGAAATTCATGAATTATATTCCTCAACACAAGGCTGGTCTGTGAACTTCGTAAATCAAAAATCGTTAATCGCTATTCGTAAATCAGTTCTATACATATTGATTGTTTCTTTGTAAAAAAAAAAATTTCATAATAAAAAAATGCCCCACTCACCAACTCTCGAAATCTCCCCTCTTATCTTAAGCATTAGAGGGCTTGCATCTGTTAGAATAATAATCAAATATCGTCTTTGCCTGACGTCAATGCCTCCCAGTTCCCTTCCCTTAAAACAAAAGAAAGGGAGAAAATCTTTCCGTTGTTCGGTAAAAATGTAGGATGACCAAACCCGACAGGCTCTATTTAACAGCGATTAGTTTGATCGAAGTCGATTTTGCATTTATTGTAATTCTGGCGAAGAAAATAGTCGATATTAAATTTTTCGGAGCGCACCAGTCAATTGTGTAATTCCCGGATGCCTGAAATTCATCCAGGATAGTAGCTTCAATTTTTCCTAAAATGTTGAATATTTCGATTTTGATATGGGATGTACGCAGAACAGAATAGAACAGGCGGATTGCGCTATTGAAAGGATTGGGATAGCCGGCGAACCGGATAAGCTCATTCTCCTGAGTATGTGCGATTCCGGTCATATCATTTTCCAATGCGGTTTGAATCGCACAGTATGCCGGTTTCGGAAAATAATCCGCATCGAATAATCCCGGGAACCATTCTTTGTGCCAGCATGTTGCATCATCGATATTCCAGGTATTCCAACCGACCTTGCCATTGAAGCGCTTTTCCAGTAATAAATCAACAATCGCCCTGTAAGTTGCAGCTTGCTCGATCAGGATTTCGCTATAGTATCCGTTTTTCAGCCATACACTTGCCTCGGTGATATGGAATTCCAGATGATTGTTGTGGGTCCAGGTGATCAGGCTATCGAGAGCCAGCAGATTTTCCGGCGATGCAGTGCCATTATCAATATGTGCCTGCCAGCCGATTCCGTCAACTCTCAATCCCTGATTTCTCAGATAATAGATGGTTTCTTTCAGCAAGTTCCAGGAGGCGTACACAACCGGCGGCTCGTGATGGTTATAGATAAATTTTATATCCGGTCCGTATCTCTGGACTAATTCAAATGCCTTTGTGATATAAATGGGCGTCAGATTTTTATCAGTCGAATCCACGCCGATTTTATACCAGGGACATTCCCAGGCGAAGCCCGATTTATCCGTATGCCATTCTCCGTTGACTATGGTTTCATTGACAACATCCATATATTCTACACCAAGCTGTCCGTTCGAATGCCGGCATAATTCGCGCAAAAATTGTGTCATGTTGCTATCGAGTTCGGTTGCGGTGGTGCTGTCCCATTTTGCCCAGGCAGAGCATTGAGGTCCGATGGGAGAGTGCATTCGAAGTATTTGATTATTTTCAATGATATGCTGAAGCCAGGCATAAGGTTCGACTGTATTCCAGTATGAATTATCCGGATGGATTGTCATCTGCTTGAAATCATTATCAGACGTCACATAACAGAATTCCCGGTCTAAAAGGACGATCGTATTTGTTCCAAAATCAGAATATCCGGCTGTGGCTCCAATGATAATACTTCCGTCTGAATATAACGTTTCGACGATTTCACGAAGCCGGCGACCGGATGGTTCAGGCGGTTGCGCATTTGCAGCAAATATAGCGCAAAAAAGGCTCAACAAGATGATTGCCTGTTTCATTTCGATTCCCTAATTACGGATCAACGATAATCGATTCAAAGTCATCTGGCATATTGCAAATGAAGTATTTTAAAATGAATAAGGCATGCGCGTATCTCCCGGGCGATCTTGTCCTTGCCCATGCACCACCAGGGCAGCCGATACGTATGGGATCCGTTGTGACATGTATCCGGCTCCGTGCGACAGTTGTCCGTCCCATTTGCGGAAACCCATGATAAAGCGTGCCAGGTGCGTGAATAAAATTTGCTCTGTAATGCCCGAATGAAAACCATCATCTTCATGCTTGACAAAGTCGAAACATCGCGTAAAAACAAGAGTAATCACCCTTCGACGCTACTCAGGAGAAAAAATCTTTGGCTTTTCGCCAGGGCACGATAGCTATTTTTTGACGAATGAATTTATTTACGTTCGGTTTGTGGAGGCGCACAGAAGTGATACATCAAAAGCGCACACGCACCGGGCGACAAATCGTCAACAGCGGCAATCAAGCGACGCGCCGCCCGGCGGAAAGATTGCAATATTAAGCCAGATTTGTTTTTATCGCTTCGGTGATTTTCTGAAATTCCTTTTTCATTTTGCTTTTCCCAATCAGACCACCCGAATAGCCGCTCATAGCCTCGTTAATTGTAAGTTTTACCTGCTTGGCATTTTCCCGAATTGCGACGTTGAATTTATATCGTTTCGCAAAAGCACCGAAAAGCACTCTCAAAACCGGACTACCGGTTCCGTAAATACCGAATTGATTAGTACCTTCCTCCAGCTTATAGCCCAATTTTTGAAAAAAGGTATTTACTTCCTGTCCCAGTGCTACAGGGGTCGTGTTCTCAAAGAGATAAAAATATTCTTTGCCATCCTGTCCGCTTGTAGCTAGCTTACTCATTTTGTACCTCCGGATTTAATTCATGATTGCCTGTTGCGATTTATTTTTATTTCATTACGTCCCCGTCGGATTACAGGCTTTTCCGACATAGAATGTTGAACAATAGTGAGAAAATTGTGTGCTCGTTTTTTAATGACCAGGCTTCGCTCGCTAAACCTTATTCTGAAATTAAAGACTTAAATATAATATATTCATTCTGATTTCGCAAGGACTATATCGAGGATATGTAAAAAATAATTCTGGCGCCGGAAGAAGGTGCTTGCTGAGGGATTCATCCAGGCTCTATATCTTGAATTATTCATAAAGAGCTAATTCTTATTTTGTATCTAACAAAAATACAAATAATTAGCCGAATACGCAAATTGAATTCAGTTTTAAGCATGAATTTGAATGAATGATTCAAAGAGCGTCAGGCTATGAGAGTGCCTCGTTTAGGAGGTGGGATTAAATAACTTGGGCATTTTGCTTAAAAATAATTTTGATAAATCGCAGCTTAGGAAATTTTACTGAGTAATTTATTTTATCCCACCTCCTAAATTTAACGCAGAGGCCCCGAGGACGCTGAGAACCGCAGAGAAACGATCTTTATTTTTGTTTTTCCTCTGCGAACTCAGCGGTCTCTGCGTTTCAAGAAGCTTTTAAAGATACCCTCATTTGAATAAACCTTATTTTATGCTCAAAATGGAAAGTGTTCTTATACTTTAATTTTATTCATATTAAGGATAATCATCAAAATTTTGTTTTATTGTTTTTTAATAGGTTAACAACTACGAAACTTGAGTAAAATTAATTATGCATTTTGGAAATTGAAGCAATCAATTTTACACCAACAGGATTATTTTTAGTCGCCTATACGTTGTTAGTAATGGAGGGTTAATTTGCAGTTCTAATATCTGAATAAAAATGACGGAGGCAATCAATGAAACGTATATACTATTTTATGGCAGGAATCACCTTGTTTTACAGCTTATTAGCGGCACAGGTGCTTTGTTTTGATCCTCGGGTTGAAGCATTCTTGTCATATTTTCAGAAATTACAACAACGAGGTCAGGTTACAGAAAGACAAGTAGCCGAAACAGTAAGTAATTTGGGTTGCCCCGTTTATTCGTCGTCGGATGTGACCGAGCTCGTAGATGTATTGCACGAAGGACCTGGGGAAGATCGGCTAAAAGCTATTCTATTGCGCCTGATTGAAAAAAATCATGGCGGTTGGGCTGACAAAGATGACGATGATAACTTGGCGCTCTTTCACCAAATCCAGCATGACGGAAACTTCACTCGCCTACCGGTTTTTCAACAACAAGCTGGAATGCCGGATGATTTTCGGGTGAATGAAAATTTGGGACGAAGTGATAAAGAGGAACCGGCGGTCGCAATGAACGATGCCGGCAATTTAGTCGTTGTCTGGGAAGATCGTGATTTCAATGGTTTCTCAAAGATATTCTGCCAACGTTATGCAGGCAACGGCACACCATTGGGCGACAAATTTCGTGTTGTTGAGTATTTCAGTTATTCTACTATCCTTCCCGATGTCGCAATCGATCCCAACGGCAATTTTACGGTGGTCTGGTCTGACCAGCGTTCAACTCCAAATAATCCCGACATCTATTTCCAACGTTTTACAAATAATGGTGAACCACTCGGTACTAATGAAAAAGTCAATACCGACGGAGTGACTTGCTCGCATTCTGCTCCTGCGATTGGCATGGATAATTTGGGCAATTTTGTAATCGTCTGGAACGATGATCATCGTCTGGGTAGTTTCAAAAATGATATTTACTGCCAGCGTTACTCCAGCAGCGGAATCCCGTTGGGTGGCAATTTTATGATTAGCGATATTTCGGCTGAAAGATCGAATGATCCTGCCATCGCTGTTGATAGCAATGGTAATTTTATCGTTGTCTGGTCTCTCAGCACCGCTGCGATTTATTGCCGACGCTACAACAGCAGCGGTACGCCGCTTGAAGATAATTTTCAAGTGAATAGTCTATGGGGTGGCAGCAATCCGGACGTCGATGTGGACGATTCCGGCAATTTTGTGATCGTCTGGGCGAAGCAAAATGACGGCTTGTACGGTCGGCGCTATAACAGCAGCGGTACGGCGCTGGGAGATCAGTTTGATGTCCATGATGCACCGGCAGGCAGCAGTCGCTATTATCGGCCTTCGCTGAGTGTTAGGGGCAACGGCAGTTTCGTGGTTATTTGGGAAGATCAACGGAACGATACTAATTTTAGTGATAGTAACAGTTGGGTAGATCTTTACTACCAGCGTTTTGACAGCGCAGCCCAGCCCATCGGATCAAATTTAAAGGTGAATGAGTTTGTTCCTAATTTAAGCTATTACTATACTTCTCCGGTGAGTGCAATGGACAGTAATGGCAATTTTCTGTTTGTATGGAACGATCAACGCGAGGGCTATCACGATATTTATTGTCAGCGTTACCAAAACGACGGCACGTTAGAGGGCGCCAATTTTCGATTGAATAATGATAATGGAACCGTAAACCAGCGATTTCCGACCGTCGGGGTGGATGGACAAGGTAATTTCGTAATCGCCTGGGAAGATTTTCGAAAAAACGTCAATGTTCCGGATATTTACTGTCAGCGTTACGATAACAGCGGCGCAGCGCTGGGACCCAATTTTATGGTGAGTGATGCTGGTTTGGTGCATTACCTACCTGATATCGATGCCAATCAAAGCGGTGATTTTGTCGTTGTATGGTACGATGTTCGGAGCGAGTATCATGAAATTTACGGTCAGCGCTACAATAGTTTTGGTGCTGCCCTTGGAGTCAATTTCAGGATCAGCGAGGAGGCGATCTCAAGTTTTACAAGAGTTGATCCGGCGGTGTGTATAGACGAAAATGGTAATTTTTGGGTTGCCTGGGAAGACCGGCGAAATGGGGATTGGGACATTTACTGCCAGCGATTTAACAACAATGGCACGGCTCAAGGTGCTAACTTTAAAGTCAATGCGGATGCTGGAACCACCGCTCAGGAGGATCCGGCTATTGGATTTGATGGCAATGGGAATTGCGCCATTGCCTGGGAAGACAGCCGCAATGGTGATGATGATATTTATTGCCAAAAATTCAAACATGATGGCACTCCCGACGGCGACAATTTCATCGTGAATGACGATGCTGCGGGAGTTGGCAATTATAATCCTGATATCGCGGTTTACGACGATGGCTCATTTGTGGTTGTCTGGTTTGATAATCGCAATGGGAGCCGGGATATTTTCTGCCAACGATACAGCAGCAGCGGCGATTTGATCGGCGCCAATTTTAAGGTGAATGATAACACTGAAAGTTTTGATCAGTGGTCACCCTCGGTCGAAGTGGATTATCAAGGCAATTTTGCCGTTGTCTGGTATACGACGTACGATACCTATGGCACCGATAATGAGGTACGGGATATTTATTGTCGGCGTTTTGATCGCGATGGCAGCCCGGCGGGAGCCAGTTACCAGATGAATTCCAACACCAACCCGAGCATTCAACATTACCCGCGCGTTGCCCTGGCAAATCGCCGGATTATCGCTGTTTGGGAGGATGGTCGGAATACGTTAACCGCGAATGATATTTATGCGAGAATGGACATGTACAACGCACCACCGCCATCGCCGACGCCGACGTCTCCGGAAACGAATAGTTATGCCGCAGCCAATCCGCCAATCCTCGCTTTCAACATTTCTTCCGATGACGATGACGACTCGCTCCATTTTAAAGTCGAGGTTGCCTCGGATAACAATTTTACTTATCCGCTCCCCGGCAGTCCGTTTGAAAGTCGAATCAACTCCGTCGGCTTTAGTCCGTTGCCGCCATTAGCAGCAGGTACCAGCAGTGGCAGTTACGCGTTTCAATCGGCACTCAATGCCGGAACCTATTTTTGGCGAGTTTCGGCGCATGATGGATTTGGTTACGGAGATGCTTCCGCAATTTATAGCTTCATCATCGAAACAGCACCGCCTTTTACGTCCGATCATCGTCCACAAAAGTATGCTCAGGAAGCTGCAATTGATACCGATATTTCATTTCATATCAAAGACACCCAATCCGGCGTAGAGCAATCCAGTATTGTGATGAAGCTAGGCGGCATTCAGGTTACGCCTGACATATCCGGCACTCCTTCCGATTATGCCGTAAGCTATGATCCGCCCACAGATTTCACCTACAATCAGACAGTCACTGTAACAATTGATGCTGAAGATTTCGCCGGCAATAAAATGAATACGGAAGGCTATTATTTTATCACCGCTGGTCCGGGAAATCAGGCACCTGAAGCGCCGGTGTTGACGTCACCAGCAGACAGAAGCTGCACAAAAAATAATATTCCGACGTTAACCTGGACTGTGCCATCAGATGCAAATAATGACTCGCTGCACTTTAAAGTCGAGGCTGCGAAAGATATTAACTTTAGCACCCCGATTTATGGAAGCCCCTTCGAGAGCCGGAATAACCTCTCAGGATTCAGTCCGGCACCGCCGGCAGCCCAGGATTACGGTGCGTGCAGCTACACCTTGCAATTCATCCTCGGAGATGGAACTTATTATTGGCGAGTTTCAGCAACTGATGGAAGTATTTATGGCGCTGCTTCGACAACATATCAATTCACAATCGATACTGCGCCGCCATATACGGTTGAGCACAATCCCCCAAAATCGGCATTAAATATAGATGTGAATACCAATATAACCGTACATGTCAAGGATGACATTTGTGGAGCAGACTCAGGCTCGATCACCATGAAAGTAAATGGTCTTCTGGTAAATCGCAGGATTGCGGGTACACCAACCGATTATACCGTCACCTTTCAGTCGCCGAGTCCCTTTGCTTACAATGTAATGGTCAATGTTGCCGTCGATGCGGCAGACATTGCGGGCAATCAAATGCATACGGATAGCTATACATTTTCAACATGTCGCATGCCTAATGTAGCGCCAGAGGTGGTCCAATTGACCGCGCCCGCAAATAATAGCATTATCACCAATAATAAGCCGATGCTAAGCTGGTCTGCGCCTTCCGATGATAACGGTGACTCACTTCATTTTAAAGTTGAAATCGCCACCGACAGCAACTTTTCAAACTCAATCTATGGCAGCCCGTTCGAAAGTCGATATCATACAACCGGCTTCAATCCCGTTCCGCCAGTAGCCGAAAGCAGCGGAGCTGGCACGTTTACGGTTCCTTTTTTGCTGGAAGCAAGTGACTACTGGTGGCGCGTCACAGCCCGGGATGCGGCGATTTATGGTGAGCCTTCGGAAACCTGGAAGTTTACTATCAGAACTAATTCTGTTAAGCAGTCGGATCAATCTCTCCCTGAAAATTATACGCTTTACCAGAATCATCCTAATCCATTTAATCCAATCACCACCATTTCCTACGCCCTGCCGAAACCGGGCAGCGTGCTACTGCAAATATTTGATATCGATGGTCGCCTGGTCACAAATTTAGTGGATGGTTTCCAGGCAGCCGGTATCCACTCTATCAACTGGACCGCAAAAGACAAAACCGGCAAGTCGGTTACCAGTGGAATTTACATTTGCCGGCTAACCGCGGGAAATCTTGCATTTCATCAAAAAATGATGCTGGTTAAGTAAAAAAAATAGCTCAAATCGGACTAATCCACCATCCGTTAGTTTGACGGATGGCTTTTAGCCCGATTTGCGGCTTCGCCATTTTTTTAAAGAAATCGAGCAGCAATATAGCGGAAGGAATGGAATTGCCCTGGAATTCACACCACCATCTCGAATAGTGGCTTGCCCGACTTCAGTAAACAGCAGGATTAAACGTCATATTGAGTGAAAATTACAAGCTTCATCATCTATCTGGTAAATGGAATTTACAAGGGTGTCTATTCAATTTCAAATCTATTAATACTCGTTTGAAGCAGTTGCTGCTGAACTCAGCAGCATTTGGTAAACCGGTACAATATTTATTTCTCGCAATTGTTCAGCAGGTAAACGTACAACGTGCTTTCGGAAAGGGTCAGAAATGGCTATTTCAGGAGCATTTGACTCATACCGGCGAGAAAGTCGCACATCTCTCAAGATTTTTGCATTTATTTGAATACCCCGCAGGTTATATATCAGAACCTCTGTGAGAATCCTTCTTAATCTCATCCGCCGAAAAATCAATCTGCGAACAGCCCATGTTTCCCGGCGCTGCATAATGAAAGAACGATAGATGTACATCCTTCCGCACCAGTCAACATGAAGAAAAAGGAACCTTTCGGGTGTACTATCAATTGAATGAAAATGCGGTTGTGCCTGTCATTTTTGCATGTTTCAAACGTGACCAGGTCATATTATAAGCATCAATCCACAAAATTGAGAATAACTCAAAGCGAAAGTCAAAACGATGACCAAGAAGGAGCGTGTGCGCAAAGCGATTCAGTTCGATAATCCGGATCGAATCCCGGTTTATCACTTCAATTACAATCGTCCCGTTGGGGATATTTTATGCTACGGCTTAAGCCTGCAAAAGGATGGCGTAAATGAATGGGGATTTAAATGGAAGACCATGAATGACGGCACGATGGGGCAGCCTGAGGACCCGGTCATCCGCGAGTGGGCTCAGTATCCCCGATACAAAGTTCCGGAATTGCGCGCGGAAGAGCGGCTAAGCAATTTGGAAGCTTTCATGGAACTGGTTGATGGTCATTACCTGCTTGCTGGCATCGGGCTTACCGGCTTCAATAAATACACGTTCATCCGCGGATTCGAAAACAGCATGATCGATTTCCTGGTAGAACCTCAAAAATCGAACGACCTGTTCGACCGGATTATCGAATTTGAGAAACAAATGATCGTGCTGGCGGCTGAAAACGGTTTTGATGGCGTTCATTTCGCAGATGATTGGGGCACGCAAAATAGCCTGATCATCTCACCTGCAATCTGGCGCGATAAATTCAAACCGCGCTACCAGTCCCAATTTGGACTTGCACATCGACTGGGGCTTCATGTCTGGTTTCATAGCTGTGGAAATATCGATGCCATTATCCCGGATTTTCATGAAATCGGCGTGGATGTAATGAATATTTCTCAGCCAAATGTTGTCAATATTGAACATATCGGCAAGCAGCTCAAAGGCAAGCAATGTTTTATGGTCCCCATAAGCTACCAGACGGTTTCTATCAGCGGCACGCGTGAAGAAATTTTGAGCGAAGGGCAAAGGCTTTTCAACGCCCTGGGAACCGAGCGGGGCGGATTTATCGGCTATGTCGAGGAATACAGCTCGGTTGGGATGACGATGGAAAATTATCAGGCGACAATCGATGCATTTGAAAGTTTAACTTTCTCATCCTCAGTTTCGAAGCAGCAAAGCCAAATTTGACCGAGGTATAATTTTTTACCCGATTTTTTACTTGACCTTGTTGAAAAATTTGGTTACTTTTTCTGCTGAATTGAACATCCGAAAACGATTTTACAATAATAATACACTATTTTTGATGCGCTTCACTGCTCCGGCGTTTAAGCAGCAAATACACATATTCAGATACAACATTCCGAATACGGATTCGGGGCGAACAAACTCAATTACAGGAGAAAGACCATGCCGAACACCCGAAAAACCATCCACGTTGTCAGCAATTCCCACTGGGACAGAGAGTGGGCGTACCCCTTCGAAGAGACGCGGTTGCTGTTGCTGGATTTCATGGATAATTTGCTGAACCTGCTCGATAATGATCCCGATTTCCACTCATTCACGCTGGATGCACAAACGATCTGCCTGGACGATTACCTCGATTACCGACCGGAGAAACGGTCGACGATCGCGAAACATGTTCAGTCTGGGCGGCTGATCATCGGACCCTGGTATTCATTGCCCGAAGAATATATTTGCAGTGGCGAATCGCTGGTGCGGAATATCCTCGTGGGGCATCGGGTGGCGCAATCATTCGGCAAGGTTTCGAAAAATGGCTATACACCGTTCAGCTACGGGCAAACGTCACAGATGCCGCAAATTTACAATGGCTTCGGAATCGATACCATTATTTTTTATCGCGGTATCAATACGCCCAAATGCGAATATATCCTGGAAGGTCCCGATGGCTCTCGGTTGATGGGTTCGCGTTTCGGAACCATGAGCCGATTTAGCTATTATGTTTACGTGTACCGGGTTTTGCGCTATGGCAGCGATGACGTTTTCAAGCGATATGATTGGGACCGGGGTGCAGCGCCGTTTCGGCTGGCGTCGGATAGATATCCGCGCGCGCACTATTACATTCTGGATAAAGATAAAAAGCAATGGAATGATGCGCCCATCCGCGATCAATTGCTCAAGTTGGTGCAGGATGAATCCGAGCATTTCTCCACCGATCATTATGTCTGCATGCAGGGATTCGATTCCTCGGATCCCGATCCCAAAGAAACCGAAATTATGAAGCTCTGTCAAAAGCTTTTGCCGGAGCATGACATCAAACTTTCCAATCTGGATGAATACATGGATGCCATGCGCAAGCAAGTCAAGGATCCTGTGGTGCTGAAGGGTGAATTCCGCGATCCGGGTGCAACCGGAAAATGGACGTTTCTTTATGGCGACGTCATCAGCGCGCGACCGGCATTGAAACAGGCGAATGACAGCATCGAAGTGAAATTGCAGCGGCAGGCTGAACCCTGGAGCGCTATTCGCAAAATGCTCGGTGGTGAATATTTGAAACCTGCGCTCGATCGAGCCTGGAAGCTGCTGTTGCAGAATCATCCTCACGATACGATCACCGGCGCCGGCACCGATCAGATGGAAAAAGATTCCCTGTTCCGATTCGATCAAAGCAGCATGATAAGCGACGGTTTAACCCGGCGCGGCATGCAGGATGTGCAAATAAATATCGACAATTCCGATCTCGATGCCAAAGATGCTGTGCTCACCGTGTTTAATTCCTGCCCGTTTCCACGGAAGGGTGTCATTTCCTGCTTGATCGATATGCCGGCTGAAATGGGCTATGAAGCATTCAGCGTGCAATCTCCGGACGGAAAATTTGCAGGACGGATTCAACTCAAAAAGCAATTTCCCTTCGGCGTGTTGATACGCAATTTACAGGATATTTCAATCGAATTGAGTACGCAACGCGTTCATTGCCATATTCAGGTTGATGACATTCCGGCGTTGGGATATAAAACATTTCACCTGGTTCGGGAAAAGCAATTTGCGTTTGAATCGAGCTCCCTGTTGACGGCTGGGCAAACGCTGGAGAATGACTATTTGAAAGCTGAATTTCATTTCAATGGCACACTGGATTTGACCAATAAAGATACCGGTCATAGGTTTTACGGATTGCATTATCTTGAAGATACTGGCGAAACCGGGCACTCCTGGATTCACATGGAGCCGGATGAGAATCGAACGATCACGTCGCTCGGACTTCCGTGCAGCATCGAAGTGGAAGAAGCCGGTCCGCTCTCCGCCACGATCTGCGCGAAATATATGCTGCAAATACCTGAAGGATTGACCAAAGAACTGGACGATCAGTTCCGCACCGAGGCGGATGTCCATACAGCCCGCACCGAGCGCACGCGTGAGATGATTGTCACCAGCCGCTTCACTTTGAGAGCCGGCTCGAAACGCCTTGACGTTAAAACTTCTTTTGAAAATACATGTAAAAACCATCGGTTACGCGTGGTTTTTCCGACGCACCTGAAGTGCGACCGTACCGATGCAGAAGCCGGTTTCGATGTCATCAGCCGGGATATCCACGTGAAACAGGGTAATGCTTATTATGGCAAACCCAATCCGCAATATCCAATGTATCGCTTTGTTGACATGACCGATGGCAAAAACGGGCTGGCAATTCTCAACAATTCCGGTCTCAGGGAATACGAAGCCATGGATACCGCTGATCGTCCCCTGGCAATCACCCTGTTGCGAGCGTTCACCTTCCGGCAGGCACCTATTTTCGGCAGGTGGGAGGTGTACCCGGAGATGCAACGCTCGCAATGCATCGGAAACTGGGAATGGTCATACTCGATTTTTCCCCATGCCGGCGATTGGAGCAATGCTGTGTTCGAGCAAGCCGAAGATTTGAATCTGCCACTAGAGCCGGTGCAAGCCGGTCCGCATGCGGGCAGGTTGCCCAAATCTGCCAGCTTCCTAGAAATTGCAGATGCGCCGTTGCGCGGATCGCCCATGCAACTCACCGCATTCAAGCGCGCGGAGGACAGGGAAGAGACCTATATTGTTCGCATGTTTAATCCCACTCAAAAGACTGTTTCCGGCAAGCTGCGGCTATTCACGAAAGTGAAACGCGCCTGGCTCACCAACTTGAATGAAGAACGGCAGGAAGAATTGAAAGCGGATGGTCATGAAATTCCGTTCAAAGCTGGAAAAAAGAAAATCGTGACCATCGAGTTTGAACCCACCAACCAAGGAGACTGAAATGCCTTTTCCCCAAATGGATCGATTTAAATTGAATATAAAACCGCTGAATCAGCGCAAGCATAAAGCCTGGATCGAGCGGGATAGAATTTTGCCGACAGCAAAACCGCGCCCATTCTCGGTGGAAGCGGAAAAATTAATCGATGAAGTTGTGGCGTGCCTTCAAAAAGCGCGGGCTGCCAATGCATCGCGGATGCTCACCTTTGGCGCGCATGCAATCAAAAACGGATTGTCGCCGGTGCTGATCGAATTGGTGAAGCGCGGCTGGATCACACACCTGGCAACCAATGGCGCGGGGATTATCCATGACTGGGAATTTGCTTACCAGGGCTGCTCCAGCGAAGATGTCAGGCTGTATGTTGACCAGGGTCAATTTGGCATCTGGCAGGAAACGGGATTCTATCTCAATCTGGCACTCAATGTCGGTGCCTGGGAAGGATTGGGCTACGGCGAATCTGTGGGCAAATTTGTGGAGACGGAAGGTGCAGACATCCCGTCGGAAGCGGATTTGGTAGCGGCGGTCGAAGAAAATCTGCAATCGGATCCGGACAAAGCAGCGGCAGCGGCTGATTTGCTGCTCAAAGTGCGCCAGTTCGAACTTGAACCGGGACGCATGCGCGTACCGCATCCGCATAAGCAATTTGGTTTGCAATCCAATATGTACAAACTGAATGTGCCGTTCACGAGCCATCCCATGGTGGGACACGATATCATCTATTGCCACCCCATGAATCATGTTGCAGCAATCGGGCGTGCGGCACAGCGGGATTTTCTGGTGTTCGCGCAAAATGTGGCTAACCTGGAAAATGGTGTCTATCTCTCAGTGGGCTCCGCGGTGATGTCGCCGATGATTTTCGAAAAATCGCTTTCAATGACCCAGAATCTCAGAATACAGCGCGGCGAACACCTGGATTCGCACTATATGTTTATCGTAGATTTGCAGAAATCCCAATGGGACTGGTCGAAAGGAGAGCCGCCGGAAGATAATCCCGACTATTACCTGCGCTACTGCAAATCATTTGCCCGAATGGGAGGCACCATGCGCTACCTTTCCGCGGACAACCGCGACTTCCTGCTGCGTCTGCTCCAGAAACTGGAAGGGATTGAAGCAACTGACGGCTGGAAAGCGCGGGGCAAGGCGATGCAGTTGGGGGAGTGAATTTCACCAGTTTTACAAACTAATAAAAGTGTTGGCATCGTGCTTATCGAAACGTGGTTTCGCCTGCAAAATCCGAATTTCGGCTAAAGGATTTGCACCTCGCTGCCTGATGCTTTTCAGGATAGCTGCAAAATAGCTCACAAGCCAATTCATCCTTCGACTGCGCTCAGGATGAAGATTCGCTTAAGCGACAAAAAATATAGTCATAATGAATTCATAGCGCGCGGAGTCGAACCATGATAAATTGTTGAAATGGCTATGTTGCAGAACTCCATGATTTTTTCGATTTCCCTCCAAACATTTTGCATCCGATCAATAAATATCGTATTTTATCCATCATTTTTAAATATGGAGAAAAGCCACCATGCCCATTGATCTTAATAGCCCGCTCCCGCATCCTGAAAATCCCTGGGATGCCCGATTCGGATTTTTCTGGTACAACGATCAGGAAATTTTTCACGACAGCGAAGATGATTTGAATCGCAAAGCCGAATCAATGGCGCATGCCGGAATCAATCACGTGATTACTTTCAGTTGCACGCATTTTCGCTGGTCGTTCCGTCGGCATTGGGAATTGCTGACCAATGTGCTGGCTAAAATTGTGCGTGCCTGCCACCGCTATGGCATTTACGTCACCGAGCACCATTCATCGCATCTCACCTTCAATCCGCTGGATGAGGGTGATGACGAATATATGGATCGGATACTTCACGTCAGGGGTTCTTCTCGCCAGAGTTGGGCATACTTGCGATACGATTGCGACGCGGATCCGATTATCATCGATGGAAAATCATTGTCATCCTTCCGCCAAATCGATGGCAGAACCGGAAAATGGGCGCGATCGAACTATCGCGGCTGGTGTTTGTGCTTCAATAATCCGGATTATCGCCGGGCATATCTCAGCTATCTGGAAACGCTCTACCAAATCGGAATCGACGGCATCATGACCGACGATGTGCAATGGTTTGGAGAGGGGCACGCCTGCGCCTGCACGCATTGTCGCCAGCGTTTCCGTGAAAAAACCGGGGCAGAATTACCCCCGCCCGGCAGGGATTGGGAATATTGGCACGGAAATTATGAAGAACCCTCGTTCCGCGCCTGGCTCGATTTCAAGCTGAGATCAAATGAAGATTTTCATCGTTCGGTCAAGGAGCATTACGAATCCCTGGGGAGGCGCCTGTTGCGACCCAACTATGTCTCGCATGCGCTTAACAACAATCCCACCTCGTATTCGCTGGAAACACTGCCGCATCTTGACTGGATTTTTCAGGAATCCTGTTTTTCATCGATCATTCGCTATTGCTGGGCTGATTGGGCGCTCGAAACAATGCATCGCTTTGCAGTGGGGCGCCGGCGAAATATTCCGGCGATGAATATGTTTTATCCAGATCGTTCCGATAGCATGCGTTTTTGCTGGGGATTGGCGCAAAGCTGGGGTGTCAGCTACCTGGCAACCCCCGAAGGTAAAAGCATGAACCAGTATGAAAAAACACTGCGCGATTTTGAGCGCCGGCACGCAAGATTGCTCAGGAATCCGGTCCGAATCGCGCAAATTGGTTTCTATGATTCGCGCTGGAATCGGGAGCTCTATCAACATGTTAATTCGCGCAGCTTGCGTGCCATGAAATCGTGGATGATGGCGTGTTACATGAATTGCATTCCGTTTGATTTATTCCAAAAAGAAGAATTGAATTGGTTATCCGCTTATAAAATCATCGTCTTAAATGAAATCGCGATCCTTTCCGAAGAAGAAATTGTCGAATTCAGGCGATTTGTTGCTAACGGCGGTACACTGGTCTGGAGCGGCAATTCCGGCTCTCTGGATGAAAGTGGTGAGTCAAGACGTGCAGATTCATTAAGCAAGCTCTGGGATACGCCGCATTTCAAGAATAAAGCGGATGGCGCTGCCACCCAGACGATTCCCATACAGAGAGGAAAATTAATTTTAGCCGCCATTGATTTTGCAGTGGGTGATGTTGAACGATGCCATAACGCCGATCGCTGGCAGCCTTATGAATTCAAAGTGCCCTTTGCACCGCTTGGCGAAAGCGATTTGCAAGCGCGTCGGCAGGCAGTCGAATTTTTAGCCACGCTGCTGGCAGAGGATGCAAACTTCAAGATAGAAAATTGCCCGGGTGGCGTGATTGTAACTGCCTTCATCGCTGAAGATTCAAAATCGCTGGTGGTGCACTTGGTGAATGCCTCTGAAACGCTGAATGTTCGTGCAGAATCAAAAGTCGGGCACAGCGATCTGATACCGTTTCCGTCGCATGCTGGCAAACCAGCGATAAATATAGAAGTGAAGCTGCACGGGCATCTTTCTGAGCTTCGCTTGAGCCGTGCTACGCTCTACAGCTTGCACCAATGGGAAGGCGTGCCGCTCGAGATCAAGGCTAACGCGAGCACAGTCTCGCTAACGATTGATCCCCGATTGATTGAGGATTATGCGCTGGTGGAAATAGGCTGAGAGAAAAAACACAAAACTGCCTGATGAGCTTAAGCGCATTTTGCACCCAATTTAAAAAAATGTTGGGTGCAGTGTGACCCTGAAAAATAATTGTATCGTCTTATCCGGGCGCGACAAAATGAAGTTAAGCTTTTAATATTAAAAGCGATACATTTTCACGTAAACGATTGGCATTGGATTTGATTAGATACGTAACTGAAAATCCTGATTTTTCTGCATTCCTTCACCAAAGTGAGCTGATGCAGAATTGTCCACAGCGCAGCGAGCAGACAAATAACCGAATAAAAAACAGGGAGATTTAAACATGAAAATAGCAGTGTCGGCAACTGGTGGTTCGATGAATGCGCAACTTGAACCGCGATTCGGAAGATGTGCATACTTTGTGATTGTAGATTCGGAAACGATGAAATTTACTGCTTTCTCGAATCCGGCTTCGGAATTGTCGGGCGGTGCCGGACCTGCGGCATCGCGGGAAATTGTGCAGCAGGGCGCTGAGGTGGTGATCACCGGCAGAGTTGGTGGCAATGCGGAGACTGCCCTGAATTCGGCTGGGGTCAAAATCGTCACCGGTTACTCAGGGACAGTCAAGGATGTTATCGATGCTTATTTGAAAGATCAAAAGTGATGCGATTATCGGGGCCAGCGTTCCGGGGCAGGAGGGAGCTCGGGGAAGGCAGCATGCGGCTCCGTCTGGTACCAGTAGGCTACTGAACTGATATCGTCAGTCAGCGGAAAGAGCTTACCGCGTTCATTCCATCCGAGGTCTTGCATCGTCACCCGCAATTCTTTTTCAAAGCGGATTGGATCCATAAGATGCCAGCGATACAAACCATGCCGTGTAACCTCGCCTTCCTTTTTATGCCAAAGCGGATACCCCAAAAACGGAGTGGAATAGGTATCGCCGAAACACCACGCCCCGCCAAAATAATCTTCAGTGCCTGTGCCGCAAATTGTCGGGAATTGTTTATCGCCGTCCAGGTAAAATTTAATTTCGCCTTCGCCCCACCAGCCATTGGATAATTGTGCCCACGCCATGTACGTGCCCACATATTGCCCTTTGCCCTTTACCCCGTCGAGGATGGTATATTCGCGCTTGAATTTTACCGTATTTTCCCGGCACCATTGCGCGTGAAAATAAGCTGCATTCGCCGGAATGTCGCCCAACGAGTAATCAAACTGGTAAAAGAATCCGTCGAGCTTTTCATTCATTTGATTTTCGATGGTAATTTTGGCGGCTTTTCGAAAGGGCATCGGAAAGTATGAGTTGAATCCGCCGTTGGGATTGACTGCAATCGGCAATGAATTGATTTTGCAGCGCATCGCATGACCGTTGCAAAACAGGTCTCCCAGTGGCGTTTCCACCGACGGCTCCGGCTCATTATCCCAATAGAATCGAATGATACAATTCCGATAAGCTTTCGGATCGCATGTGATCCAGATATGCGTGATGGTGCCCGGACCATCGATTTCCGCCAGGGTGGTAAGCGAATCTTTTTCCAATGTAAGGCACGGGCGCACTTTCCAGCCCTGACCCAGCTCTGATGCGTGATTATTTTCATCCGGTATTTCTTTGGCACCAGCGCCTTTTTCGCCCGTGGGATTCTCGGCGCAAATCGAACGCGAGACTGAATTTGACAATAGCGCCACGGTACCCAGACCAAAAGACGATTCAAAATTTTGTTGCATCATATCCTCCGTTATGCTTTGGCTTTAGCTTCGAAACAATCAGGTAGCTTTCCAAAATCAATTCTTTTGCCAGGTTCAGACTATCATGATTGGGCACTGTGATAGAAATCCAGCCGAATCTTCCCATATAGCTTGCCTGACAGATATGGGGGTGTTCCAGTAATATTGCATTTTTCTCCTGCGACGATTTGACCGTAATCGCAAGCGGAACATCCGCATCTTTCATCATAAAAATTCGTTTGCCAACCTTGAGCGCAATTTTATTGCGATGCGTTTCCTGCCTGGTATTCGGAAGCGAAAGGCAATACTCCTGGAGCAGCGGGAAAAATCGCGATTCATCGCTTGCAGTCATATAGCTCTCCTGGATTATACAATCGGAACGTATCATTCGCACCAGACTACCGACTGGCGCATCCATCATCTGCGAGTTAAAAGATCGTATATTCACCATCTTGCATCAGCAGTGTTTCATGCTGATTCTGATACATTAATTTCACCCACTCCACACGTATACTCGGTTGAGTATCGGGGATGAAAATCCGATCAATATGAACGACCTTCTCTGGCGCTGAAAAGTTTTTTGCCCCGACTGCGCCTCCAAAATGATCGCTTCTTCCGAAAGCGATGTGCAGACCCAATTTTTCATCCAGCAACAATTCATTTATTGGTTTGATTCCAAAGTCTTTCAACACGCCGAATCCGATTTCCGCAATATTTGCATACGCCGGTTCATCGTGTATTTTTTCCGCCTCCACACCTGAATGCGCTCCCTGGCTGAGGATTTCCACGGCTTTGTTCTGCTCAATTTTATAAAGCACGATCTCATCCCCGAATTGTACCGGCAGAATGCCACGGGACTCACTCGTTGCCGATTTTTCTCCCTCATAAGGAACAATATAACATTCACCGCTCGGAAGATTGCCCGCCGAACCTGGTTCGGGAAATCGACCGCCGCTTGCATGAGCGGTACGAAATCTCAAATCAAACTGAACCTTGAAGGACTGATCGTTGTCTGTTCGGAATTGAATTTCGACCGCGTCTGCGCGATCGAGCAAACTTTTAAGCAGGCTCACCCGTCGATTGATTTCAGCGTAATCCAATCGCAATGCAGGGATCATCGCTTCGGAAAATCCCGGCATCGTCGCTGCCCTGAAGTTATGGCTAGCTGCATTTAGCTTCATCGGCGCTGTGGCAGAGAATTCCGTGGGAGCGAGAAACATATCAAATTCCTGAAAGATATTGACAAACGGAAGTGGAATGCCTTCGGTGAAGAGTGACTGCATCGATTGCGGCGCTGAATGCACAAAAAAATAGGCTGTCTGCGGCAAATCGGCGTTATTGTTTCCCACATTCTGGTAATAGATCGCATCCACTCGCTCGAGATTCAAGCGCGCTTTCAACTGCCGCAAATCGATTGTCCATTTGTGCGCAAGTTCGCGGCGAGCACGCCAATGAGCATGATCCGGATGACGAACGTCGGGCATGTCGATCAATATACCGAGTGCTTTGTCATTTTGGTTTGGCGAAAAAACCGAGGATATTAAATCGCCCAATTCCTTAAGGGAAAGCTGATTGGTCATGAAAACCTCCGCTAATGATCCGCTTAACGTTCGTTTGCTTTGAAGCGGATTCAATGAAATGCACATCTTTTACAATTTGCCAACGGTTGCCAGATAAATCACAAATGCTTCATTTACATCGAGATCAAGCAGTTGATTGACCGCATCATCATCGAATGCTGCCACAGCACAACAGCCCGCCCCCAGCGTTTCGCAAGCCAGATAGAGATTCTGGCAAACATGACCCGCATCGAGATAGATGTACCTGAATGCACGTTGCTGGTATTTCCAGCGACTGCGTTCGATGACAGCCGTCCAGATAAACGCAACTGCGCAGGTGCGAAATATTTCCTGTTCGAGACAGGCAAGCGCCAATTTATGTGAAAAGGATGAATCCTCTTTGATTTGGTAAATTTTGTGGGAGATCGGGAGGTAATGAAAAAGCCCTGGCAGGAGATTTTCGACGCGATTGATCGCCAGGTATGTTTCAAGCGGATGGCGCGCCCCTGCAGAGGGAACCGTGCGCAGCGTATAGCCCGCTGTCGATTTTTTGACGCCTTGAGTTGCCCACAATAAAAACGATAGCTCGTGCTGACTGAAAACGCCGTTCGAATAGTCGCGTCGCGACGCTCGGCTTTCAATAATGCGGGGAAGGGGAGTGCGCAGATCGTTTGCTTCATAGTCAAAACGCGGTAAATCAATCAGGCGGGCATTTGCAGGAGGATCTTTTTGAACCGATGGCGCGGGAACGCCGGAAACCATTGCACTTCGCCGGGTGAAATATTTGTACCTGGTGTATTCCTGAAAAAACTCACCGATGTGTTCGATGAATTGAAGCGGTACGTGCATAGCACCTCGTAAGGATTGAATTCAATTCCACCATTGCGCTCTTTTTGAAGAAGATCAATATAACTAAAATTCAATTAAATGTCAAGTGTGTTCATTCATAACGGGTAAATTAGTTACGAGCCGCTGCTCCTGATTTGAAGGTTCATGGTCAAGAGCATTGCGATTAAATGATTCGGTACATATTTTATGCGCATTATGAATTAAAATGTAACACCCGCGCCATTCAGGAGAAATCTTCTATATTTCGGAATAGGATGCTAATTTTTAACATGTTACGTAACCGCAAAAAGACTCTTGCAGAATAACAAGCTCCCGGCATAAAAATGCAAAACAACCTGAACTCAGGTTAGTCGCTCTTTATGCGACGCCGATATAAAATAATTTTACTTGCATAATGTAATTGAAACGATTATTTTATAGCTCGAAAATGGTGATGACAGAGATTAACATCTAAAAGGGTGTTGCAGATGCCTGAAAAATCAGAACCGACGCTTCAAATCTACGATGTGGTTGTTGCAGGGCACTTGTGTCTGGATATTATACCCAGAATTCAGCACACCGCAGCAGCCACTGTTGGTGAACTATTGCGCCCGGGCTCGCTGGTGAATGTAGGCCCGGCGGCGGTCAGTACCGGGGGACCCGTTTCGAATACTGGGATCGGGCTTCAAAAATTGGGGATGGAAGTTGCCTTTATGTCGCGTGTCAGCGATGATGATTTTGGGCAACTCATCGTCAATCGGCTGAAGCGCGTCGGAAATGCCAGCGGGATTATAACCGCCCCGGGTGACGCCAGTTCATATACAATCGGGATCGCGCCTCCCGGCATCGATCGTATTTTTCTGCATAATCCGGGCACAAACGATGCCTTCAGCAGTACGGATATCGATTTGAATATCGTGCGTCAATCGAAAATTTTCCACCTGGGTTATCCGCCGCTGATGAAAACACTATACAGCAACGGTGGCGAACAATTGCAGGCGATTTTCCAGCAGGCGAAACAAGCCGGGGCGGTCACCTCGCTGGACATGTCCCTGCCCGACCTCGGCAGCCCGTCCGCTAAAATTGCCTGGCGCGATATTTTGAAAAATGTGTTACCGTATGTCGATATTTTTCTGCCCAGTATTGAAGAAGCCTATTTTATGCTGGAAGTTGAAAATTACCTCCGGTTGCGTTTGGAAAATCAACATTCCGATTTGATTGAGATCATACCGTGTAGCATCTACTCAATACTCGCCCGCCGATGTCTCGAGCTGGGTGCCAGAATGGTGGGTTTGAAAACCGCTCAACGGGGAATTTATTTTCGGAGCGGTGACCGTGAAAGCATTTGGAAGATCAAGCAGATGCTGGGTGAGTCACCCGAACGGTGGGTGAATCGCGAGCTATGGTGTCCGGCGTTCCATGTTGACAATATCGCAAGCGCCACCGGTTCCGGCGATTCTGCGGTTGCCGGCTTTTTGTCGGCGCTCATTCGCGGAAAATCACCCGAACGCTGTCTGAAATATGGTAACTGCCTGGGGTATCAAAATTTGCACGAGCTTGACGCGCTGAGCGGTATAAAATCATGGGACGAAACCACGCAGTTGATCGAAAGCGCCGGCTTACAACTCAATGATGCCCTGGTTTCCGGTGCCGGATGGCGCTGGAATGAGGCGGAGCAGCTTTGGAATGGTCCGGATGATCAACGATGAGCTTCAATAGTATCACCTGAACTAACAGGATTCTGTAAAAAAAGAGTTTATAGCTACATCATCCTTCGACTCCGCTCAGGATGAAGCTTCGCTTATTCTATTGATAATTATTAAACTTAGAAATTCATGGTGAGCGGAGTCGAATCATGAAGAATTACGAAAAATGGCTATTTTACAGATCTCCACTGTCCCAAACCAAAGGAGTAACGCGTGACTGTAAAGTGGGGTGTCATCGGAGCGGGTGGCATTGCCGATCGCAGAACCATTCCCGAAGGAATCCTGTCGGCTAAAAACGCCAGCCTGGTTGCGGTGATGGATATCGATCGCAAAAAGGCAGCAGAAGTTGCACAAAAATACGGCGGCGTGAAGCGCTATTTCCGTGAAAAAGATTTGCTGAGTGATCCGGATATTGACGCGGTCTACATAGCAACCGCAACCTATCTGCATAAGGAACAAACCTGTATGGCAGCGATAGCAGGCAAACACGTCCTCTGCGAAAAACCAATGGCAATGACGCTGATCGAATGCGAGGAAATGATCGACGCCTGCCGGAAAAATCGCGTGAAACTGATGCTCGGATACATGATGCGATTCCATGCAATCCGCCAAGTCATCAAGCGGATGGTTGATGATGGCAAATTAGGGAAAATCGTGCTGGCACGGGCACAACTATCGTGCTGGTATCCGCCCATAGCGGGAGCGTGGCGTCAGAAGCTGGAACTCGGCGGCGGCGGTTCGTTGATAGATATGGGAACGCATTGCATCGATCTGCTTGAGATGTTCGTTGGCAAAGCCTCGAAAATCAATTGTTTTGTCGCGAATGCGGTTCATGCGTACGAGTCTGAAGATTCTGCGATTGCTCTCCTTGAATTTGAAAATGGGGCGCATGGCGTCGTGGATAGCTATTTCAATATTCCGTGCGAATCGTCAGAGAATCGGCTGGAAATCTACGGAACCCGCGGAAGTATCATGGCAAGTGGTACTATCGGGCAGGCATCCGATGGTGAAGCGATCGCCCGACCCGAAAGCATTGTCGAGGATTATGATGCGCTTCAGACTGGAATCGATGCATCAGGGGGAGTGTTACTCAAACCGGAGCTGGTCAATATTTATCAGGCAGAAATAGAGCATTTCTCCGAATGCATCGAAAAGGACAGGACGCCATGGATTACAGGCGAAGCCGGGATGCGGAATTTGAAGCTCGTCCTCGCAGGCTATGAATCGGCGAGGTGCGGAAAGGCAATGCCGCTCTAAAATTCCCACACGCGTAGCGTCGAACAAACCTGTCGAAATTATCAGCATGTCATCGACGCGACTGCAAACCGATTTGATATTCTGACAGTCATACCTGCCGCAGTGGATTACTTCGAGTTCGAGAATATCGGAGATATTTTATTGGCGAAAAAATACTGGATTTTAAACAAATGATTCGTATATTAAAGATTACAATTCATTGAGGTTGCGACTGGTTGCGATGAAAAAGTCCGGTTATGTTCTCAGAATGCGTATCATTTCCTCAATAATAATGAAAGGAACAGGCAATGGATATGAATTTAATCAGCACCATCAAAGGCTCGATGCTGGAAAATTTTTACCCCAAAGGCTGGGACCTGGCAAAAATGGATGCATGCTGTGAGAATGCACCTGAAGCAGTTACCGAACGACAGCCGTGGTGGCATCCGCAATTCGAATCGATTCCCTGTGATTCGTTAGCTGATTTTGATATGATGATGGGACATGAAATCGCCCTCGAAATAAAACTCGCCAGGGACTCGGGAAAAGAGATCATCTTTATCCTGCCGGTGGGTCCTATGGGGATGTATCGCTGGGCAGTCTATTTTTTGAAACAATGGGGTGTGAAATGCCAACACATGCACGGATTCAATATGGATGAATGGAGCGATGTTGAGGGCAATACGCTGCCGTCAACCAATCCCGGCGCGTTTCAAAATGCAATGGAGCAGGCATTTTACGGACCTTTGGGAGAATTGACTGCGCCTGAATCACAACGGCACTATGCGCTGAAAAACGAACTACCCGGATTCGGTGCAAAAATCGAAAAGCTGCGTTCCAAAGGTGCAAAGCTGGTGGTAGTTTTCGGCATCGGGCGTGCATTTCACATCGCTTTCTGGGAACCGCATTTTGCCGCTGAATTCAATTCCGAAGCCGAATGGCGAAAACCGACCCACCGAATCGGGGCAAAGCTGCATCCCTTGACCATTGAACAGAATGCCATCACCAGTTTTAAAAGTCGCACCACGCTGGTGCCGGCTTTCGCCAATACGATTGGTCCGGGATTATTTCTCAAAGCTGATAAAATTATCGGCGGTTGCGATGGCGCGCTGGGCAGAGGGATGATGTGGCAAGGACTATCGTTGTGGGTTACGTTGCGCTATAGCCCGGATATTTGGGTGCCGAGTAGCTTCATGCCGACCCAGGCGGGAAAATTATTCTTTTTGAAAGAGCTCGCCGGACCACTGGAAGCGGAATGCAACTAGCGGGAGTCAAAAACAATTCGCGCAAAAGCCCGCCGGCGATTCTTTTTTTATTTAAAAGAACTATTCAGCAAGCAATCTGCGAACCAATATCTGCTGTGTCGCCGATTGTTGAGCAACGCTTTCAAAGACATAACAGCAGATAAGTCTATAATGCGAAACGCAGATCCAGGCTCATCAAGCGCTGTTCTAATATGGGGGGGAAACTCAACAAAAACATGATCAAAACGCAAGGAGAGCAATATGGAATTTACAAAACTGATTCAAGCCAGGTATAGCGTACGGGCGTACGAATCGAGGCAGGTAGAAAAGGAAAAATTGGCGAAAGTACTCGACGCTGCACGGCTTGCACCGACCGCAGCCAATCGCCAGCCATTCCGATTCATTGTCATCGAAACAAAGGGACGCGAATCGAAATTGAAACAAATTTACAGTGCCAAATGGTTTTACACGGCGCCAATTGTCATCTGCGCCTGTGCAATATCCGAAAAAGCCTGGACGCGCGGCGATGGCATCAACTATGCCTTTGTCGATACCACCATCGCCATGGACCATCTGATTCTCGCAGCGGCGGAATTGGGGCTGGGAACCTGCTGGATCGCCGCGTTCAAACCGGAGGCTGCCCGAGAAGTTCTCGGCTTGCCGGAAAATGTGGATGTTGTCGCTTTCACACCGCTGGGCTATCCGGCGGATCAGCCCGGGAATAAATGGCGAAAAGACCTTTCAGAAATCGTCTGCTATGAAAAATGGCAGGATTGAATGCAACTCATTTTATGTTAAAAACCTGAAATGTGATGAAAAATCCAATTCATTTCAACCGCTTGTTGTTGGTAATCCTCTGTTCAGGGGGAGCAATTTTTATGTGTGATCAAAAAATTGACATGGATACGCTTCTGCCCGATCAGGTAATGTTCTGGACACCGGGAGAAAGCGATAGAGTGTATGATAGCTCAAACCTGTTCGACTACATAGATGGCGGCGCCGAACTTTATCTGTCTTATGGCTTTCAAAAAATGCTCAATCGCACGTATTCGGCAACCGGGCAACCGGATATCATCGTGGATATTTTCGAGATGGGAAGTGCTGAAAATGCTTATGGTGTTTTTTCTCATTCGAGAGAAGTGGAAGACACAACCTTCGGTCAGGGATCGCAGTATACAGCCGGTCTGTTGCTATTTTGGAAAGATCGGTTCTATGTATCGATCCTCGCCAGCCCTGAGACCGATGAATCCAAAGCAGCGGTGTTCCGTCTGGCGCAATATATCGAGCAGAAAATTCCTGCCAATGGAGCTTTGCCGGCGCTGTTGCAGGCACTTCCGGAAGAAACCCTGGTGAGAGAAAGCATCCGCTACTTTCATCATTATATCTGGCTAAATTCCTATTACTTTGTTTCCAACGAAAATATCCTCCATATCAATGAGCAGACCGATGCGGTGCTGGCGCAATATGGCGCAAAACCAGACCGCAGTATTTTGCTGGTGATTCAGTATCCCGCTGATGATTCGGCGCGAGCTGCCTACCAAAATTTCAGACAGGATTACCTGTCGGGACAGCCCGATGATCCTATTGTCAAAGTCGATGAAAAAAACTGGATCGGAGGGCGATGTTTTCAAAGGTATGTCATACTCGTTTTCAATTCGGCAACAAAAGAAAACACCGTGTCAATTATCGAAAAAACCGTTGGGAAATTGAATATACTTTGCACGGGCACAAATTGAACTTTCATGTCATTGCGAGCGAAACGGAGTGCAGCGAAGCAATCCCATGAGGTTAAGCACT
>JAFGMA010000058.1 GCA_016927835.1 Candidatus Zhuqueibacterota bacterium | reverse complement strand
TCCACTGCGTTACGCTCGCAATGACATGCTTAAGAATATGATGTTACAAACTAACCCTTAATAGGTATAGCATCATTGAAATTTTGAGATTAAAACCGCAAAGCATTCCCTGCCCAGGACAACCTATGCTATTTTCCCGGACGAAAATCAAATTGTAAGAAAAAACAGATCTGTATCACTTCATAAACATAAAAAAGATTTAATCGGAAGCAACAATTTATATTACTTTTATGAGATATTGTTTTATATTAAGGATTGGAGTTGGGCAGGACTGTATAATTACTGGTTGAGCGAGGATATGACGTGAAGCACGCGATCGAGATCGACGGCGAGCGGCGTGATATTGACATCCGACCGATGGATGATGAGTTTATCGTCTTCCGAAAAATGTATGTACCGCCTATCACCCGAGAAAATTTGACTGCTGGCAGTCCGGATGACCCGTCGTGCCTGACGGACTTCCTGCATTCGGATGCGGCATCCATAGTGAAGGGATTCCTGGAGAAACAGACGCGTGCGATGGGAAGCTGCGCCATCCTTGCCTGGGATGGCGATGGGGTGATCGGCAAAATGTACTTCACCACACATGAGATGTGGGAGGCTTTCCGCCAGGCGGGCTGCTACCTGTGTGTAGAACACGAGAGCATGCCGCGGATGATTCAGTCTCTTTCCAACGATGAGATTGCGGCACTGCTGGCGTCACCCAGCAAGACGCTGCATATTCTGTGTCACAATATCGGACACTTCGATACCAGGTACCACGGCAAGGGAATCGCCTCTGCGGTACTGGATGAGATGAAGCGGTGGGCGAAGGAAAACGGTTGGCGAACCATTGAGATCGACTCGTGTCCGGACGTGGTGCCATTCTATGCGCTGGGATCCCAACATTGGCGCCGAAGTGCATTGGAGAAGCGAGGATTCTACCTCGCGAGGGATACCGTCTGTCCAGAGCAGCAAGCCGGATTCCGCCGTCAGTCAATCGAACGCATCCTGACCGGGCAATTCAAGGATGATGATTGGGATATAAAAACATATCCCGGCAACATTGCCGACGTGAAGCGACTGGCAGAGACATCAGACTGGGAGGCAGTTATTGACAGGGACTATGTCATGGCGTTCGATCTGCAGCAGTGACCGCAACCCGATAAAGCTTTCCAGCCGACACCGGGAGTTCAGAAATTTTGCTACCTGTTATTTTATAGAATTTCTTAAATTACGTCATTTTTTTAATTGCGGAAATTATGGGATTAAACCGGTTAATAATTTTTTTAAGCATCAGTTATATCAGGTCTTATGATTGAATGCCTGAGGTGGGCAAATAAATGGTGCTAAATTATCTCAACCTCGGAAATTTGTTAATGGCAATGTGCCATTGTAGTGTCAATTAAGTTAAAAAAACGTATGTGTCATGCATGTCCGATTTAGGCACGGGATTTCTATAATGCTGCCTGCCGAACCGATGCCTTTCACATAATCCCTACGCAAATTTCCGTTTCCTCCAATCCGCACAAAAAACCACTTATAAGTACTCTCCGAAGTTCCATGTTTCTTTCAGGATTCAAACCTTAGCGAATTCGTCTTTTTACATGTTAAACTTCTTTCAATTGAATTACGTATAAATATGTAAATAAACACTTTTCGTAAAGGTTGGTGTGATAATCATGCAAGACAAAACAGCCCACCAGGATATTACAGCGGTACTTGAAGAAGTTGCCAATGCTGTAGTTGGCAAATTTGAGATGACAGCTTTGCTCAACAACATTATTCATAAAACAATGGAAACATTACATGCCGAAGTTTGCTCGATTTTTCTTGAAGACAGGCAAAGTGAGCCTGGCGCATTAAAATGCGTCGCAGGATCCGGGTTCGCAAAAAAGCTTGTCGATATTGCCAAGTATGAAAGCGGTGAAGGCTTAACGGGAAATGTCTTTAAATTTGGTGTGGGATATAACTCGAAAACGCTTGAAGAACATAAAAACCTCGAAATAAACGGGAAGAAAGTCTGGGAAGGAAAATTTGATCCGAAGCAATGGCCCAGCGGCGAAAATGAATTTCGAAACGGAATAGGTCTTCCATTAAAAATTAAAAGCCAGATATTAGGCGTGATTAAAGTCGAAAATAAAATCAAGGAATTCGGGGACTTCTTTTCAGCGGAAGATTTTAAAATATTTCGAACAATCGCCAATGTCATTGCGCTTACAATCGAAAACGCTAGACTTCATCACCAGATAGAAGATCAATTAAAAACCATTGCATCGAAAGCTGCTCATCGAATCAATAATCAGGTAACCAGCTATGACGGAATAGAACTTGAATTGAGGGACGAGGCGGATTCTGCGATTCCAAATAAAGAGCATCTGCTCGCTTTGTCCAAAAGACTTGGCAACACGACTGAGAATTTGAAAGGCATGATTCAAGATTTCAAAACGTATGGCAAGCCGATTATACTTTCGAAAAAATTAGCTGATATCAATGAAGTCGTAATAAATGAAATTTGGTTGGCTAAACCACCAGTAACCATAACCATTGAACAAATACTCGATAGAAATCTACCACCTTTCAAATTTGATTCTGGACGATTGGCAGAAAGCATAAAGGAATTGTTGCATAATGCAATAAGGATTATTAATGACAAGTCTATACCAGGACGCATAACCATTTCAACCAAACTGATTAAAACCGAGGGAGATGATTTAGAGCCCGGAAAATTCGCCATGATCAAAATCGAAGATAACGGACCAGGATTTCCCTCTAATTTCCCCGTATTTTCTCCCTTTCATTCAACTGATCCACAAAGAACGGGTTTGGGTTTAGCCACCGTGAAGGAACTCATTGAAGCACACGGGGGCAAAGCAAAATTCATCCCCAAAGAGACGTCAGGCGCATGTTTCGAGCTGCTAATTCCAATTGAATGAGGCGACGCAATGAATAAAATTCTACTCGTCGACGATGAAAAACATATTCTCCAGGACTTGGGAAATCAGTTAAGGAATAGAAAATATGCAATTTATACTGTCTCTTCGCTTGAAGACGCGAAAAAAATAATATTGTGTGAGAATCTGGATTTTGCAATTATCGATTTAAAACTGGATTTTACCTCAGAATTTAGTGGTATCAAAATTGTTAATTACGCGAAACGAAACCGCCCGGAAATCAAGACGCTTATTCTCTCCGCGTATCCTTTTGAAGATGTGAAAGAGCAATTAAAACAACAACTAAGCGGACAAATAGAACCCGGAAAAATATTAGATGAAATAGAGAAAGATTACATTTCAAAAGGCGGGAAAAAAAACTATATTCTGGCAATTATAGAAAAACTGGAAGAACTGAAGCACAAGGAAAAGCGGAAAACATGCTTCGTGATCATGCCATTTTCCGCAACGCCATCCTGCACCAAACAACAATGGCTTGATATATTCAAGAACCTGATTAAACCTGCGGTAGAAGAGTCGGGATATGAGTATGAATGTATAAGATCAGAGCCGCTGGTCGGAAACATCATAGAAAACATGCTTGACAAATTAAACCGTGCCGATATTGTTATCGCTGATCTTACGGATAAAAATCCTAATGTTTTCTATGAACTTGGGGTACGGCATGCTTTGAGAAACCTTACGATATTGATTGCACAGAATGTGGATGATGTTCCTTTCGATTTGCGCCCGTATGCCACCCAAATCTATGATTGGAAAACAACGGATGGACGCCATAATTTCAAAGAACAAATAAAATTGACAATCAAGCTGCTGGAAGAAAATCCGAATGAAGCGGTTTCACCCGTTCGAAAATATCTTAGAAGTTGAGTGATGATAAAACCGCAACAAAAT
>JAFGMA010000057.1 GCA_016927835.1 Candidatus Zhuqueibacterota bacterium | reverse complement strand
TAAATACGCACTTCAAAATTATGCTATATTATGAAAATTTTGTTTTTTTTACTTGACATTAACATAGTAAGATCAGTGGCTAAAAAACTAAACTCACATCTGAATCAAGAGAACAATCCTTGCAATATCAGCGGACTGCGCATTTAATATTGAGGATTTTGAGAATCATAAGTATCGTTTAATTATTCACTTAAATACGCCTTAGAAACTGAGTTTCCTTTGATTGCTTCCGTTAATTATTTCTTTTTTCAGTAGTTAAAAAAGCAAAGCTGCTTCTTTATGATTAATCCAGGCTAATGGCGATTTGGCGTTCCTCATGATTTGAGTTGGTTTCAAATGAATTTATTTTGCAAAACAGCGCCATGCTATCGGGACAAGCAGTGCGAATCTATTTTTCGCCGCGGCGCGCAACAGGTTCAGGCTATTGTCGTACAGTAAAATCCAAGCCAGCCCGGAATGCTCGATCACAATTTTAAAAATGGAAAGCTCTGGTAATCCATAGATCACTTTTCCATCAAAATGACTCAATATCATAGAAACTTTATGATGAATTTTCTTTTCGCATGTGCTTGATACCTTCGGCACTTGAGAATGATATGCCCGGGCTGTATCTGGTTGCATTTTAAATGAAATGAATTTAATGCCCTCGATATCAAGCGATTCCTGAAAGCCAACAGCGTTCGGTGTCTTTAGAAAACAAGGAGTTGAAATCGTCATGCCGTTGCTTTGAAAATAATTATAAATGCAGTTCCCTGAGTTTGATCGAGCTCGATTGTTCCATCGAGTTGATCGACCAGAGTAACCACCAGTTGCAGTCCCAGGGTTTCTGCGTTGCGGAAATCGAAGCCATCTGGAAAACCCACACCGTTATCAGCAATTTTAAGCATAAAGCGATGCGGATCTGTAACTTGAAAGCTCAATGAAATTTCGCCGGTTCCGCCTTTTGGGAACGCATGTTCCAGGGAATTCGTAATCAGTTCATTGATGATTAATCCGCAGGGGATTGCCGAATGGATATCTAAGAAGACATCCTGAATTTCTAAATTGAGCAATACGGTAGTGTCCTGCCTCCGATAAGAGCTTAACAAGTATGCTGTGAGGCTGTTAACGTAGTTTTCAAAATCGATTTGCGCCAGATCTTCAGACTGATATAGCCGTTCATGAATCAGTGCCATCGATTTGACACGGTTTTGGCTTTCCTGAAACATGCCGCGGGTTGCATCATCTTTGATATAATTGGATTGCAAGTTTAGCAAGCTGGAAATGATTTGCAGATTGTTCTTGACGCGGTGATGGATTTCTTTCAGCAGCACTTCCTTTTCGCGGAGTGAGGTTTTGATACACGCTTCCGCTTTTTTACGTTCGCTGGCTTCGATCGCCAGCGATACAAAATCCGCCATCGAACCTGCAAAGGCTTGTTCTTCGGGCGTCCAGGTACGCGGTTGACCGATGTGTTCAAGGCATATCACGCCGGTTTCCCTGCCACGGATGCGAATCTGTGCATCCAACATTGATACAATCCCCAGCGGTTTCAGGTACAATTCTGAGAAAACACTCGTTCGCGGATCATTATGGACATCATCCGCGGCAATCGTGCGGTCGATTTTCAGCGCATTGAAATAAATCGGATAATCCGCAACATTGAAAACCAATCCCTCAGAATGATGCCCGGTGCTTTTCACATAAAGATCGGTGCACTGGATGCTGGTATGTAGATTATCGAAAAACCAGATGCTCACCCGTTCGACATCCAGAGTTTGCGCTGCTGCTCTGGTTATCTCGTTTAAAAATCCGGGCAGATCGCCATTCGCCAGCATTTCATTCGTAGACAATTCTACCAGCACCCGGTTCTGCTCCAGCAGCCGTTTTTCGGATGCCTGCAATCGGGTGGTTCTTTGAGCCACCTGTTGCTCCAGTTGAGCGGAGTGGCGCTTTGCAGAGAAGAAGCGTTCGATGCCAAAAAGAATCAGCAAAGCGAAGAGCGTTAAAAGAGCATGAAACCACCACTTTCTCCAGAAAGGCGGATTGATGATAATCATTTCTGATGATTTAATTTTGCTCCATTTGCCAAGCGCATTTTGTACCTGTATATGAAATCGGAATTCTCCGTGGGGCAAACTGGTGTAGCGTATTCGCTGTCCCTGTACATGGTATGTCTCCACCCAATCCGCGTCAAAGCCTTCCAATTTGCTCTTGAAGCAGATACTGGCTTCATCGATGAAGGTGATTCCCTGGAAATAAAACACGAGGTTGTTCTGATTGTAGCCGAACGTATTGACCTGGTTGAGCGGAAGCTTTTCGTCTCCGGTGTCAACATACAGCAAGTTGATTAGCGGTGGTGCAATCTCCTGCGGGCTCAAATCAAATTCCTCCTGGTAGCAGGAAACTCCCAAATCGGTGCCAATCCAGACGTGCCCCTGGCTATCGACGAAACCAGCATCGCGGTTGGTTTCCTGCCCCACAAATCCCTGGTGCGTTGTGAAATAGTCGCTTTCTACACCATCCCAGCGGATAGCACCATTATCGGTGCCGAACCACAAACGATTTTTCCGATCTTTAACAATGACATAAATCGGGCGACGAATCTGGAATCCGTTTTCATTGAACTGCAGCAGCGTGCCATCTATTGCTTGATATAATCCGGCGCGTGTACCGACCAGAATTCTTCCTCCAAAATCCTGAACCATTGCATAGACGCTGTTGGCTTCCTTTTCCTGAAAGCAATAATATTGCTGCCATCCTTTATTGGAGTATAAAATTAAGCCATCGACCAGGGTTGCGAAATAAAGCGCATCGCCCGGACCTTGAAAAATCTTCCTGATTGAGTTGCATTTCAATTTACTGAGATCAATTGCCCGTGCTTCATTTCCTGCAATTCTGAATAGCTTTTCGCTGCTATTGGTTGCCACCCATACCCGATCTGTTTGATCAACAAATACCGTATTTACAGATACTTGTGGTGAACCAAAATTCCTGTACCAGGTAATTTTTCCGTTCTTTGCAATTTTTGCGAGTCCTAATTTCGATGCCGCTACCCAGGTATTATTCTGTCGATCTATGGCAAGGTCTAAAACTCTTGAATCCGCGAGGCTACTCATAGCTGTTGTTTCAAACGTCAGATGATGAATTGAATCTGCGCTGAAGAACGAGAGACCCTTTGCATGTCCGAAAACCAGGATTCCCGGCTCCAATTCGTCAATGGCGGTGACCTCATCTTCCAGCAATCCGTTGATTTTCTGATAATTCGCAAAGCGCCTGCTCGGAATTTTGCTAACGCCGCGCAAAGAGCTGATCCATAAATTTTTCTCCCGATCGAGAAGGAACGCGGTAACTCCTTCAGCGATGAGTCCGTTGTTCTTGCCAATCCGTTTCACGTTTCCCGATGAGAGCGAAAGATAATAGGCATTGAGCGGATTCCCATAAAATATACCGCCGAGTTTATCCGGCTGCAGCACCAGATGATGGTATTTCGAATCGAATTCGGCTTCGGTCTGGTCCGAAAGTAAACGAAATTCATTTTTTTCGAAAACGCCAAGCCAGTTTTCGCCCTGCAGGTAGAGCCGGTCATTCAATCCGTTGCCTTCGCGTGCGATGCCAACGATTTTGGGCTCAGGCGGATGAATGCGCTCATTCAGGCTATTATTAACATAAGTTTCGCCGATAATCGAAAGCCCGCTGTCGGTAGCAACGCAAAAGCTGCCGTTCAAACTGATGATGCCGTTTATCCGGTTACTTGGCAAACCATCATCGGTGGAGATGAGGCGCCAACTCCCATTTGTGTACAGCAACACACCAGATTGATTCGTTCCCACTGCAATGAGTGCCTTATCATTGCTAATGGTGACTGCAAACCGATTCAACTGACCTGATGCCCGGGGAAAATCAGGAGCGGGCAGATGTTGCCAATCCTTGCCGTCAAAATACGAGATACGCGCGCTGGCGAAATCGGGCAGCGCCCAGATGCGATCCAATACATCAATTTCGAGATCAATGTAGCAATTAGCGGGCAATCCGTCCTGGGCAGTGTAGGAGCGCCAGTTAGTTCCGTCATAAACCGAGATGCCCGAACGTGTGGCAAACCAAACGCAACCGCTGGTATCCTGAATCACATCGTACACGCATGAATTAGACAGACCGTCGTTTTCATTATACGTATGCGTAAGGTAACTCTGTGGGAAAACTTCGCAGGTATTATAACGGAACAGCACGATCATACTGATGATTGATATAAGGCATTGAATTCTCATGTTTTATTAAACCCCATCTACAGGCTGCAAATACGTATCGATTTTGAATAGCGTTATGAGATTAAAGCGTGATCTTCAAACTTAATTTTCCGTGTGCCGGGATATGTTTAGTGTTTATGTATCCGGCGCATCATCAATCCGTCTGGAAGAATGCTGCTCTTCGAAGCGGATCGTGAAAGACGTTCCGTTCGTTCTTTGTACAGCCAGTTTACCGCCAATCTGATCAATCAGTGAAATAACTAATTGCATACCCAGCGATTCTGTGTTATATATATCAATTCCCGATGGCAACCCAATTCCGTCATCCCGGACGTTTACCAGATAGTCTTCATCTGGGCTCCGCTCCTGCCATCAGCAAATGCATATTTCAGTGAATTCGAAACCAGTTCATTCACGATCAATCCGCAGGGTATCGCGAGATTTATATCCAATGATACATGCTTTACATCGAGTTCTATATTCACCGCTGCGGAATCGGTCATGTATGAATGCTGTAAATATTGAACCAGTTTTCGCAGGTAATCTACAAAATTGACATTTGCCAGGTCTTTCGAGCCATACAGGCTTTCATGGATTAGCGCCATTGATTTGATTCGGGATTGGCTTTCCTTGAATAACCTGAGTACTTGCTGATCGCCGATATGGCTGGATTGCAGATGCAGCAGGCTGGAAATGACTTGCAGGTTATTTTTAACGCGATGATGAATCTCGCGCAGCAACACTTCTTTTTCCCTGAGCGACTGTTGTATTTGCATCTCGGCACGTTTGCGCTCGGTTATGTCGATCATGGCACCCTGGATGGCGGGCTTTCCATTGTACATAATTTGACTTCCGACAACCTGGGCAACGATTAGCGTACCATCTTTTCGAAATCCATTAATTTCATAATTGCTGCTTCTTTTCGCACCGCATTCTCTCAAAGCCAGTTCTTTTTTTACCAGATCCAGGCTTTCCGGCGCAATCAGAGCACTCAAATGTTTGCCGATTAATTCGCCTGGCTCATTATAGCCGAGAATATGAGCGAGTGGAGGATTGCAATAAACAAGAATTTGATTTTGTATGATATAAATACCGACCAGGGAATTTGAAACCAATTCGCGATATTTCCGCTCCGATTCGCGCAGCGCTTCTTCCGTACGCCTGCGCATCAGAACATTTACAAACATATCACCGGTGAGCCGCAGCAGCCGAATCTCTTCCTGCTGCCAGGTTCTTTCATCAAATTCGGACGTTGAACCTATGGCACCGAACAGCGATTCACCACAGAACAGCGGAATGAGCAAGATCGATTTAATATTTTTAGCCGCAAGGCATGCTTTTTCCTTATGTGCATCGGTGGGATATTCGGATAGTGAAGCGAATTGTATTGTTTCGTCGCTCTCCAATTTATGCTTCAGCCAATTATAAGATGACAAAAAAGCATTTGAGAGCTCCTTCTTGCGTTCCTGTAGTCCGGATTTGAACCATTCGGTTGCATGGACAAACCGATCGTGATCGGGTGAAAATGCGAAAAAGAAAAGCCGATCCACGCTGCAAAATTTTCCTATCGTTTCCAGCGCACTTTCCAGTTCGTGATCAACTTTGTCGATGGCGACATTAATGAAGCGATTTGAAATCGCAACTACCACTTCTTCCTGAATCAGCCGACGCTGCAAGGCTTCGATCACACGCTTGCGTTCGGTGACATCAACAGAAAGGTTTATCACGCCGCATACGTTTCCGCTCGAATCAATGTATGGTATTTTATCGGTTTCAAACCAGCGATTGCCTTCGCTGGTGACACCTCTTTCGATAATTTTCCGCTTCACTTTTCCGGTTTGAAGCACCTCTCTTTCCACATCGGAGAAGCCCGACAGCGAGACGCTTGCATTTGCATTTGCTGGTTCTGGCGACGAATCGTCCCATGCAGCAATTTCGTTTTCTGCCAGAATTTTGCTCATGAATAAAACATTGCCGGATAGATCTCTACAGGAAATCGCCGCAGGTATCGAATTCAGAATTGTGGACATGACCGCTTTTTGCCGTTCCAATTCATTTTCAAGCCGCTTCCGGGAACTGATATCCCGGATCATCGCAATCAAAGCGGGTTTTCCGTGCCATACCGTTCTGGAGCCGGTCACCTCAATAGGAATTATTTTCCCGTCTTTTCGAATGATCTCCGTTTCATACTGCTCAGCCGTGTTTTGTCCGGCGAATCGTTTTTGAAACCTTTCCAGTTGATTCTCAATTTCCCGGGGCGGAGCAAGCGCGACGATGCCTGTTGCCATCAATTCATCCGTGCTGTAGCCGGTGATTTCACTGGCTTTTTGATTCGCATACACATGCGCCTCCGGGCTGATGGCGATGAGGATGCCATCGTTTGCGTTTTCCACCAGTGCTTTAAAGTTTTGCTCGGATTCCAATATTGTTTTCCTCATCTCATGCCGGTACAGTGCAAATTCAATGGCAGAATGCAATTCATCCGCGCGGACAGGCTTTCGCAATGTGCCAAAAGGTGCTTTCGGAGATCGAGTTGTCCGTTGATCCAATTGAGCATCGAGAAAAATCACAGGCACACCATGCTGTTGATGAATCGTTTCCGCAACAGGTTTTCCATCTATCTCCCGATTCAACTGGACATCCAGCAAAAGCAGATCCGGTTTTTCGGACGCTGCATTGGCAACGGCAGCTTCAGCAGATGTCACGATTGCCGATTTTGATCCGAGGCGTTCCAGGTCGCTTTGAATAGCCCTGGCGCTGCGAAGGTCGTCTTCGACTATCAGTATTTTTGCGTTTTCAATCATGGTGTTATTTTAAATTTGATTAAAAATGATGTACCGCTGCTGCGATCTAATTGAATGCTTCCCCTGAGCTGACCTTCAACCAAATTGGTGACCAGGTTCAAACCCAGCGTCTCGGTTTTCCTGATATCGATACCTTCCGGGATCCCGATGCCGTTATCGCTGACAATAAGATCGATCGTATTTTCGTCGAATTTACGAAGCGCAACGTATATGTGACCCCTTTGCTTTTCGACAAAAGCGTATTTCAGCGCATTGGTAACCAATTCATTAATGATAAGACCGCAGGGAATAGAAACATCGATGGGCAGCAACACACTTTCTGCATCGACCTTGATTGCAACATCACCTGCTTTTAAGCGATAGGCGCGCAAAAGCCCATTTGTGAGGCTTCTGATATATTCTGAAAAGTCAATGCGCGATAAATCTTGTGCCTGGTATAGCCTTTCGTGCACCAGTGCCATGGATTTGATCCGACTCTGACACTCCCTGAAAACGTCGCGCGCCTGCGGATCCTGTATATAATCGGCTTGCAAATTGAGCAGGCTGGAGATGACTTGCATGTTATTTTTCACCCGGTGGTGAATTTCCTTCAGCAGCACTTCTTTTTCGCGCAGCGCCAGCCGGATCTGCTCATCTGCTTTTTTTTGTTCGGTGATATCGCGGATAACGGTAATCATTTTAATAACTTTCGATCCGCTGAAAATCGGTATTTTGCGGATTTCTGTAAATATTTCCCTGTCACTTAATTTTATGTATTCCTGCGACATCAGGGGGATTCCGGTTTCGAATACTTTTTCATATTCCTTTAGAACATTTTGTTTTAAAAAAGGATAAACATCCAGCAGGTGCTCTCCGACACTGGCGCTTTGCAGCCCTAATTCAGCATGCCACTGCAACAGGGCATCATTAAACAAAATTATTTTGAGATTGCGATCAACCAAATGTATGCCATCGCCCATGGAATTAATCATCTCCCTGTATTGGTACTCGGATTGTGCCAGGTCGTTTTCCATCCTTTTGCGAGCACTAATATTGCGCCCCATTCCCACCAGCCCGACAATCTTTCCGATGCTATCGAATAAGGGTACTTTGTTGGTTAAAATCCAGGTTTTTTCACCTGTAGATCGCTCGATGATTTCCAACTCGCGATTCAAGATCGGCAATCCGGTTGAAATTATCTTTTGTTCATCGGCATGATGTGTTGAAGCCAGGTCTGAGGCGTGAAATTCAAAATCATTTTTGCCAATCAAATCTTCCGGTTTCTGAACGCCCAGTCGGCGCGCCAATTCTTTATTTGCCAGAATGAAATTGCAATTCGTATCTTTCGCATAAATTGAATCCGGGATGGTGTCGATAACGGTTCGCAAAAGCGTGCGCTCCGCCGCCAGGGCATTTTCCGTCTGTTTCTGTCGGGTGATATCTCGCGCCAGTGCCTGGACTAGAATTTCATTGCCGATTTCGAAACGGTTCAGCGAAATCTCCGTGTCAAATGCCACGCCATCCAATCGGATACATTGCCAATAAAATCGCTGTGGTTCGCCTTTCATCACAGATTCTATGATTTGCAAGCACTTCTTCCCGGAATCGCTGCCGTCCGGCTGGTGCTCCGGAGACAACTCGCATGCAGTATGACCGATCAGTTCTTCCTTATTTTGAGCGCCAAACATTTTAAGAGTCATTGCATTGCATTCGACAAAACGGTCTGTTTTCATGATGAAAATCGCGTCGTTCGCATTTTCGAACAACGTGCGATAGCGAATCTCATTCTCCCGCAAGGCTTTCTCTGCCAGTACTCTCTCGGTGATATCGCGAACGACACTCACCCACCCAATTCGCTCTCCGAGGTGGTTCTCAAGTGGCATAACACCGTGTTCGGTTGGAAAAAGCGAACCATCTTTGCGTCTCATGCTAAATTTGAAATTCCTCAAAAATCCCTGTTTTTGAATTGCAGCGTTTAAGTGCTTGCGAAACTCCTCCAGCGCAGCCTCATCGATGTGCAGGAAGGCAGTCGTTTTCCCGAGCATTTCTTCGCGGCGATAACCGAAAATCGCTATGGCAGCTCGGTTGCATTCTTTGATCTCAATTGTTTCCGCATCGATAATGAATAATGCATCGTCCAGGCTGGCAAATGTTTGCTCCAACAGGTGTCGGGATATTCGCAGGGTTTCGGCGCTGAGCTTGTTTTCGGTAATATCGCGTCCGATACCGATGAGTCCGGCAATTTTGCCGTCCGGGCTTTTCAAGGGAACTGTAGTGGCTAAATTCCAGATCATATTGCCGGTCGCCCGATTCAGCATATACTGCTCGCTATTGATGATTGATTTTCCGGTACGGAATAGTTCCTGTTCCCGGTCAAAATATTGTTTCGCAAATTCAGGCGGGTGCAGGTCAAAATCTGTTTTGCCAACAACCTCCTCCGGAGTGGACATGCCGGTGCGTCGGGCAACTTCGTTATTCGCCATTAGAAAGCGGCCTTCGGTATCTTTGACATAGATCGCAGCGGGAATCGTATCAAATAATGTTTTCAATAAATTGCGTTCATTTTCCAGTGCCTTTTCGGCTTGTTTTTGTCGACTGATATCCAGTGTGATTGCTGCGATCCGGAAAATATGCCTGTTTTCATCATAAATCGGTGTCGTCTGGTGGCGTACCCAAACCATGCTGCCATCGGGTCGTAACACACGAAACTCTGTGGAGCCAAAACCCTCTCCGAGCCGGTATTTTTGGATTATATCGATAATCCGCTGGCGATCATCGGGGTGGAGTGCGTCGAGCCATGATTCCGGATTTTCATACATAGCAGCAGATGTTCTCCCGAATATTGTTTCATAAGCCTGGCTTATGAAGTAGTGCTTATTCATCTCAATTGAGCTAATCCAAAAAATGCATTCAAAATTATCCGCGATCTGCTGAAAATAAGCTGCGTCAATCGGCTCATGCATCGCTGGCTGCGTCTGTTTAAGTCGTCGATTCTCTGCTTCCAATTGGGTTGACCATCGACGAAGCTTTTTCAACTCAAGAAGGAGATCCGATTCGGTTTTCACTTCAGCATTCATATAATTTACCTCAATTAAAGAAAATTCGGTTCAGGAGGTGAGATAAAACAACTCAGCCGTTTTGATTAATAATAAGTTAGATAAATAGCCGCTTAAAAAATTTAAACCGGTAACTTTTTTTATCCCGGCTCCTTAACAAAGGACGAAGGAGATGATCGGCATTCGGCTGTGTTTTTCCGGTCGAACAGGGTCACTTTTGTAAAATGGCATCTCTAATTGACATAAGTAAATCAACAAGCACATACGGTTTCTGTAGAAATCGATAGCCTCTGTCGCGAATGAGAAACCATTGCGACCGTTGATCGGCATATCCGCTGCTTAACAAGATTTTAAGTTCAGGCTTTTCGGAACTCAATTTGTCTGCGAGATGCAATCCGCTTTTATCTGGCAAAACCACATCGCTGAAAAGCAGGTCGAAGTTGCTATTTTTTTTATTGAAAATATCAATAGCTTCCTGGGCGTTGGAAACATCCACAACCTTATACCCATTTTCAAGCAGCACGCGTTTGGCAAATTCGCGAATCGTATGTTCATCCTCCACCAGCAGAATGCGTTCACCTTTTCCGATGTATTCTTTCAGGGTTGAATTGTCCTCGATTTCGTCGATACGAGCCAACGGAACCGCAGGCAAATAGATTTTGAAAACCGAGCCCTGTCCCGGCTGGCTGTACACGTTAATCCAGCCATCATGCTGTTTTATGATGCCGTAAACTACCGCCAGACCCAAGCCAGCCGAATGCAAGCTTTTCTTGGTGCTGAAATACGGATCAAATATCTTTTCTGCTGTCATTTTATCCATGCCGTCGCCGGTATCTTCAATTGATAAACAAACGAAATCTCCGGCTCGCGCATACGAGATAACCTTGCAATAGTCGTCATCGACGGTGACATTCTCGGTTCGAATTGTAATCTCCCCACCGTCGGGCATGGCATCGCGTGCATTTACCACCAAATTCAGAATCACCTGTTCCACCTGGCTGGTATCGGCTTTGATCAAATTGATGTTTGAGTTTGGGAGCATTTTCAAGCGAATGTTCTCCCCTATAAGTCGCCGGAGCAATTTGTTCATATTAAGAACGATCATATTCAAATCCAGCGTTTTCTGCATAAGTGGCTGTCGCCGACTAAATGCCAAAAGCTGACGCGTCAACGAAGCCGCACGTTCGGATGCTTTTTTGATTTCGTCGAGGTCGGCTCGCATCGAATCATCCAGTCTCGATTCATTGAGCAACAACTCCGTATACCCCATGATGGCAGTCAGAAGGTTGTTGAAATCATGCGCCACGCCACCAGCAAGCCGACCAATGGCTTCCATTTTCTGGGAATGGATCAACTGATCCTGGGTTCGCTTCAATCGCGACAGGCTGTTTTCCAAATCCTGCATCAGTCTGCATTTGTGCCAGGTTACAGCCATTTGATTGGCAAAGGCAGTGATCGCCGGAATATCATCTTGCGAGATCTCGTTCGATTGTACCGAAAGCACGCCGATGACTTTTTCTTCGATGCGCAGCGGAGCAGCAATGAATTTAGGAATTTTCATTTTTCGGACCAGCTTTCCCGCCAATTTTTTTACCTTTGGTGGCAGCAACTGAGACGCAATTTCTTCTGCGTTTTCGATGAAAAGCGTTTTTTCATCCAACACCACCTGCCTGAATACCGTCGTGGATTCGATATCTAATTTGAAATCGGTAATTCGCAGCCCGGCGAGTTTTTCGGCAAACTTGATGAGTTTTGAATCGTAATTGGAGAATGCAACTGCTAATTCCTTTTCTTCATCATCCGACAGGAAAACAACGCAGGAAAGATCAATTTGCCCGAAAGTTTTTCCCACAATCTCGAAAACAGCATCCGGTGTCATGGCGTTTTCAATTGCCAGAGCGGCTTCATTCAGCGCATGCAGCAATCGTTCAGCCCGTTTGCGTTCAGTGATATCGCGGCTGATACCCACCAGCCCGATAATATTCCCCTGCCCGTCCCGATAGGGAGCCTTGGTGGTGAGAACACATCTTGTATTACCGGCGTGATCCTGGACCGTTTCTTCTTTATTAATCAGCGCCTGCCCGGTATCGAATATTTTTTTCTCGTCGGCTAGACATTCGGCTGCCCGCTTTTTGGGGAAAAAATGAAAATCGGTCTTTCCGGCGATATCTTCGGGCTTATCGTTTTGCAAGAGAGTTTTGCATGCCGTGTTGCACATAAGAAACCGGCTTTTCAGATCTTTGACATAAATGTAATCCGGCGTTCCGTCGATGACGGTGCGCAGCAGGTTGCGTTCTTGCCTTAGTTTCGTTTCCATTTGGTGCCTGTATAGCGCCATCTGTATGGTAATATTCAGTTCTTTGTCTTCAAAAGGCTTTAAAAGGTAGCCAAAAGGTTCGGTGACTTTTGCTCGCTGCAGCATTTTTTCATCCGAATACGCGGTGAGGTAAATCACCGGGATATTTAACTGCTCATGGATTTTTTCTGCGGTCTCCACGCCGTCCATGTCGCCTTTCAATCGAACGTCCATCAAAATTACATCGGGTTGATATTTTTGCGATAATTCCAACGCCTCCTGTCCCGATGACGCGACGGCTGACACGGCATATCCCATATTCTTCAATCGCTTTTTGATATTCATCGCGACAATATTTTCATCTTCCACAATGAGGATATCCGACTGTGCCATAATGTTTGCTCCTTTGCATGCATATTCGCTGTTTCTTCAATGTATAACAGCCAGTATCAGGGTATACTCGGTCGTAACTTATTTGAAAATCGCACTCTCGAAACTGCGGATCGATCGATATCCGTGCCAGTGTTCTGCACGCGAATATACCGTCATAATGCAGGAAATTCGGTCGAATGCGATTGAATATTTAATTTTGATAAATTGCGTTCTGCCTCTTTCCGAAAATCAGCTTTCTCATCATTGCATTCCGCTGGCAACGATTTCATTCATTCAACGAAAGCGGTTTTCGGTCAGGCTCAAAATCAGGTATCAAGCTAAAATATGTTTTTATTAATGTTGTATCACAATGTTAGTTTGGATACTTTGTGAAGTTTTAGTGGTTTGGAAGTTGGTCTTCGGTGCGCAGTCATTCAGGGGAAAATTCATTCGGTATAACATCCTGTTCCAAACCGAGAAAAGCTTCGATATGTGCATTGTCTGAGCAAAAAGTCCATCCGCATTCAACCTGAGCGGGATCCGCGGGTGAAAGCGAATCGTTTTTACGTGATGCTTCGATTTCGTTCAGCCTGAAGCTGCTGGATTCTGTTCAGACACATATTACACTCAAAAGGCGAAAAATCTGCATTGACGGATTTAGCCTTCACTGTTTTCCATCACCCATTTCGCGCCTTCTTCTACTGCCTTGAGATTGATTTCGATCAAATTTTTCTTTTTGAGCGCCTGGGGAATGGCGTCGAAAAGCTTTTTATAATCAATCAAATTCGTATATTTCAGATATGCGCCAAGTAACACGGAATTCGCTGCCGCAGTCAATCCGAGATTGGCTGCAATTTCGGTGAGCGGAATATACAGCACGCGCACGTCCTCCCGTTTCACCTTTCGATTGACAATTGATGAATTGACAATTATCAGCCCGTTTTTTTGAACGCTCTCCTCGAAAACATCCAGCGAAGGCCCGTTCATCGCCACCAGCACATTGGGATTGGTGGTCAGCGGCGACCCGATGCGCTGATTGGAGATAATTACGCTGCAGTTCGCAGTTCCGCCGCGCATTTCAGGACCATAAGAAGGAATCCAACTCACGTGCAAATTTTCATTCATGGCGCAGGTAGCGAGCATCACGCCCGCCGAAAGCACGCCCTGTCCCCCGAAACCGGCGATTTTCAGTTCCTGCCGTGGAAATTTTTCCAGAAATTCACGGGAGACTTCTTCGGATGCGTCTGTGGATTTCAAACCGAGAATTTCCAGCACCTCTTCATCGGCATACTCTTTTGTCCGGGGTAAGTCGGGTTCCGTGGCTGGCTCAAGGTCTTTAAAGCGCTCCAGCGGAAAGTATGAGACCATTTTTTCTTTAATCCACTTCTGGGCGCTGACCGGAGTCATTTTCCAACCGGTGGGGCATGCAGAAAGCACCTCGACGAACGAAAATCCTTTATTTCCGATTTGATTTTGAAGCGCCTTTCGCACGGCTTTTCGAGTGCGGTTGATATGCTTGAAATCGCACAAGGCGACCCGTTCCACGTACACCGGCGAACTCAGCGTTCCGATAATTTCCGCCATTCGGATGGGATACCCTTCATTTGCCACGGTTCGCCCGCGGGGACTGGTTGCGGTTTTTTGACCCACCAGCGTCGTGGGAGCCATCTGCCCGCCGGTCATTCCGTAAATCGCATTGTTCACGAAAAAGACGGTTATATTCTCCCCGCGATTTGCAGCCTGAATGATTTCATCGCCGCCAATCGCCGCCAGATCCCCATCGCCCTGGTATGAGATGACGATGCTGTGCGGATTGGCGCGCTTGATACCGGTTGCCACTGCCGGCGCGCGCCCGTGAGCCGCCTGGACATTGCCGACATCGAAATAATAATAGGCGAAAACCGAGCAACCTACCGGCGAGATGAAAATCGTCCTGTCCGCGATCTTGAAATCATCCAGCGCTTCCGCAATTAATTTATGCAAAATACCGTGCCCGCAGCCGGGACAGTAGTGCGTGGTTTCATTTTGGATACTTCCTTTGCGCTCGAATCGTTTATAAAATGAAGCTGGTTTTGTGAGGATTTGCGCCATAGCTCATTTACCTCCAAAATATTTTTGGGCGACTTCGACAATTTCATTCACCGACGGCACCGATCCCCCCATTCTCGCATAGAAATGAATCGGCTGCCTGCCATTGACCGCCAGTTGGACATCGGTTAACATTTGTCCGTTGCTCAGTTCAACCACCAGAAATTGCTTCCCAGTTTTGCCAAGCGCGACAATTTCATTGGTTGGAAACGGGAACAGGCTGATCGGGCGCAGCATCCCCACCTTCAAGCCCTTTGCCCGCAAAATCTCGGTTGCGCTTTGCAGCATGCGTGATACGATTCCATAGCCGATCATCACAAAATCCGCATCCTCCGTGAGAAAGGATTCGAAGCGCACTTCGTTTTGCTCGATTTGTTTGTATTTCGCTTGAAGTTTTTCATTGTGCTTTTCCAGGAGCGTCGTATTCATGAGGATAGACGTGATCAAGTTGTGTTTGCTGGCTTTATCGCCATAAACCGCCCAATCGACGCGCTCGACCTGGGTGCGCTTTCCTGCGAACTGCACCGGCTCCATCATTTGCCCGATGTAGGCGTCCGTTAAAATGAAGCAGGGATTGCGGTAACGGTCCGCCAGATCGAATGCCAGCATGGTCAGATCGCACATTTCCTGGGCGGAATTGGGTGCAAGTACAATGTTCTTATAATTGCCATGCCCGCCGCCTTTGACGACCTGGTTGTAATCGCCCTGTTCGGGCCAAATATTACCCAATCCCGGACCGGCGCGCATCACGTCGATGATGACGCAGGGCAATTCAGCGCCGGCGATATAGGAAATTCCTTCCTGCTTCAGGCTGATGCCCGGACCAGAGGAGGCGGTCAAAACTCTTCTGCCGGCACCTGCCGCGCCGTAAACCATGTTGATGGCGGCAATTTCGCTTTCCGCCTGGATGAACGTACCGCCCAGTAACGGGAAGTAGTACGCCGCTGCCTGGGCAATTTCACTCGCCGGTGTGATGGGGTAGCCGAAATAGTGGCTGCACCCGGCTAATAATGCGCCTTTGATAACAGCTTCATTGCCTTTGATGAGTTCCCGTTGCATCATGCTTAATCCCTCCCCTTTTTATAAACCGTTATTGTCCCGGGTTCCGGACAGGAATAGAAACAGATACCGCAACCGGTGCAACCCTCACCTTTATATGCAGCATATTTATATCCCAATTCATTGAATGAGTTTGTGAAATGAATAGCCTGAGACGGACAGGCAGCCACACACAGTCCGCAGCCCTTGCAAAGATAGCTCTTAATCTCCATCCAGGGAAGATTTCCCTCAAACTCGCCATTTTGCATAACGTCTCCTTTTCAGATTGCTGGTAATGTATGCCCACAGGTGATCGATGTGTTTATTGAGACTATTTCGGTTGGCAGGATCGTCAAAATAAAAAAGACGCTGATACAATCCATGATATATCAACGCCTTTATTATCTTTTAAGGTTGAAAATAATAGATCAATTGTTTCGCCTATGTATGACATAACTGATCGCATTGTATCGTTTTTATTTCATCAATGAAATGGTTACTCCTACCACGATTCATTATAAAAAAATTAAACAATATTTGCAAGTTTTTTTTTGCTGTTAGACCAAAAAAGGCGAATAATCCGGAAATGAAAGTGTTTCCGGTTCGGGATGGCATGGTGGCAATTCCTACAGGTACGATAAATTTATCCGAAAACCGAAAGAACGGAATAAAATGGTTCAAGGGCAGACGTGTAACCATTCTGTACTCGTTCCGCAGGTTCCGAGCCTGCGGGAGGTTTCGCTTTCCTGCCAATTACTGAAGCATTACACAATATTTTACTTGACAAAAAAAAATAATTGTGTATATTATGAATTATTCACGCCGTTTATACCACAAACCGCCGTACAGGGGCAATGAGAATTGCATCCGTCCGACGCCACATCCTGCACCGCTCCTGAGCTGTACTAATCGCTTTGACATATTCCGGGGGGATTTGATGCTGCAAGCCAGGACCATAAGATTGGTTTACCATTATGGTGACAACCTCATTTGCATGCTGGAAGTTAGAATCATAACAACCAAAAATGGAGGTTGAAAATGACTAAAAAATTTCCAATTTAACAATGCCTGATTATAGATATGTGAAAAGTATTTGCATTTAGATGCTTGTTTCTAAAGGTAGATATAAATGTCTATTCAGGCATGAAATTATTGAGAAATCAATAGTCTGTAGGTTGGGTTCGTTTTTTGAACCCAACAAATCACAAATTAGATGAAAAGAGAAATGTCAGATTATAAACGAGTGAAGTTACATGGCGGGCTTTATTTTTTTACCGTAGTAACATTTAACCGGCGCAAATTTTTGACATCAGAGCTTGCTCGAAGCATTTTGCGGCAGGTTTGGAAAGAAGTTCAAGGAAACCACCCATTCGATGTTGAAGCTATATGTTTGATTCCCGATCATCTGCACTGCATTTGGCGTTTACCACAAGGAGATTGTGATTATCCCAAACGTTGGCGTTTAATAAAAGGAAAGTTTAGCAAACGCTACCTGAAAGCAGGTGGCAGCCAGGGCGTACGAAATGACTCACGGCAGAAAAAAGGAGAATTTGCGGTATGGCAACGCCGCTATTGGGAACACACCATAATGGACGATAGGGACTTTGTCCGACATGTTGATTACATTCACATCAATCCTGTCAAACATGGTTATGTCAACAAGGCTTGCGATTGGAAATGGTCAAGCTTTCACCGATACCTCAAGCTGGGTTACTATTCGGAAGGCTGGGGTTGTGCTGATATTGATTTTGCCGACAAAAATGAATTTGGGGAGTGAATGTTGGGTTCGAAAAGATGAACCCAACCTACACGGCTACAAGGGATACTTCACAGGGGCTTCAATCCGATGAGGTGAAAATCTCGTTTTACTTTTATTGAAACGACTATATATTGTGGCTGCAATTTTGGAAATGGGCTTTATCCACAGAGTCATTACTAAACTAAATAAAATAATAGGCATAAAATGAAAAAGATATTTATAATTTTAATGCTTACTTTCCCAATTATTAATAATCTTTATTCGCAAGGTTGTGAAATAGAACCTAATGATTCTCTTGCTAATAACTATAATCCTATTATAGCAGCTAATGGAGGATATCATGGACATGTAGAATGGGATTCAATTTATGGAGGAGACATCGATATTTGGAAAATAATCCCAGGTTCAAGTGGGTTCCTTTCTATCGCTTTGTATCTACCTTTTGATGGCAGTCAAGTATCTGGTGGATTATATGAAAGTGATAAACCTTATGATTTGGGGAAATTTCTTGGAGTTGTGGATACATTTGAATTATATCCTCATAAATATTATTTTCTGCTTACAGCCGGACACGAACCAATCCTTGAAGGAGCATCCAATTCATATGGTTGGAGTCTATCTGGAAATGTGATTTTTCCACAAGCAGTAGTATATCATGAATATGAACCTAAAATAACGTATTCACTTTATCAGAATTATCCTAATCCATTCAATCTAGAAACTGAAATTAAATACTCACTTCCAAAATATAGTAAGGCTGAATTGAAAATTTATAACGTTAAAGGAGAATTGGTGAATACAATTGTTAATGAAAATAAGGAAAAAGGTATCTATTCAGTCATCTGGGATGGTAAAGACATTAATTATATACAAGTTAGTTCAGGCATTTATTCTTACAGATTAAAAGCAAATGAGAAAATTATTACAAAAAGGATGCTATTGCTCAAATAGGTTACACACAACCAAGTGCTCGTAACGATCCGTCTCAACACATTGATTTTCCGAACGTTCCATGATTTTACCAAGTTTTAGTTTTTTTTATTATGGTTTTATGAGTATCAATCGGCGGGCAGCACAGCGCCGTCGTTATTTTTTCACCACAAGGAGGTTCTATGAAATATTTGCATTACCTGATAATCTTCATCCTGAGTCCGGTGTTGATTTGGGGACATGAATATGAAGTCCCGGTCGACACAGAGGGGAATTTATTTATCCTCTCGGTCCAAAATCCATATCAGCATCCTTTGAGGGAACTCAAGCTGAATGTAATTTCAACGCTTGAATGGATTCTCATTAATAAACGGGAAATTGACATCGATAGCATCCCTGCTCTGCAAAAACGTGATGTTGAAATATCATTCACTGTTTCTGATGGGCGTCCGGACTTAAAAGGAACGATACATTTTTCAGTCACCGACGCCCTTGACAATATATTGTGTTTTCACACGATTAACCTGTGCACGATAATGAAGCCGGAAAAATCCGCATTGAGCGGAACCTATCCGAATCCGGCAAATCCGGGCATAACTATTTGTTATGATGTTGCTGATATGTCTCATGTCCAGTTGGAAATTTACAATGTCCTGGGTCGTCATGTTCGCACACTTGTGAATGAAATAAAGACAGCAGGGCGGTGGAATGCAGTTTGGGATGGGAAAAATAGTTTAGCGCAATATGTTTCGAGTGGGACCTATATTGTAACCATGTATATCAAAGGTGTCAATACAAAAAAAACAGAAAAGTTCAGTTCGAAAATAATAATACAAAAGTGAGGTAAGGATGCAAAAAAGAATATTATATTTTCTGATTCTTTTTTCAATACTTAATATTTCTCATTCAACAGGGCAGGTTGTTATCCGTGAAGATTTGATCCTTAATTTCGGCGCTGATTCGCTCGATTCGGCTAACAATCTGAAAAAAGGCTACTGGGATTATTGGCACTTTACATTTACTCAAAGCGGAAAGGTTAAAATAACCATAGAAAATTCTAATCCTGAATATGTTGATTTCTGTTTAATCAGCCCGGAAGAAATTGATTTGCCGGAACAACCCGGAAGCTTTTGGCGTTCCCCTCAGGTATATCTGCTAGGTACTACTTTAACATTTGCCAACAAAGACTATGTTGCTGTTTGGGAATACACGATTAATCCGGATGGGTATACGGTGTATTGCTATCATCCTGATCAAGGCGTTGTTCTGACGTTTCGGCTGCAGGTGATCTATGAAGGGATTGATCATTTTTTTGTTGAATGTACGCCTGATACGATTGTTCATTCGCAGAAAACATACATCAACGCCGAAGCCAGGGATATTTTTGACCAGAAAGTAAGCAAATACCAATTTATCGGCAATTTATATGTCGATGTTAAACTTGATGCTGATGCAACACAATATGGCAAACTGGATTATGATTACCTGATTTACCCGGATTCACCGACTTATGAAGCGGATGATGTGCTAAAAAATGTCCATTACTATAATGTGATGTTTAACTATATTTATTTCAACGCTGATAAACAAGTACCGGCAGAAATACAGGACATAAATGTAACGATAAAGAATGGCGATGATTCAACTGTAGTCGGTACCAGCGATTTTTATATCATGCAAGGATTTCATGGTTTTCATTTTTCTTTTCAACAGGATACGCTCTCCTATCCTGATACAACAAGATTTTTTATCCGGGCGATGGATATCAATGACCAGGAATATCCCCTGCCCTTGAATACATCACTTGATTTATCGATGGATGCTACCGGCGACTTTTTAGGGAGTTTTATCAATTCCGCAGGCAGCAAAGCAGACCGTTTAAGCGGTTTAAGTTATGAACAGGTACGGGATGAGGGCGTGCGGTTCACAATTGATAATTATTATGTGACAGGTCTTGAATCCGCAATCATTACAGTGTCGGAAACATCGCACCCCTATTTCAACAGCAGCGCGACGGTTTATATCGTACCAACATTTGATCATTTTGAAGTGACTGTTATTCCGGATACGGTTGCTCATGGTGATACTGCCACAATAATTGTCCAGGCAAAAGATAGAAATGATGAGGATGTCACTTTATCCGGCAATACCCAACTGATATTTTCTTTGGATGAGTCAGGCGCTAGACATGGCAGCTTTCTTGATTCTGTGAACAGTCGTATTGGAAAATCTTTTAATGATATTTTTTATTCCTCCGCGAATGTGGGTGGTATGAAGTATATTGCTGACGGGAAAAATCCATGTGGTTCTCAACAGATTGTAGTCACCGTAAAGAAAAGCAGTGACACCCAAAAAACAGGTGCTGCAACCGCTGCAGTCCGCTGCAAATTGGAATACACATATTACAGCCAGGGAGATCCCGCATGGCGAGATGATCTGTATGATTTTTATAAAAGACTGTCCAATAGCGGAAAAAGTATACTGCAGCCGGAATATCATTATAAAATACGAGAGAAAGGGTGTGCGCTTGCCTGCATGGCAATGGTGCTGAAAAGTGCCGGATATGACTATAATCCGCTGAGTCTTAATAATGCGATGAATGCAAAGAAACAAATCTATTGGGGAAAAAACAAATATGGCAACTGGTCTGGTGCAGTAGTTTGGAAAGCTGTAAATGATAAGGCTTCATCATTTTTTACCGTGAAGCCAAAATTTATTGGAACCCATGAATATAATTGGCTACTGCGAAAACCCATTAATATAGAATCCATAGATAATGATTTAAATAGGTGCAATTATGTTGTTGTCTTAGTCGCTAATAATAATAATAATCACTGGGTGATTGTTACTAAGAAAAAGATGAATCAATATTTGATATTGGATCCAGGAAATAGCGCAAACACAACATTGAATTCTTATGATAATACAATTTATCGAGCAGTTATATACGAAAGGAGATGTGATGAAAACTAATAGAATATTTCATTCATTATTAGTCATGCTGCTATTATCTCTTATGTTTAAAAATGTATTTTCTCAACGCAAAGGGATGCAGATTGATGGATATGGGAATATCGCTTTAATGATAATTGATCCGATTGGTCGCAAAACAGGGTATAATATTTTAGAAGATAAGACATTCGATGGTATGCCCGGATCAGATGTCGGAGCAGCAGGTATTGGTATCCTTAATGAAGATGGAACAACGGAAGCGGATCCAAATTCGCCGACAATTACAGCTATGATCGATGATGACTTTGACGGTGAATATAAAGTTATAATTTCAGGATTTAGTAAAGCTGATTGGGGCATCAATATAATAGTAGAACATGAAAATGGAGATGGTACGAATACTGTCGCCGGCGGCTTTGTCGACTCCGCATCAGTTGTCGAAGTTCTTTTTACTTATTACTATTCCAGTAAAGAGAATACCAAAATTAAAAAACTTGTGACGGATAGTACGTTCATCAAGGATGTTGAATTATGCTATCACTTTGGTTACTTAAAAGACAAGGGATTACGCAACAGCCTGAAAGCGAAAGCTGAAAAT
>JAFGMA010000056.1 GCA_016927835.1 Candidatus Zhuqueibacterota bacterium | reverse complement strand
TTTTCAGATACTACTTAAATCTTTAAAAACTAATGAAATTTATCAAAGACACAATCAAAATTATTAAAACTGTATTGCCATCATCCTTACCTATTTGAGAATTGATTTGAAATGACTAGATCCATTTAAGTTGATAAAAATCAGTATAGATTCGTCTAAGCCGTTTCATCCGTATTCAATGAATTAATACCAGATAGTCAATTAGATACCCCTTGAAAAATGACAGCAACTGAGGGAGTACTAAAAAGCAGTCACCCCACAATAGTTCGACAGAAAAAGATTTGTTGCTGCTTCATCGATCTTGCGCCGGGAACTCTGACAGGGCGATTTGATCCGCTGCAATTCGTTTTTATGGTAGCTGAATTGATTCGCTCGAATCCCCGGCAGCGACAGTACGGGCTTGAACATTGGTCCTTTATTTACATTTATGCAAGACTCGACGTATGAATTGGCAATGGATTTCGATGTGAATCGCTCCATTGTCACAATCGGCTCAAAAAACGCACCCCATTGATTTCACCGATTGCACAAATTCAGCAGTGCCCGGCGTTATCATCCCTTTTCTCGCCCATTCTCCCGTTCCCGGAATGGCATAAAAATTGAAAAACTGGAATGTGTGATGATTCGGTATTAGTCCACAACCTGGCTCACTTCTTCATGCGCCTCTTCCGCTGATTCTTTGTAGAGCTCAACCAGACTCATCACCTGTTCCCCGATTCTTTCCAGGCGACCCAGTGAGGACACAAACAGCAGGCTTTGTCGGGTTTTTGTTTTCCCTTTCTTGATGCGTTTCATTTGTTGCTTATCCAGTCTTCGAATTGTTTCCTTCAATTCTGCCAAAGTTTTACGAATATCATTCGTGTTCGAAAATTTCCGTCGTTCCAATGCCTTTGAAGCCTTCTGCAGCAGATCAATTAACAGATTAGTTGTATGCTTAAGCTCCTCAGCTTGTTCTTCGTCCGGTGCCTTGTGGTTATTATCGATATGGTCATAGCTGTTGGTAACAAGTGTGCTGAGATTGGCAGCGATAATCTGCATCGCACCGATTTGTCTGCCGTAGCGAGGCGCCGCACCTTTTTCCTCATGTCGCGATGTTTGCAAGTAAAAAAGAATATCCTCGACAACAGCATCGCTATCGATCTGGACCAATTTCAACCGCTTTTTAGCCTCCTTCAATTCCTTGCGCTTCCCACCGGTGAGTCCTTCACAGCACTGTGTAATGACATTTGCAGTAGTAGAGATAAACTCACTGATATCCATCATAATCCGCGGCAGCGCATCCACTTCACCTGTTTGTGCGGATAATTTGCGATCGCGTCGCGCGTATTCGGCTTCCCGTTGACGGTGAAGGCGGGCAGTGCGAAAATAGAAATAGAAGCCGAAAAAGATCAGGACGAGGATTGCTGGCAGTTTGCCGAAATAGATAAAAATAGCGAACAGGAAGCACGTGCTGAACGCCATGAATGCCGTAAAGAACCAACCGCCTATAACAGTAATCACGCCATTAACGCGATAAACCGCGCTTTCACGTCCCCAGGCTTTATCCGCCAGCGAAGTAGACATCGCCACCATGAACGTGACAAAGGTTGTGGAAAGAGGCAGCTTCAGTGAGGTGCCGAACGAAACCAGGGCGCTGGCAACCATTAAATTCACCGCTGCACGCAACAGATCAAACGCAGGCACTTCCCCGTCGTCTGTCGGCTTAAGCTTGAAGCTTTCCGGATTGATTCGTTTACTGATTTTTTGTTGAATGGTTTTCGGGGTGATTTTTTTAAGAACTTCGAAAAGGCTGATGCCGATTCTCACGATACCCCTGGAAAGCGCGGACGATGCGAATCGCTCAACACCTTCATCCTGTCGACCTAAACCGACTTCGGTCTTGGTGACGCTCTGAGCTTTTCGCGAGCGCCAGAGTGTGACCACCATTACAACACCTGCGAGTAATAAAATCCAGGTTTTCGCCTGAACCGGATTTTTCAAGGCGCTCATGGTAATTGATAGCGGATCTGTACCCGGTGTAGCGGTTCCTATTTCGTACGCGCTGAGCGCACCCAGGGGTGCACCGATGAAATTGACCAGGTCGTTTGCGGCAAATGCCAGAGCCAGCGCGAATGTACCAATCAAAACGATGATTTTCAATACATTCAATTTGGTAAAATAGATGATTAATCCCCAGATAACCGTCCACCCGAGCATGCTGTAAAGAATGAATTGCCAGATATGCGACATAATCCATTTTTCGATTTCAGGTGTAACCAGGGATGATCCCTTCGCTCCCTTGATGACGATGAAAATCGAGATGGCAGTGAGTGCGATGCCACAATAGATTGCCCCGTAACGCTTGAAAAGCCGTTGATAATTGAATGTGAAAATTGTCCTGGTTATAAATTGAATCGATACGCCAAATATGAATGCGAATATGACCGACAACGCGATGCCTGATATGATTTTCAAGACACCCACTGAATTGATGTGTTGGAATAATTCCATGGAAAATCCGACTTTGACTAACGCGATGGCAACAGCGCCGCCGAGGATCTCGAAGACAATGGAGACGGTGGTGGAAGTGGGCAAACCGAACGTATTGTACAGATCAAGAAGCAGAATGTCCGTCAGCATCACCGCCAGGAAGATGATCATCACCTCGTGCATGACATAGTATTCAGGATTAAAAATTCCCTTTCGGGCAACCTCCATCATGCCGCTGGAAAATGTCGTGCCAACGAGTACGCCGAGAGCGGCAACAATCATAATTGTTCGACGTGATGCGGCTTTCGAGCCGACCGCTGAATTCAGAAAATTTACAGCGTCATTGGAGACACCAACGATTAAATCAGCCAGGGCTGTGAAAAAAAGAACAACAAGGATGAAAATGTAGAATTCCATTTTTATACCTCTTTGATTGTATTAAGGAGGTGGGATAAAATAAGTTACCCATTTAAATTTGCTAAGCGGCTATTTATCAAAATTATTTTTAAGCAAACTGTCCGAGTTATTTTATCCCGCCTCCTAAACAGCTTTCAATTCAAACCAAAAACAGCTTCCATTGCCACTCTCACTTTGCACATGGATTTTGCTGCCGTGCTGCTCGATAATATGCTTTACAATTGCCAGACCTAATCCGGTTCCTCCGAGGGCGCGCGATCGCGCTTTATCTACGCGATAGAAACGTTGAAAAATGCGCTCGTGATATTTCCGTTCAATTCCGATCCCGGTATCGATAATTTCAATTCGAATTCGATGGTTTTCCAAACTGGTGCTGCGAACGGTAATCGTTCCGCCGGGGGGGGTGTATTTAATCGCATTGTCGATCAGATTGCCGAATACTGTCCGAATACTCACCTCATCGATTTTTGCCATCAATTTTTTAGGAGATTTGCAGACCATTTTTATTTTTTTTTGTTCGGCAGCTTCAGAAAATTCTTCAAGAATTTCATTGACTAGCGGATCAAGACGGACATCCTGCAATTGCGGCGGCGTCTCCCGCTCAACCTCGGAAAGCTTCAACAGATCAGCGACCAAAAATTCCAGTCGTTGTGCCTGCTCCCTGATCCGTCGAATGAATTTCATTCGCGATTGTTGATCTTCAACCGCGCCTTCCATGAGCGTCTCAGAGTACCCCATGATTGCCGTAAGTGGTGTTTTTAGCTCGTGCGAGGCATTGGCGACAAAATCCCGCCGGATAGCTTCCAGCCGCTTCAACTCGGTGATATTATGCAATTGAATGAGCGCGCCCCACGTTTCATCTTCTTGCAATTGAAATGGCGTCACCACATAGCTCAAAAATAATTTTTGGTGGTTGTACTTGCAGATAAATTCCCCGGATTCTTTATCCTTTTTCTCCAAAGTCGCGGCAATTGCGGTTTTGATTGAAGCAGATCGCAAAATGTCTCGTATTGTTTTTTTCTTCACATCACCATCTTTCCTGCCAAGGATGCGCGCAATTTCGGGATTGACCTGAATTATATTCTGCTCTTTATCGACTACAACAACCCCGATATCCAGGTTGGTCAGGATACTTTCCAGTTTCGTACGCTCATTTGATATCTGCTTGATTTGCGTTTTCAGTCGATGAGTGAGTTGATTGAGGACTGTTGTCAACATCCCGATTTCATCGGTACGATGCACGGGAAAATCTCGCTCCAGATCACCATCGGAAATTTTTTTCGCAATTTTAGCAATTCTGAGAATCGGATGCGTGACGACCGAAGCTAAAAACAGGGCGCTCAAGAAAAGGATTGCGATTCCGATGATATTAGCAATTAAAATCGAAGTCAGAACTTTGTCTAAAGAATTTTCGAAATCTTTCGCATAATATGCCAGGCGCAAAAAGCCGGTATTTCTATGTCCATTTTTGATCAAAAACGCCGTATAAAACAGCTTGAGCTTGACTGTATCGCTTTCACGGTAACTCTGTCCCCACCCTTTTAAGAGCGCTTCCTGGATTTCCGGACGCTTGATGTGATTATCCAAGAATTTGATTTTATCTGCTTCGACATCTGAATCGGTGATAACACGACCATCTGCCGCAATAATAGTCACCCGCGAATTGACGATTTCTTTGATCTGGCGTGTAAGATTTTCCACCTCCGCCAGGCTGTCGGGGAAAGAATGTAATTCCTTTTGCCTGAACCACATCACGGCGAGATGGGTTTTCGTGCGCATCTCGTCGCTGGTTCGATCATATAAAAAGCTCTTGATACTATAATAAAAAATAATGTCGATAATGGCAAATCCGACAATTGAAACAACCAGCAGCACAAATACAAAATTCCACTTATATTTTTTAAACATAAGTCAACTCTCTTGCTTAATTCGGTATCCAAATCCTTTGACCGTTTCAACAAGATGCGCCGATTCATCCAGTTTTTTGCGTAGCCGGCGGATATGCACATCGACGGTTCGCGATTCGCCGTAATAATCGAGCCCCCAGACTTGATCCAATAATTGATCGCGCGACAGCACGCGCCCCCTGGCGGAGATTAGTGCTTTGAGCAATAAAAATTCCTTTGGTGTCAAATCAAGAATCCGGTCGCCCGAACTCACCTGGTGCCTGGAAAAATTGATTATCAACTCACCAAATTGGTAGATTTCATCGTCATCACGACGATGCCGCCTCAGAAGCGCCTTCACGCGTGCGATAACCTCCCGGATGCGGAACGGTTTGGTGATATAATCATCGGCGCCCAACTCCAGTCCATGTAAAATGTCCATTTCCTCTGAACGAGCGGTGATCATTATAATGGGGATCTTGCTGGTCTGGTCGTCTTTACGCAAAATGCGCGCGAGATCCAAGCCATTCATCCCCGGCAGCATCAAATCCAATAAGATGAGATCGGGCGGATTTTTCATAATCAATTCCAGCCCATCCTTACCATTATGAATGACTTTCACGTCATAACCTTCCTGTTCCAGATTATATTCCAAAATTTCGCAAATATCAGGATCATCTTCAATGATAGCTATTCGAGTCATTTGCCGCATTCTCCCGAAATTTATAAACACCAGTATAAAAATACCTGAAACTCAAATACATTTCCTACAGAATAATGAATCCGCTGCGCGAGTAATCACTCAATCGCGCGATCGCTGCCAATATCCCTCATGAGAACAAGACTTCCAGGGGCGTCGCAAATCTCGGCATAGTCGAAGCCGCATTTCCTGTAGAATCGCAAGGCTCTGGCATTGGTGCGGGTTACTGTAGCCAACACTCTTCGAATCCCGTTCTCCTGGCACCATTGAAGAATGGTCTCGATTAGTTCACGAGCAACCTCACTTCCCCTGAAATCGGGCGATATCCACACCTGAAATATCTCGCCTTCCTCTTTCTCGCACATGTTTCGATATACCGCTGCGATCCCCACCGGCGCTTCATCCGAAAACGCCAAAAACGTACTCCGGTCGGCTCCGGTTGCGGTGCTGTCCGCCTGCTCGTGCCAGCTTTCCAGGGTTCGTTCGGCTGCGGAGGCATAGGTAGTAGAAAAAGCCGAAGGGGATTCCTGCAGGGAAGCCAGCCTTAGTTCTCTGAATAGCTCTCCTTCCCCGGAACGTATCCGCCTTATGGAAATCATTTCGCCTCCAACAACTCCTCCGGGAAAGCCCGCCTTCACGCTGCCAGCACTATAATCACAGAAAATTCAACATTTCGCTTAAAAATTCATTACAGGAAGGTTAATAAACAATTTCAATATTACATTGGCGTTACAAATAAGCCGAATGAGGCATTTTCCCGGATTTTATTTATCCGCCCAATTCTTCAATTCGCGTTTGATTTTTTGTTCGATCTTTTTGCCGATCTCCGCCCATTCTTCATTTTCATGTTCATCCACCCATTCGCTTACAGCCTTCCGCACTTTTGCTTCCACTTTTTCGCCGATCTCTTCCCATTCTTTCTCCTCGGGCGATTTTGCTTTTTTCGATTTCGCGCCGGCGCCTCCGCTGCCGCTGAAAAACAGCATCGCTCCGAGCACGAATCCGAAATCGTACCAGCCGCCGGAGTTCGAAATTTCATAAATCCGCACGGTATCGGCAAACAAGCCGATGATGAACGTGAACAGGCAAATAAATCCGTGCCATAAGCCGGACCAAAAGCCAGCCGGTTCATCCGGCGAATATTTCGACGATCCGGCGGCACAACTCAGAAGAACTGCAATGGCAATAATGAATACGAATAGTTTGATCGTTGCAACGTTGCGATGCATGATTCCCTCCGAATTTAAATTGTGCAGAAAATTATAATTTTGTTCTTACGTTCGTTTGATTTCCGGCGTGAATTGAAACAGACAGACGGTGACAGGATCCGAATTCGACTTCAGGTTTCGGACAATTTAGAAATATTGTTTTTATAAATGC
>JAFGMA010000055.1 GCA_016927835.1 Candidatus Zhuqueibacterota bacterium | reverse complement strand
GATACTGAAACCTTGTTTCCGAACACCAACTTATGCCTGCGCTATGAAACGGTGTGATTTTAGTTTACGGCAGGTCAGGTGTTCTGATATTATGGAATTCCGTATTGCTGATACATTCACAGATAGCCTTTCTAAACTGAATAACGAAGCGCAGAAGGCAGTCAAAACGACTGCTTTCGATTTACAAATGAATCCCGCCAATCCGGGAATGCAATTTCACAAGCTTGATAATGTCAAGGATCCTAATTTTTGGGCGGTGCGTGTTAGTCGGGATATCAGGTTGATTATTCATAAAACCGACTCAAGTTTATTGTTATGCTATGTCGACCACCACGACGATGCATATCGCTGGGCTGAACGTCGCAAGCTGGAAACGCATCCCAAGACAGGAGCAGCCCAGTTGGTTGAAGTACGGGAAACGATTAAAGAAATCACCATTCCCAAATATATCGAAGTTGAACAGCCAAAGCCACAAATTTTTGCTGATGTATCCGATGATGATTTACTGCAATATGGTGTGCCCGTGGAGTGGTTGGATAATATACGCCAGGCAAATGAAGACTCTATATTGGAAATAGCTGATCACTTACCATGCGAAGCAGCGGAAGCGTTGCTTGATCTTGCTACTGGCGTGACACCACAAATGCCACCACCTGTTGAAGCAGATATCAATCCTTTTGATCACCCAGATGCACAGCGCCGTTTTAGGGTGATGAGTAACGTTGAAGAATTAGAACGCGCTCTTGAGTATCCCTGGGAGAAATGGGTTGTATTTCTACATCCTGCACAGCGTCAATTGGTTGAACGGGACTATAGCGGACCTGCCCGAATATCAGGCTCTGCTGGTACCGGTAAGACCATCGTCGCATTGCATCGAGCCGTGTTCCTTGCTCGCTCAAATCCTGATGCCCGAATATTGCTCGTTACTTTTTCAGACACTTTAGCGAACGCGTTAAAAACAAAACTAAGACGATTAATAAGCAATGAACCTCGCATAGCTGAGCGCTTGGAAGTTCATTCGATGAATGCTATTGGTCAGCGTCTTTACACATCTAACTTTGGTCGTCCCAATCTTGCTCCTTATGAAAAAATTCAACAATTTATTGAAAAAGCTGCTGATGAAGTTAAAGACCATAACTTTTCATTCCATTTCTTAATGACAGAATGGGAACAGGTAGTTGATGCCTGGCAACTAGAAACCTGGGAATCGTATAGAGACGTTGTTCGTTTAGGCCGCAAGACACGACTGCCGGAAAGCCGACGTGTTGTTCTTTGGTCGATATTCGAAAAAGTTAAATCTGAACTGAAAGCACAGAAATATGTAACATACGCTGATTTATTTAGCCAATTAGCTGCAAAATTTAAAGAGAGTTTACATAAACCTTTTGACTTTGCTGTGATAGACGAAGCCCAGGATATCAGTGTTGCACAATTGAGGTTTCTCTCTGCACTTGGGACTGATGAACCAAATCGTCTTTTCTTTGCAGGAGACCTTGGGCAAAGAATTTTCCAACAGCCATTTTCCTGGAAAGCACTTGGCATTAATGTTCGCGGTCGTTCCAGTACATTACGAATTAATTATCGAACATCTCATCAAATCAGAATGCAAGCAGACCGTTTGTTAGCTCCCGAATTGTCCGATGTCGATGGCAATATTGAGGAAAGGCGTGGTACTATATCGGTATTCAATGGTCCGAAACCTGCTATTATGATATTGCCTTCTCTAGAAGATGAAATTATAGCAGTCAGCAAATGGCTATCAGATCGAATGAGCGAGGGTATGTTGCCGCACGAAATAGGAGTTTTTGTACGTTCCAATGCAGAATTAGAAAGAGCCTGTGATGTGGTCAATAATGTGAAAATTCCTTTTAAGATACTTGATGAACATGTTGTTACAACAAGCGGACATATCTCAATCAGCACAATGCACCTTGCCAAAGGTTTGGAATTCCGTGCTGTCGCTGTCATGGCTTGTGATGATGAAATTATTCCATTGCAAGAACGTATCGAATTAGTAGCAGATGATGCAGATCTGGAAGAAGTTTATAATACAGAACGACACTTGCTATACGTCGCCTGTACACGTGCACGTGATCATCTTCTTGTGACAGGCGTTGGTCCTGCATCTGAGTTTTTGGATGATTTGCAAGACTCTCGAAAATAGTAAATTTTCTGATGACATTTCATTGATGTGGTCTGATATGTGACAAATTTAGCTTTCAGATGTTTAGCATGCACGCAGTGGGCGTATCTACCCGTCGCTGTATCATCGAACAATTATTCAACTTTTTATCTTCAACCATGTAATTGCTAACAACACCTCATTTCAATCGAAAAATAACCGGAATTATCACCCAAACTGTCACCGGCTTATCTTTTTGAGTTGCCGGTTTCCATTTTACCGATTTAATCGCCGCGACCGCTGCTTCATCGCACCCATTGTTGCCTAATGACTTCAGGATTTTCGTATCCAGCACTTCACCTTTTCTACCGATTTTGACATGCACCAAAACTTTACCTTCGACGCCGGCTTTGCGCGCAATTTCAGGATATTTCAAATTTCTCTGGATGGCAGGGAATCCGCCGATTGGCTGCGGAGGCTCGTCAAAGGCAATAAAGACAAATACCGATTCATCCTCATCTTCCGGCGGAGGCGGCGGCGGCAAGTCCTCGAAATTTATTTCTGTTGTGATATCAATCGTTGCGTCTTCGGGTGCATCTTCTTTTAAAGATTCGATGGGAATTTTCGGGCGAGCCGGCGGCGGAGGCAGTGCTTTTTTATTCACCCTATTTTTTTCCAAAACTATTTTCGCGGGCGCAGTTGATATACCGGAACGAACTGCGCGGACTCGACCGTGATGTTCCGGATTGTTGCCAGTGCCGCATGTACCATTGCGAAAATCGATAATCCATACTTGCAGCGCGTTTTTGCTCGAATCGCACGCCCAAATCTCACCCAACTCATTGGCATCCGCAAACATCGGGTCAATATGCAATCCCGCGTCACTCTTTTTCCATTCCATCAAGCTCATTGCCTCTTTCAGGGTGGGCAGTCGCCAGTCATGTTCGCCTGCATACCCTTTCCGATTGAGTTCCAGGATCCAGCGTTGGGCTTCCTGGAAATCCATGCTTTTTGTTGACCCGCCCTGCTGCCACGTTAACTCGACGGAATAATCCCGGATCACCCTGTCCCCGTTATTCATCTGAAGTTCAAAATGATTTTTGAAACCGCGACCGCCGGCATTCCAGCGGCTATCGAACAAATCGTTCTTTTTGAGCATGGTTTTGACTGAATCATCCGTTAAATCCGGCAATTGATTCCCCGCTTTCGACTGAGCATACATTCCTGTATTGCAGACGATGAGCAGGTAAAAAACAATGAAACAGCAACATGCAGCAATTCTTTTCATGGCGTCACCTCTTTCAAATTGAATTGTTTTTTGTAAATGATAACGTCTTAAAATCGCGTTGCTTGTGCTACAGAAAAAAACTGACTTGCGATGGCAGGAGACATTTAAAAAATTATTCGAGCTTGATAGAGAATCCGGGGCGTTCCGGCACTGACGTCGTTTTGCGGTAATCGGTATCGAAATCAAACAAGTGAGTGCAGCGTTTCATCTGCTGAAAGCTGCACCCTGGTGATTTTTTGAGACAACTCCTTGATAATATAACAAACTACCTTTGAAAAAGCAATGGTTATTTACATTGCTGTCATATCTCGCAGGCTAAAAGCTATCGCCGTTGATCGGAATTTCCCGGCTATTGCAAAACCAATCCGCCGCGATGCTACTCCCCTGCCCGACGCAATTTCACCAGCATGTCGATGAGTTGCTCGCGATACTTTATAAGTGTCGGGTAATCCGGGTCGTAGTCGAAGAGAAACCGGTTATTCGAATCTGCCAGTTCCTGTTTCGCCGTTACCTCCATCAGCGCGCGGTGCAGAAGCTCCTCCGCTGTTTTCGCTAATTTCGCTAGCTGCTTGTTTGCTTTATTCCTATCAATTTCATCCCTCAGCAGAGTCAGCAGATTGAAATCTTCGACGCCATCTCGATAGGCTTCCCAGCGGCGCGAGGTGACAATTGACTCGCCGTCATCGTAAATTGTGCTGTATGAGAAATGGAACGGCGCCGGCTGGTTCGTTGTCCAGATATTTTTGTAATCATAGGTCCATATACCGCAGCCGGTCAATCCATATCGAAATGCCAGCCAGGGCTGCATCCGGTAAAGTCCCAGAGGCTTCAGCAGTTTTGTGGGTCCCGGTGCTTCGTATGCCCAGACTTTCGCGCCAGTGCTTTTGTAAAAATTGAGCAATGATTTGTCCTCGCGCTTCAGCAAATCGATCATGGGCATCCAGATATCCACATACGGCACCATTTCCGCCGAATTCTCCGGCGTCGGCATTCCGGCAGGATCACAATAAATTTGAATTCTGGCATCGGCTTGTTTGGCTAAGCTGGCGCAGTCGTAGAGAATCTTGACACCCGCCATGCCGGTGAGCCAGGGTTCATCCACCGGATAAAGCGCGAAATCGTCATAATTGAAGCCCAATTGCCTCACATGTGCCACGTAGCGCCGAATGCCGGCGATGTAGGCTTTTTTCCAGGTGTCGCTCCAAAGCGGCGCAGATGCCGGTCCCTGAATCGTATGCTGAAACGAGGGAACCAGAACGATACCTTTGCCTTTGAATTTGAGCATCCAGGCATCGTGCTGCGCCCAGTCCACTTCACCGGTCAGATTTCCCGCTTCATCAAACCGTTGCACCGGCGCTGAAATTCCGAAAACGGTTATGCCGTGATCGAGCAAATCGGCGAATTTTTTCTGACTCAAGGGATGTGAGGCATCCGCACCTAGATGCGCCCAGGTATAAAAACTCAGACGGCTTTTTTCGGGCAATGCCACCGGCGCGACAGTTAAAACCAGTTTTGCATTTTGTTCAGGATTTTCGACGCCGAGGGAATATAATGTCAGGTCGGCGATGTAGCTGCCAGGCTTCAATCCATGCGTGCGAAAAGTCAGCCAGAGCTGGCGAGTGCTCTCTGCCGGCACAACGATGGTGCTGGCTTCGTTCAATCGTGGAAGGGCGTCCATAATGGTATTATTTTCAACCGTTCCGATTTCGATGCCTTCTCGGAATTCGATAACACCCTTGTGCGTCAAAGTACTTCCGCTGCTGTCCTGCCAGGTCACCGGTTTGATTTTCAGGATCTGCGCCCGCGAACAAAAGCTTGTGATATTGATTGCCCGCGTTTCGGTTTCATTGCCCAGCGCCAGAACTTCAATTGCAGAACGGGATAGATCGGAATTGGGATAATCCTGATGTGGCGGCGTATCATCCCACGGATTCAGATCCTCCCAGCAAACGAACGGGCTGAGGTTGCCGAAACGTCGTTGGGTCACCAGGAAACGGCTGCGGCTCTCGGCAATCAGGGCATCGCGGCGCTTTTGATTCAGGCGCTGAACAAATGCCTCGCGCGCTTCGCCTGGCATTTCTCCAAATTGCCCAGCCAGCGCTTCGATCCTGCCATGCTCGGCATGCAGTTTCATTTTTTGCATATCGAATAAATCGATATCATCCGGCAGTAAACTGCCGCGCTCATTCGAAAGCGAATCCAGGGTATTCAGCCGCGAATGAATAAAATTCAAGTCCGCCGCGAAGCCATTCAATGCGGCGGTTCCGAACCGCGCTTTGACAACCTTCCGGCTGTCCTGGTCTATCAATTTTAATTCAAGGCTTATCTCCGCAGTCGATTCAAAGTCATACAATGCTGTGAAATGCGGTGATCCCACTTCCACAAAAGCGAGTGTGGTCACGGCTGTACCGCTGGATGCCGCGGTGCGTGTTTGAAGGAGCAAGTTGTGCTTTCGAAATGCCTTCGGAATTTCCAGCTTAAATTGATTTTGTCCGAGGAATGCAGATATCGGCGGAAATGACTCTTCAGGACGGATGGATTCGCTTTTAACCACAAACGCTTTGAGCGGAACCGTTGGATGCGCGATATACCCGGTTCGGCGGGAATTTGCCTGCCACGTCGACCACAAAATTTTACCGCTTTTCTCGATATCAGCCACTTCATATTGCACGAGTCGTCCCGGGTGCTGCGTGACCATGTAGAGCTCAATTTTGCTATCGCCATCCAGATCGCCAATTGTCGGCTGGCAGTTGCCTCCGCCTTTCAACGGCATTTTCAAGACGATGCTTCCACGGTCATCCAACATGGTAATCACATCATCGTAATTTCCGTGAATCCGTTTGCCAGAGACCAGTTCGAATTTACCGTCACCGTCAAAATCTGCAATCGCCGGCGGAAAAAAGATGCCATGCCCCTGCAGCACCCGCTCCCACTTGCGCTTCCCGGATGAATCAAAGCAATAGATACTCGTCGATTTATCCACAACGATGATATCGAGCGCGCCGTCGCGATCAATATCTGCGATGCCCAGCGGTCCGTATCCGTGCATGGTTGTCGGCGCTTCCCAGAGAACGCTGCCCTTGATTCCGTCGATAGCGATTACGGCGGAATTGTGACACACTTCGCTGCGCGTCAATAGCACTTCAGGCGTGCCATTACCATCGACGTCCGCAATCAGGGGTAGGGATCTGCCGAAATAACCGTCGTACGGGATGTGCCAGCGATATTGACCGCTATGATCCAGGCAGAAAATTTTGTGCAAATCCGTGCCATAGACGATTTCGGGCGCGCCATCCCCATCCAAATCGCCAACCGCGGGCGGACCGGATTGCGGTTCGGCATAGAATTTCCAATGCAGCGCGCCGTCGGAGGTGAGACAATACAGCCAGCCGGCGACTGTGGCTGCAAGTATTTCGAGCCGCCCGTCCATGTTTACATCCGCCAACACGAGAGTATATGGCACGCGGCTATTGGTCTCGAAGCGCCAGAGTATTTTTCCGGCTGAATTAACGCAGTGGATCACACCACTCACGGACGCGACTACAATTTCACTTGAACCATCGTTATTGATATCGCCCACTGCCGGATTACAACCGGCGGCTTCCGCCAAATCGTATTCGAAGCGGATCTCCCCGCCGGGACCGATGCGATACAGGATACCGGAATTACTAACAATAATAATATCGCTCGGATTTTGTTCATCGGGAAAAAGAGCCGGAGTAGAAAAGCCGGCGCTTTCGCCAAGCGGAAAAGACCATTGCTCCTGGAGACGAATCGCTGCGTTGAGTGAGGATGACATCAGTAAAAAAAGCAGCAACCAGAAATTTAATAAAGTGTTCGGATGGTGCATGGCAGACTCCTTCGAAATCAGTCGAAGCGGTTGGAATTATTGATGTACTTTTTGCAAATTTCAAAATAATAAATTGTTATCAAAAGTGCAACCAAAAAATGCTGAAACCGCTGAACCGGATCTCATGCTTTGCCGGATTTGACTCTGCATTGGCTGCCTTGCACGTTGAAACAGGTGGTATTTATCATGATCCGATGAGTAATGCTTGACATTTTGAAAAGGTTTTTATATATTTCAAAGTCGTACCTGTTAACTCGCTAAAAATCAAACCCGAGCCGCGGCATGAAAGCTTATACGCAAGCGATAAAAAGAACGCTTAAGCGAACCCCCACCATTTATCTCCTTTCATTTTTGGTCATATTTTTTTTAGTCTCGGTCGTAATCATCCATGCGTATGAAAAGGAAAAGATTCCTGACCTTAGCTATTTCGATGCATTTCGGATTGTGCTGGTATTTTTTTTCGGTGAATACGGAGACACGCCCAAAACCAGCGTTGGTCAGGTGCTATCGATCATGCTGTTTTTACTCGGAATTTTAGTCGTAGCAAGTATCATCGGAAAGATTGCATCAATTTTTGTGAATATGAAGCTGGAGGTTAAAATGCCAAGGGAGACGGAACAGCATATTGTGATGTGCAACTGGAATTCCAGCGCCGACCGGATCATCAAAGAAATCCATTCACCACTGGCTTCCCCTGAAACAGAAATCATTGTGATCAGCGAATCTGATATCAATGAACAGCAATTACGATTGAGCCCGGAATACGAAAAAGTCTATTTCATCAAAAGCGATCCCACCCTCCACGAGGTGTTGAAAAGCGCAAGGGCACAGTTTGCAAAAAGCGTAATCATCCTTGCCGACCGGCATTGCTCCGATCCCGATGCTAAAACAGCTTTGATTGCACTTGCAATTACCAAACTCGAGCGTGATTTACCGCAGAAACCGCATATCATAGCCGAAGTCATGAATCATCGTAAAATCCACCACCTGATTGACGCCGGAGTCGATGAATGGATTTGCGCGACAGATTATGCGCTGGGGATTATTTCTCAGTCTGCGCTTTTCGGGAAATTATCAGAGGTTTATCAGCAATTATTGACTTATTCAAGGGAAACCAATGAAATTTACCTGGTTGAAGGCGAGCGCTATCCACCCGATTTTATCGGCAAAAGCTTTGATGAAATCTCCTCAATTTTGAATACACATCGGAATCCACAGAATCCTGTCATTCTATTGGGAATCAAGCGCGATGACCAGATCATTCTGAATCCGCGGGCAAACGAATTTGACCGGTTGAAACAGCATGATGCACTGATTGTGATGTCCTTTGATCCGCCGGATTTGATCGCACTTATCGCAACCTGAAATCTTTCTGATTCAATGCGAATCCGCGGTTGCATATTGATAAATTTCCATTGTTTGGAGTAAAAAGGAAGCCGAAACATTTCGAAAAATCATTGATTTTCGGATTAAAAATTTCTATATTGGAATTGCTTATGAAAGCCCAATTATATCTTAATCTGGCAGATCCACAAAATGAAAAATTATCTGTCAAGCTCTATCGGGAGGACGCATGGATTTTCTTAACAGGATAATTTGTGGTGATTGTGGAGAGGTGCTGCAAAACATTCCTGAGAATATGGTGGATTTAATTTTCACATCACCGCCTTATGCCGATCAACGGCAATCCACATACGGAGGCGTCAAGCCGGATGAGTATGTTGATTGGTTTATGCCACGTACGAAGCAATTTCTGCGGGTTTTGAAGCCTTCCGGAACTTTTATTCTCAATATAAAAGAGCGCGTTGTTAATGGCGAAAGGCATACTTACGTTATTGATTTGATTCAACAAATGAGAAAACAAGGTTGGCTGTGGACTGAAGAATTTATATGGCATAAAAAAAATTCATACCCCGGCAAATGGCCTAATCGTTTCAGGGATTCTTGGGAAAGATTAATTCAGTTCAATAAACAACGGCGGTTCCAAATGTTTCAAGAAGCTGTGATGGTTCCCATAGGCGAATGGTCAAAAGAGAGACTGACAAATCTAAGTGATACAGACAGGTTACGTGATGAGTCTAAGGTAGGAAGCGGTTTTGGCAAAAATATATCTAATTGGCTTGGTCGCAAAGAAGTATTTCCTTCTAATGTTCTACATTTGGCGACAGAATGCTCAAACAAGAATCACAGCGCTGCCTTTCCTCTGGCTTTACCGAGTTGGTTCATAAAACTCTTCACAAAAGAAGGTGATACTGTTTTGGATCCTTTCGTCGGCTCAGGAACCACCACGCTCGCTGCTGCCCAATTAGGAAGGAATTATATTGGCATCGACATTGATCAAGATTATTGCCAATTAGCAATAGAGAATACCAATTTATCTCAATTGAAATTAGCAATCTAATATCAATAATAGGATTTGTAAAATGAAAAATATTAATTTGGATGACATCCGCCAGTATGTTGCTGAAAATATTGCTGAATTCCATTCAAATAAGCTTAATTCACTTGAAACGCTGAAACTGAAAAAATTGTTGAATAAAAATCCATACCTGTATAAGGCAAAATATATAGAAACTGCTGGTGATTTGGTGAATGGATTGCTAAGTGCATTTTTATCTTCTTCGGAGGAAAAGTTTTTTGGTGATTTTCTCGAGAAATTGGCAGTTTTTATTGCGACAAGAACATGTCGCGGACACAAATCTGCTGCCCAGGGGATCGATTTGGAATTTTTCAATAACCAAAGGCACTACATCGTTTCGGTCAAATCAGGACCAAGTTGGGGAAACAGCTCCCAGCAAAGCAAGTTAGAGCAGGATCTCAGGAATGGCGTCATACGAATTAAGCAGGCTAATCCAAGCACTAATGTGCAACCAGTTCTGGGTATTTGCTATGGTAAAACGCGCACCAGTTATTTGCGAGGTTATTTAAAAGTAGTGGGACAGAATTTTTGGTATTTAATCAGTGAAAATAAAGCATTATATACTGATATAATTGAACCTATCGGCAAAAACGCAAGGCACCACAATGAATCTTTCCAGATTGAAATGATTCGAGTTACAAATCGACTTACAAAGCAATTTTTGGAGCAATTCTGCCTTTCATCTGGTGCTATTGATTGGGTGAAATTAGTCGAATTCATCAGCGGAAATTATGATCTCG
>JAFGMA010000054.1 GCA_016927835.1 Candidatus Zhuqueibacterota bacterium | reverse complement strand
GCCAACGCCCCGATTCCGAACGCCGCCGCAATCGAAGGCATTGATATCTGGCAGGGTATCGCCGAGGGCAAGCCGCTGCCCGAACGCACGCTCTACTGGCGCACACCTCGACAACTCGCCATCCGCAAAGGCGACTGGAAGCTGATTCATCAAGGGAAAGAACCGGGTGAGGGGAAAGATGAATTGTTTAATCTGGCGGAAGATGCAGTTGAGGATGATAATTTGGCGGGAGTCAACATCTCGAAATTACGTGAATTGAAACGCGAATTAGCCGGGCAGGTTGCGATGGATTGAATTGGTTTGCCTGAAAGCCTTCAGTGGAAATTTTCGGCAATTCAGCTTCCTCGTAATTCTTATGTTACTTCAAGCGCTTCCCGCAGCACCGCCTGCGTGAGCTGCTCTGCCCGAGCCTTTAGCTGGCTCACATGCTGCTCCAGCATGTCGATTTTTGCAATCAGCCGGTCGACTTTTTCGGCGATGGCGTGTTGCTCGGGGGGGATAATATAATCAATGTATCGTATAGTGCCCATTGATAAGCTTGGCTGTGCAGTCGCTTTTACGTGCTTAAATATTTCAGACCTGCCAAATTTTGACAGAAGATAATAATTTACAAAATTTAGATTTAAATTAATTGGTTTCTCGGTAAGCAATTCCATCTGTGCGACATCAGGAACTGCGTGTCACCTGATAGATTCATTGAAAAGCGCAACATCACCAATACCGGCACCAATAAAAGTAACAAGCAAACATTGTTTTCTTAACGTGCGTCTTTCTAATCTATAGGTAACAGAAATAGTTATAATTGTCATGGCAGAATCAGGATATTTTCATGCACAAATCATGAGGCAAAAATCAATGAACCGGGATAATGGGAATTCCTATTATTTTGAAGAAGTAGTACTCGAAGTAAATGAATACCGGGTGTGGCACGGTGACAAGAAATCCATTTTCGCACAAAAGCATTTGAAACGCTGCTCTTCCTGCAAAGAACTATAGCCGCTCAATAACGAAAAATGTACTATTCGATAAAATTTGGCAGAATACCGTGGTCACCGAAGGAATCCTGACGCATTACATCGAGGAAATTCGAAAAGCATTGAGCGATGATGCGAGTAATTCCCGGTTTCTGAAAACGGTTCCCTGGATGGGCTATAAAATCATTGCACGGGTTGACAATTTCCAACCTGAGCGCTGAACAGTGTTGAGCCGAAAACCATACTTTGGAAGGCAATTTTTTAGCACAAAACGACTCGTCATGACTGCGATTGGATTGGCATTCCTGATCACGATTTTCTGTATTTCTCAAAAAAAAGCGCCCGATAAGATTGAATCACTTGCCGTATTGCCCTTTGAAAATTTAAATCGCGATTCGGAACAGGAATATTTTAGCGATGGAATGACCGAAGCATTATCTGCAGGCACAGTGGACTCCGCATTATCTCCCGCACGTCGGTGATGTGCTACAAAGGAAAGGAAAAACTGCTTTCGGAAATTGTCCGAGAACTGAAAGTGGATGCGGTTGTTGAAAGCTCGGTGCTGCATGTCGCCGACCAGGTGCGGATTACCGCCCAGCTCGTTCTGGTTTCTCCGGAAGAATATCTCTGGGCTGAGAATTTTAATGATCGGATTGAAAATATTCTCTCATTACAGAATGATGTTGCCGTGGCGATCACGAATGCTGTCACTCAGAAAATTACTGAAGGAAGCACCCGAAAGAAGTATTCGGTAAAAGCGATAAATGCGGAGGTTTACTACGCCTACTTAAAAGGCGGATTTTTTTGGAATAAGCGAACCGCAGAAGGGTATCAAAAAACCATTCATTATGTTAATCAGGCTATAAAACTTGACCCTGCCTGTGCGCTGGCGTATGCCGGTTTGGCTGATTGCTATAATTTAGTTGTCATACTCGCTTTATGTGCCGAAGCTTATGCCCTGGCAGGTGATGCCATCCGAGCGCAAGAAATTTTGCATCAATTGAGGCAGCTTACCCAACAACGCTATCTTTCCCCTTATTGGGAGGCACTGGTTCATTTAGCGCTGGGAGATCGGGAAACGGCTTTCAAGTCCTTAGCACTTGCGGTACAATACCACAGTGTTACCCTGGTTTGGCTGAATGTTGATCCCAAATTTAATGCAATTCGGCTGAACCTGGATTTCAGAAGCTGTTGCACCAGGTGGGATGGCAAGGCACTAAGAATAATTCTGATTCAATGAACAAAAAAGGTGAGGACTTAAATTTATCCAATATCATTTTGTCGCTGCCACTGACCACAAGTGGCGATGAACCAAAGCACAGCTTTAAACGTCTTTGTCCCTGGTTCTGCCCGGGATGGAAATTGAAGGAGAAGTTCTGCTTCGACTTCAAACGGCTGGAAGCAGCGCTTTCTGCCTGTTTTTTTAAGTCAGATTTTCAGTCAAATTTATTCTGCAAGTTTCGAGAAAAATAATTAGCAAAATAGCTGCCCGGACGTCCCCAATCCCCGGATCCGGTAGCGATTTTGGAATGTTGGAGAATACGCTATTTAAAATGGAGATCAAAAGATGAAAGTTTTCAGACGAGTTATTTTTCGAATGTCATTTTTGATAGCATTTTTCTGTTACAGTTCGCCAAACGCTTCCACAGTCGTGTTCGAGGTGAATCCCACGCAGCAGTTCAATGAGATTAAACCAATCTGGGATATTCTGAATCTTTGGTCGCCGTCGCTTTTAGTGAATGTGGACGGCACTCCCAACACCTGGCACCGGGACACCCACCCGTTTGTAAATCGGGTGATTTTAATGACCGCTACCGGCGGGCGCCCGGATTACCCCCAGGTGGAAATCCTGAAAAAAGACTCACTCGGTAATCTGGTGTACGATTTTAAAAATTTTGACGTCTACATCGCAGCCGCGCTGCACAACCAATTCAAGCCGATTATTGTATTAGGGGCGATCCCGTTTGTGCTGGCTCCTGAAAATTACCACATTGGCGCTTTTGGCAGTATTACCGATCCGCCCATCGATTACGTCGCCTGGTACGATTTTGTCAAAACGTTAATCACCCATTCAGTGGAAAAATTCGGCTTAAATGAAGTTAAAAGCTGGCAGTGGCGCTTGTACACCGAGCCGGATAATCGCGACTGGTGGTCGGGAACCAAAGAGGAGTACTTCAAGCTGTACGATTACACTGCTGCCGCCGCGCTCGAGGTTGTGCCGGGAATCATCCTGGGACCCGGCAATATGCTCGGTGAAATTGAAGATAACTGGGGGCTGGATTTTATCGATCACGCAATGACCGTCGAAAATTATTACACTGGCGCCACCGGCAGCTACTTCAAATTTTTCACCATTTCGGCTTACGAGAGATGCGTGAAAAGCCACCCGCCGCTGAAGCAATTTGAAACACGGATGCAGACGATTAAAGACAGGCTGCTCCAGTACGGTGCCCTCGATACCATTGCCATCGGGTTTGATGAAGGTCAACTGATCACTGATGAGAACGGGGTTTATTTGTGGCTGGGCGATGGCACTGAGTACGGGGCTTCGTGGCAGGCTGCGTATCATATTCTGGGGCTTCGCGAGGGCTTTGAACGAATTGTCCACTGGGGATTTACTGCCGACGGGGTGAAAACACCGAAATACAATGTCATCGAAATGTTGGAAAAAATGAAAGGCGATGTCCGGATTCAAATGCAGCTCACAGCCGACAATCGCTCGTATTTTGCAACTTTTCAACAAAAAATCGATGGTATCGCTTCGGTTGCTGCCGACGGAAATACAATCCGGGTTTTGATCTACAGCCACCACAAATATCGCTACCCACACCCGACAATTACCGAAGATCCGGTTGCCGTTCAAATCGATGTCAATGCGCTGCCATTTAAGTCAAAATTTGTACAGGTCACACACTGGGGTGTTGATTCAACCCACAGCAATTTTTTTAATACATGGCTTGATGACAGCCGTGACCTGCCGCGGGTAGCTTATAATGGTATGGGGGGCAGCATTTACGACGCCGGGGTGAATTCGAATTTCAACCAGGACGGACACGTATTTTGGTGGTACCACAAACCGCTTTATCTGGAAATTGACGATTTGGAAAAAATGGCGCCTGACACCTGCGTGCCGAAATCCCGGAACGGTTCAGTGAGCTTCGCCATTGGTATGCGTCTACACCAGGTTTCACTGCTCGAATTACGTCCTGACACCACTACGGGCATCGCGTCGGGACGGGCTTCAATTGAAACCGCTCCGCCTGAAATTGAGGTCTTCCCCAATCCATTTAATCAGAATATTGTTATCAAACTGAATTGCTCGCCACAGGTAAAAAGCGTTCGCATTTACAATCTCGCCGGCAAAACAGTGAAACAATTCGAAGTGCCGGGCGGAACCTCCCAACCGGTAAGCTTAAGCTGGCGGGGAGAAGACCAGTCCGGTCGGTCGGTTTCGTCGGGGATCTATTTTATCTCGGCTTTGCTTGAAGATCGGCGGATTATTCGGAAAGTTACTTTATTAAGATAACGCGACTGGGATCGGAGTGCAGCGTCTGCTTTTTGTCGCTGCAATTCAAGCCAGGGGGGATGAATCAAAATAAAACAATTTTCCGGATTTGGTTTTCGTTCCGATTGTCTGTGGCTCTTTTTTGGAATGCCAACTGGCTTCGGCATAGCATTCACGCAGAGAATGCACTCCGGGGCAAACGTCGTCCAAACTCGAGTTCTTGAGGGATCACGTCATCGAAAATTGCTGATTTGAATATTTATCAAAAGCATGTGACCGCCGATTTTAAAAAAAGCGTGCCAATCGTCTAATCTACCGTCGGCAAGCTTCGGCAATGTTGTCGTTTATACAATTAAAAAATTAGTTCAACATTTTTAAAATTTTTGCTTGACAATTAAGAATTATGTTTGTATATTGCGAATCAATTGAAATGGCTTGATTTTTCGAAAATAAATCAAAACGAAAGGGTATTTAATGTTTATCTATTTGGTTATGCTTAAACATCTCGCAGGGTTCACTTCCGATAGAGGGAGTTCTGCGCCCATTCGTTTCGAGGATCACTGGCCATGAATAGTTCAATATGCAACTTTTAGCGATTTAAAGACCGGGACACTCCTCCCGGTCTTTTTTTTTACCTCTTCGAAGCCGTGGGCAAAATGATTGTCTGCGGCTTTTTTTTTGATCATTTGCTGCAAAATACTCTTAATCCTTTAATATCTGTAAAAATAAATCAGGAGGCTCCCCAGATGAAACTTATGAGAGCGTCAAATAGCTTTGCCATCAACTGTCATATTCCGGCAAAATTGCGGTTATTGTTCGGAGTACCAGTGATAAGCAGTATTCGCTTCCGGGCTTTTGCAGTTTACTTAAATTTTGGAGAATCGTAACATCAAAAACGCACAGAGGAGATTATGCTGAAAAATATAAAATTGCTTCGAAATTTCATGAAAGGCAATCTGTTACTATACAGCAGCGCAATCATTGCATTGGCATTTTCCACGCTGTTTTCTCTTATGGGTCCGCTGGTACTGCGGACGACTATTGATTCAATCATCGGCGATCAGCTAATTCAGAACGTTCCGCTGCCTGCTATTTCAGCGGTTGAGTCAATCGGCGGAAGAAGTACGCTCGCTCAAAATTTGTGGATCATGAGCGCGCTTTTATTCGTACTTGCAGCGGCTAACGGCACAGGTATATTTTTAAAAGGCAAATGGTCGGCAATCGCGTCGGAATCGAGTGCGCGTAATATGCGGGAGCGGTTATACGATCATCTGCAGCGATTGCCGTATGATGAGCATGTGAAGGCGCAAACAGGCGATCTCATCCAGCGCTGCACTTCGGATCTCGAGACGATCCGCAGGTTTTTGGCTTCCCAATTCATCGAAGTCGGAAGGGCGCTGTTCATGATTGCGGTTTTGTTACCCATTATGATTTCGTTGAGCAGGCGAATGACACTGGTTTCATTGGCTGCTACACCGGTGCTCTTTGGATTTTCCGCAATCTTCTTTTCAAAGATCAGAAAAGCCTTCAAGATATCCGATGAAGCCGAAGGGGAGATGTCCACGGTGCTGCAAGAAAATTTGACAGGGGTTCGCGTCGTACGCGCTTTTGGGCGGCAGCCCTTTGAAATAGTGAAATTCGACCGGGAAAATCAGAACTTCCGCGATACGAATTACCGGCTCATCTTGATGATGGCGCGTTTCTGGTCGCTCTCCGATTTCATCAGCTTGTTCCAAATTGGTGTCGTGGTGATCCTCGGATCCTATTGGGCATCAAAAGGGATGATCAGCCTGGGTACCTTTGTCGCCTTTTCAACTTATGTCGGGATGTTGCTCTGGCCCATCCGATCGTTGGGGCGCATCCTGACTGATATGGGACAGACATTCGTTTCACTTGAACGCATCCAGGAAATTCTCGACAAACCGCTGGAAAATTTCAGGACAAATTCGAAAAAGCCCAAAATCCAGGGTGAACTTGAATTCAGCAATGTCAGTTTCGGTTATGAAGCCGACAAACTGCTATTGAAAAACATTTCATTCAAAATTCAACCTGGTAAGACCGTGGCGATTCTGGGTCCAACAGGCTCGGGAAAAAGCTCGCTGGTTCATTTGCTGCCTGCGCTTTACGATTACAAATCCGGCTCGATCCGCCTTGACGGAAATGAGCTTAACACTATCGATAAAGAATGGTTGCGCCAACACGTCGGGATCGTGCTGCAGGAGCCCTTTCTGTATTCGAAGACGCTGCGCGATAACATCGGTATCGCCAGGGCTGAGGCAAGAGAAACCGAAATCTTCGAAGCCGCGCGCGATGCAGCTATTCACAACGTGATTCTCGAATTCGAAAAAGGGTATGATACGCCTGTCGGCGAAAAAGGTGTTACGCTTTCGGGCGGGCAAAAACAACGCGTCGCCATTTCCAGAACGCTTTTAAAAAAGTGCCCACTGCTGATTTTTGATGATTCACTGAGTGCTGTGGACACCGAAACCGATGCAGCGATACGGAAGGCGCTGAATTCGAATGGTCGACACGCTACCAAAATTATCATTTCACACCGGATCACCACTCTGTCACAAGCGGATTTGATATTGGTATTGGAGCACGGTGAAATTGTACAATCGGGAACGCACGCGCAACTCATCGCCGTGCCCGGTCTTTACCAGCGAATCTGGGCAATTCAAAGCAGCTTGGATGATACTGTTGAAAACAGGAAGATGAAGGTAGCGTGACGGAAAATCAGGGGAGCAGGTGTCCCCATGCCGGCGGAAATACGTTCTAAAAGCATCTGCTCCCTTTTCCTTTTGAAGTTATATTAGATGGCATGAACTTAAATTATTAAGGATAATTATTATGACAGCCTTCGAAGAACAGGAATACAACAAAAAATTCGATTTCGGACTATGGAAGCGATATCTTCGATTCGCCATCCCATATAAAAAGGATTTGCTCAAACTGGCTCTGGTGATGATTGCTGTCGGTGTGATAGATGCTATTTTTCCGATGATGAGCAAATATGCCGTCGATCATTTTATTGTGGAAAAAACCCTGACCTATATCGAATGGTTTGCCATCATTTATTTTGTATTGATCGCATTTCAGGGTTTCAATGTGCGACTGCTCATCGGGCTTGCCGGCAAGATTGACATGCATGTCTGTTATGATATTCGTAAAGCCGGATTTCAGCGACTGCAGGAGCTATCATTTACTTATTATGATAAAACACCCGTCGGCTGGTTGATGGCTCGAATGACTTCGGATGTGCGTTTGCTGGGCGATGTCATCGCCTGGGGATTGGTTGATAGTGTCTGGGGTTTGACGATGATGACCGCTACTATGAGCTTCATGCTGTATTTGCACTGGAAGCTTGCCCTGGTTACAATGACTGTGATGCCTGCACTTATCATTTTCAGCATGTATTTTCAGCAGAAAATTTTGAAAGCCTATCGGAAAGTACGCAGGATAAATTCCCGCATCACAGGTGCGTTTAACGAGGGAATTATGGGTGCGAAGACCACAAAAACCCTCGTCCGCGAAGCAGCAAATTTGCAGGAGTTCAGAAAAGAAACCAGTGGCATGTTTGAATCATCCGTGCGCGCGGCAATCTTTTCCTCCCTGTATTTACCGGTGGTGCTCACGTTAGGCAGTATCGGAACGGGATTAGCCCTCTGGTACGGTGGTGAACGCACCATCAGCGGAATGATTAGCTACGGCACGCTGGTAGCATTTATTTCATACACCATACAATTTTTCGAGCCGGTGCACCAATTAGCGCGCATTTTTGCGGAGCTTCAGGCGGCGCAGGCATCGGTAGAGCGGACGCTCTCCATGATTGAAACCGAAGCTGAAATTGAGGATTCGCCCGAGGTTGTGGCAAAATATGGCGATGTATTTCATCCCAAGAGGAAAAATTGGCATCAACTGATCGGAAATATTTCTTTCCGCAATGTGACATTTGGCTATAAAGAAGGCGAAAGAGTGCTCGATAAGTTCAACCTGGATGTCCGCGCCGGTGAAACGGTTGCCCTGGTGGGGGAGACCGGTTCAGGCAAAAGCACCATTATCAATCTTGCCTGCCGTTTCTATGAGCCAACTGAGGGTTCCATTCTGATCGACGGCGTCGATTACCGCCAGCGGTCGCTGCTCTGGTTACACTCGAATTTGGGTTATGTTTTGCAAACACCCCATTTATTCAGCGGTACAATCATGGAAAATATTCGCTACGGAAGATTGAATGCGACCGATGACGAGGTTATCCAGGCGGCAAAACTCGTGGATGCCCATCGTTTCATTCTGGAGCTTGAAAAAGGCTATAAAACGGATGCTGGCGAGGGCGGCGAGCGGCTTTCCACCGGACAAAAGCAATTGGTTTCATTCGCACGGGCAATTCTCGCAAATCCGGCGATTTTCGTTCTCGATGAAGCCACCTCATCGGTGGATACCGAAACTGAAAAAATCATCCAGGAAGCGATTCAAACGGTACTCGATGGACGAACCAGTTTTATCATCGCGCATCGCCTGTCGACCATCCGTTCTGCTGACCGGATTTTGGTGATTCAAAAAGGAAAAATCACTGAAGAAGGAAATCATCATGAATTGATGGATCAGATGGGTTACTATCACCGGCTTTACACCAATCAATTTTTGGATGAACAGGAAACCATGATGCTTAATTCCTGATACAAGCGAAGCGAACCGTTTCGCAAGGTTCGCTTCCATTATACAATATTCCAAAGAAGGGAATGCTATGCAGATTTTTTTTGAAATACATCAAGACCTACCCCGTGAAGGACCGGGCAATTTCGAATCCACCAAACAGGCGTATTCGCTGCTCCACCCGCTGCCGCAAATTCCCTTAATTCTGGATATCGGCTGTGGACCGGGCATGCAAACGATGGATTTAATCAAATTAACGGACGGAAAAATTATCGCAATCGATACGCACCAACCGTTTATTGATGTGCTGAATAAAAAAATAATTGAAGCGGAGCTCGGAAGCCGAATTCAAGCCCGGTATGGCGATATGTTCGCGCTGGATTTCCAGCACGGTGCATTCGACATTATCTGGTCTGAAGGTGCAATTTATATCATCGGTTTCGAAATCGGGCTGCAGCGCTGGAAACCGTATTTGAAAAAGAACGGTTTTATGGCGGTTACCGAAGTCACGTGGTTAAAATCGGATTTGCCGGATGAGCTCCGAGTGTTCTGGGAGCAGGAATACCCCGCGATGAAAGACCTTCAGGAGAATCTGGAAATCATCGATCGCAGCGGATATCGCGTGTTGGATCATTTCATACTTCCGCAGGCTGCCTGGTGGGATGGCTATTATCGTCCGCTTCAAAAACGGATCGATTTATTAACAAAAAAATACAGCCGGAATGAGGCAGCCCGTGAAGTGCTTCAAATGCATCAGCAAGAGATTGAGCTTTACGAAAAATATGCTGATGCTTACGGATATGTATTTTATGTTATGCAGGCTATTTGAATGGGTTTCGCTGAAGCCTGTGGACGGCAGAGCGCAAAGTTTCGTTTTCACGCTGCAAACGCGAACTGCCCGAAAATTGTATCATTCGTTAAAGTGGCTAATAATTCCCCCAAAGCTGTCGTCTTGTATCAACGCAAAAAGAAGATCATGCGAGGAAACTACAATGAATCTGATTGAACTCGGTTGGAATGAATATTTCGAATCTCATTTTCAGCAGTATAAAAACGAAGGCTTTTCTCCGGCGCGCGTTGCCCGTGAAGAAAAGGAGAGGTACCTAGTCTATTCCGAATTTGGCGAATTAGCCGCAGAGATTTCCGGAAAAATGCTATATCAAAGCCAATCAATAAGCGATTTCCCGGCAGTTGGCGATTGGGTGGTGATCAACCCGCTACCGGCAGATGCCGCAGCGATTATTCATGCCGTTCTGCCCAGGAAAGGTAGTTTTTCCCGCAAGGTTGCCGGCTTCAAAACTGAGGAACAGGTCGTTGCCGCAAATATCGATACGGTTTTCCTGGTGAGCGGTCTGGACGGCGATTATAATCCGCGCCGAATCGAGCGTTATCTGTCCGTTGCCTGGGATAGCGGCGCCAATCCCGTGATATTATTGAATAAAATCGATTTGTGCTCGGAAATAGACGCGCGTGTGTCCGAAATCGAAGCGATTGCCTTCGGTGTGCCCATTCATCCTGTTAGCGCCCTGGAAAAACGCGGGCTTGAATCGCTTGATCAGTATTTGAAAACCGGAAAAACCGCCGCATTGGTCGGTTCATCCGGTGTCGGTAAATCATCAATCATAAACAGCTTGCTGGGCATCGATCGGCAATTCGTGAAAACTGTTCGCGAGGATGATAGTCGTGGCAGACATGCTACCACGCGCCGGGAATTGATTTTGCTTCCCCGCGGGGGACTGATCGTCGACAACCCGGGAATGCGGGAACTTCAATTATGGACGAGTGAAGAGAGCCTGCAGGAAACATTCGAGGATATTGAAGAACTAGCCGCTCAATGCCGATTCCGGGATTGTCAGCACCAGAATGAGCCGGATTGCGCCGTGCGCCAGGCAATTGAAAACGGTGTGCTGGAACGCAAGCGATTCAATAATTATATCAAGCTGCAAAAGGAACTTCGATTCCTCGAAACCCGGCAGGATCAGAGAGCGCAGTTGAATTCGAAAGCAAGGTGGAAGGAAATCGCAAAGCAGATCCGCAAAATCAAGAATCCTAAATAGAGCGTGTCCGAAAACTCGAAAAATTGTCATTGCGAGGCGTTTTTTGCCGAAGCAATCCCCTGATAAATCGGCTGAGATTGCTTCGTCGCAAAAAACGCTCCTCGCAATGACAGCTCAAAGGTAGTTCTCGGACAGACTCTAAATAG
>JAFGMA010000053.1 GCA_016927835.1 Candidatus Zhuqueibacterota bacterium | reverse complement strand
TTATACATTTACCGCGAGAATGCACCATCCGCGTTTATACAATCACGGGTGAACTGGTTCGTACCATCGACCATAATAGCGAAAGCGGCGATGAGTCATGGGATTTGTTGAATTCGGATGGACTTAAAGTCGCTTCCGGAACCTATTTATATCACGTGGAAGCACCAGGATTTGGAGAAAAGATCGGTCGGCTGTATATAATCAAATAATTGCTCAACGGGAAAGAATTCGTAGCATACATTCATAGAGAAAACTCAGCCGTCATCCTTCCCTTTTGATGAGGGTATAAAATAATATGAAGGTGAGAATTTTTCAAATTATCGAATCCCTATATTTTGACTCACTCCCTGAATGCTAAATTCGCTGGCATGGTTTTGTGGAGGCAAATTTAAATGAAAAAAACAGGCATATACCTTATCATTGTTCTTTTCGTAATCGACAGCCAGGTTCTGCTGGCTCAAACATCAAAAGTTGGCACGACTGCTGCCCAATTTCTGAAAATCGCTGTGGGACCGCGCGCTACCGCCATGGGCGAAGCGCACGCCGGCATGGCAAACGATATATCTGCAATCTACTGGAATCCCGCAGGTCTGGCATTGCTGCGACAACGAGAAGCAATTTTCCAGCATTCGTTCTGGCTTGCCAGTCTCAAATTTGATTTTGCTTCAATCGTCTTTCCGCTGAAGGGCAACAATACCGTTGGCGCATTCGTTACCCTACTGGGCACGCCTGAAGATGAGGTGCGCACCGTAATGCACCCGGAAGGCACGGGCGAAATGTTTAATGCTGTCGATATGGCTCTGGGTCTTTCTTATTCGCGTATGATGACCGACCAATTTGCTATCGGCATGAATGTGAAATATATCCGGCAAAAAATCTGGACGATGTGCGCCAGCGGGTGGGCTGTGGATTTTGGCAGCATTTACACTACTGATTTTCGAGATTTCAGGATCGGTCTGGCGGTATCCAATTTTGGAACCCCCATACAATTGCACGGACCAGCCGCTAATGTCTTTGTCGATATCGCGCCAGAAATCCCCGGACACGATGAAAAAGCCAGGGCTGAACTGATTTCTGAAAAATGGGAACTGCCAATCGGCTTTCGGATGGGGTTCGCCATCGATCCGGTTCGATCCAAAAACATGCGCCTGACATTAGCCAGCGATTGGACTCATCCGAATGATAATAATGAATATATAAATTTCGGATTCGAATATGCAATCCGCGAAATAGTGCTTATCCGCTCAGGATTCCGAGGTCTGGGGATGCAGGACATGGAAGGCGGATTGACCGCCGGCATGGGATTCAGAATAAAATTCAGCGAGTCGCTCAAAGCAAAATTGGATTATGCATTCGCTGATTACGGAAAACTTGAAGCGACACATCGCTATGCGATTTCGCTGGTATTTTGATTTGAACCTGTTGCAGAATCCCGGCAGTCGATCAGCGCGGCTGTCGGCTATTAGTCCTTATCACTTTTCTCAAATAATGCCAACACACGCCATCTTCCTTTTTAAAATAAATCCAAGCCGAGTCTGCCCCTGAAGGATTGTATTTTAAAATTTGTTTTGAATGAAACACCGTCTGCTGTCGTTCTCATGTCCGAACGCTTCTATCGGGGCACCACTTCAAACATGCGGATATGATAAAAGCCGACGAATTCTATTGAGAGTCTGTCGGTTTTGTCATTCCCGTACGTTTTTAGCGGGAATCCATTATTCGGATAGTTAAATAGATGCCCGACAGACTTGTCCCCGAATGCTTTTATCGGTGAAGCATTCGGGCATGACAGTGCCGCATAGCGTTTTTTTGATTTTGTTTTGAAGGTAAAAAACCACTACTTTTCGGACAAATTCTATTTAGCAATGCATACTCGGCACAATCGCCGGGAAATAGAGCCAGAGATTGCTGACTCGTTCCGCCTGCCCGAAAATAATTTCCCCGTCCTTTCCGGTAACGGCGCTTTGAAAATGATAACCATAAGCGCGCTCGTTAAATACCGAAACCGGAACCCCCAGATCCTTGAATTCGTGGCTGTCCGGATCATAGCAAAACAGGTGGCTGATTTCGTCGGGTTGACCAGTGATACCAAAAAGCCGCCCGTCTTGGGTAACAGCCAGGCAGTTGATTGCCCGGGAAACGGCAGGCTTGCCCAGCGAACGCACGGTATTTTCAATTGGGTTGTACGCGAAAAGAAATCCGTCGGTAGTGCTCGAACCATAAATGATTTCTCCCCGTTCATCCACCACCCAGGTTTGCACCTGATTATGAAATTGTCTGCCAGCAGCGCACGGGAGCATCAAATCAGTTTGACGAAAAAATTTGGTATCCAGGTCAAACTGCCAGATTTTGCCATCGAAATTGGTTCCGAGCAGGAGGTTCCGGTAAAGCAACAGCCGGGTGCCGAATTTATGCACCGGATCCACTTTTGGGTGAAGGGTGACGGCTTTAGCGTCCAACGCCACTTCAAACAGCGTTCCGGTCTTCGCCGAGATACCGTAAATCGCATTTTCTGCCGCCGCATAAACTGCGTGGGCAATCGCTTCGCCGGGAACCGGTTCGGCAATTTTCTGGTAAGGCGTCCGGTAAAAGCCCCACTCCTGCAAGCAATCGTACGGAATTTTTTCCGGTGCGTGCGCCACAATCCAGCCCGCATCTGCCCCGGAAGCAGCGGCGTAAACCGTAAAATCATTGCCAATCATCACCGAACTGCACGACGTGGCTTCGGGAATCGGTCCCAGATCGTGCACCATGCCGGTGACGCCGCGGGTAAAGGCGCAAAAAAGGTGCGCCTGGCGACCGGATGTCCCGCCGTAAATTCGCCACTTATCATCGATCTCCAGCGCGGTGATGGCTGATTCGTCCGGGGGAATCGGTGTTGTCATTCCCGGAAAGCACAAGGGCAGCGCAACCATCGTACCTTCGGAGACAAATCCCCGGTGGTGGTAACGCTCAAGATTCTGAAAATGGGGCAGATCCGGATCGAATTGCGGATCTTCCCACGGCGCCAGTTGCCACTGCTTATCTTTTAAATTAAGCTTCATTTATCGTTTCCTGTATATTATTGATTTTTCGTTTCATTTTTTATCGATGCAACAATAAAGAATGCAATAGTTTATCGCAAAGATTAGCCCCAGTAACGGACCTGAAAAGCTGCTTTCGTTTTCGATTCATCCATTGGTAGTCTGAAAATTCCTGACGGGCAAATCATGCCTACGTGTCCGAAAAACAGATCGCCGTTTTTATCCCGGGCACCACGAGAAACGTACTGCGCGGTCATACCCGGGCGTTTGAGTTCGGCGAATTCCTTCCGCTCCAGCGTTTCCGGATTCAATTGGACGATAATGCCAGTCGCATCAAAATAATTCGTATCGACCGCCTTGTATGACAAATCATCCGCAAAGTCCTTGAAATGCTTGCCGGGATCTTTTGCCCAGCGTGAGCTACCGTAATACAGCATGCCGTCGGCGCCAAAAACGACTCCCCCGGCATGATCGAGAAACGTATCGAACGGAACAGAGGTATCCCTCGGTTGCGTGGCGGCTCCCAGATCTTCGATTCTCCCGAATTCGCCTTCCTCGGGCAGATAGCGAAAGAGGTGCGGATGGGCGCGCCAGGTCACACCGTAAATACATGTTCCCGCGGGAGCAGCCACTGCGTCGTAAATCACCGTGTGAAAAGCGCTCTGGTATGGCTCGTGGGGAAGGTACACCGGAATTTCGCGCAGTTCCTGCGTGTCCGGATCGAAGCGCACCAGTTGTCCGTGCTGATTGCTGGTAAACGCCCGCCCACGGCGATCGAGGAAAATCGCCTGCGCGTTCACCGAACCGAGTCGCCCCAAATCGCGGTGCTGGCGGGTTTTCAAATCGTAAATGAAAAAATGATCCCTCGGATATGAGATCGCATAAAATAACTGGCGCTGTTCGTCGAACGCAAGACAGCGCGCACCTTCGTGGGGAAGCAGCAAATCGTGCCACAAAACTTCATCAGTGCGTGTATCAAATGCCAATAAATGCGATCCCCTGAATGCTTTGCGTTCATCACCCCAATCGCCCCAGGGATTGTAGATATAATCGCCCAGCGCAGGTCCGCTCAGGTGCGTGGAGGCGTATAAAATGCCATCCGCTACAGAAGGCGCAAAACAGTAGTGAATTTTGCACTGGGTGGCGCGACCGGAATCCGGCGGATCGCCCACCGCAGTAGCCACTTCAACCATGTAATCGAGGCTGTCGGTATCTTCGTTATAGCGGGTGATATAGGCACTTCCGCCACCGAGGCGCTCGATGCAGGCTGCTGCGTAAATCCGCCCATCAGGACCGGTAGAAAGCGACCAGCAGGAGTCTGAAATGGGTACTTGATCGAAAGGAAAAAAACGGGTTTGTTTTAACATTATTTTTCCTTTGGTTAGATTTTACGAATCCCGGTTATTGCCGGATATCGGACAACAACCGTTAATTTAAATAAATTTGCAATATAGTGGCTGAACGAAAACTAGTATTTTCATGTTGAGCGGAGCCGAAGCATAGCGAATTAACAATGACTTATCACCCTTCGGCTCCGCTCAGGGTGAAGAAACGAGGACTTTTCGTTCAGCCACAATATAGCCTGCTTTATTCATGAAATTGCTAAAATCACGATTATCGGGCATTAGGTAACATTCGCACGAAAAAGGTACACAAGAAAAATTTCGC